>CALMVK010000344.1 GCA_937873145.1 uncultured Granulicella sp. | reverse complement strand
ACCAAACCACAGCAAAGACTCTAAGCAGGTGCAAAGTCCATAACACCCTCTAGCCCGTACCTGACCCGCACCTCACCCGAACCGGGACCTGGTCCCCATAAAGAGGCATGGACGTCCTCGTCCGAACCCGCAAAGATAGAGATGCGTCACTCGTCTCCCGTCCGCTGCCGGGCCCGGTGCGCACGCCGGCCCTCATGAAACTTGTCCGTTTTGTTCTCTATCTCATTCCCGTTCTCGTGCTCGCCTCTGCCGGCGCGCAAACGGCTCCACCTAAGCCGCCGAAGTTCGCCAATCCGCCGCGACTGCACGCCGTCTCTCTTGGAGCTATACGCAAGGTGCCTTATACGCCGGCAGATGTAACTCCCGACGAGAAAAATGAGGACACCACCACCCTTAAGGTCCGTCCCCTCGTCGTCGACGAGCGCCAGCGCGAGTGGACCACCGGTGAGATGCACGAGGTGACCGACCGTACCTTCGCCATCCGCCGTGCGATGCACCTCAACGACTCCCTCTCCTCTGACCGCGAGCCGAGATGGGTTTGGCAGCCCGGTCCCTGGCTGCTCGTCGACCGCGTGACCGGCCGCATTACCGCCCTGCATCTGCCGGACTTCGACTTCGCCGTCTCGGATGTGGTCTGGTTCCGGGACTACGCCGCCTACTGTGGTACTGCCACGACCGGCAAAGGCGGCCTGTTCGCCATCGTGGCCCAGATCGGCGGCCACCGCGCCGTCGTCTCAAAGCCCCTTGGCCCATGGCCGCAGCCCAACCACTTTCTGCCCGTATGTAAACCCGCAGCCTGGCAACGCTTGCCCTTGCGCGTGTCCATCCAACCCACCGGCGGCGAAGCCCTCACCTTCGACGTGGTCGGAACCACCTCGCTGGTTGAAGAAGGAGAGGAGGCAGGAGACCCTTAAGCCAACGATGACAATGCCAAGCGCTGGTTCCTCAGAAGGGTAGACGCACGCAAATGCATCTCACCCCCGATGGGTATCCAAGCCTCCGGCGCACGCCTACTGAGCATCCATCCGACTATGTTTTTCCTTGCCGTCATAGTTTTACTTTGGGTGGGCACATGGGTTGGCGGGCAGATGCGCACGCGCCGCGAGCAAACCCTCGAGATGGAAGCGAGCACCTTCAAGACGCTTGAAAGCGCCGTGCTGGCGCTGCTGGGACTTCTGCTCGGGTTTACGTTCGCGATGGGCGTGGGCCGCTACGACCAGCGCAAAAATCTGGAGATTGCCGAAGCCAACGACCTTACCAGTGCCTGGCTGCGCACCGCGACGCTTCCCGAGCCGACGCGCTCTGCCGAGCAGGCTTTGCTGCGGCAGTATGTTCCCGTTCGTCTGCAGTTTCTGTCTGCCGGCACGTCGGAGCCGCGCATCAACGAGAGTTTGCGGTCCTCCGCCGCTCTGCAAGCACAGATGTGGCGCCTTGCTGCGAACTTTGCCAATACCCGGCCCGATCCTGACAGCGCACAGTACCTCGAATCCATTCTTGCCCTGGTGAGCGTCGCGGAGAGCCGCACCGCCGCTTTTGAAAACCGGATCCCCATGCTTGCCTGGGGCATGCTGCTGTTTATCAGCTTCATCGCCAGCGGTCTGGTCGGTGTGGGAATCGGCACCCGTTCGCAATTCTTGCGGCTGGTCTTGCCGGTCGTCGTGGCTTCGGCTCTGTCGCTTACCCTGGACCTGGACAGCCCACGCTCAGGTCTGATCCGGGTGCATCAGCGCAGCCTGGAGCGAGTCGCCGCGGCGATCGCATCCGGCCCAGTTCCATAAACTGCCGCACAGAAGATCTACCGCAGTGAAAACTGCTGGAGAGAGAACCCGGTCCGAACGCGACTATCGGTGGGATTGCTCCCGGCATCGCGTAAGCTTAAAACATGCCTCTCGACTTCGACCAGCTCCTGCACGAAGCCGAAATCGCCCACGGCCACCTGTGTGCCGGCCAGATTTTGGGTGTGCGCATGGCGATGCTTGGCCTTGCTCGTCTGGGCATCACCGATCCCCGTGGTGCGGACCGCAAGCGGCTCGTCACCTTCATCGAGATCGATCGCTGCGCCACCGACGCCATCGCTGTCGTCACCGGCTGCCGTCTTGGCAAACGAGCGCTGAAAATACGCGACTGGGGCAAAATGGCGGCCACCTTCGTCGACCTTCCCAGCCAGAAAGCCATTCGCCTCGCCGCCCGTGAATCCTCCAAGCAGCGCGCCCGCGAGCTTTACCCCGAGATTGAAAACAAAAACCAGCAGCAGATGCATGCCTACCGCGAGATGTCGGATGCCGACTTGTTCACTGAACAATGGGTAGAGGCCCCGATCGAGCCGCGTGAGATGCCTGGCTACAAGTCGCCACGCATTGCCTGCGCCGTCTGCGGCGAAGGCATCAACTACGATCGCGAGGTCCATCGCGACGGCCAAATTCTGTGCCTTGGCTGCGCCGACCCAGCCAGCCGCTACTACCAGCCACTTTGAACATCGTTGCGCCCTGGTTGCTCCGTCTGCGTCGATCGTGGTACATCTAAGCCACGTATGCGGAGCCATTCCCAACGCGCAGTCTTCTGTACACCGGCCCATCTGGCTCTCCGCCGGCGTCGTTGTTGCTGCTAGCTTTCGACCCGTCGCCTGTTTCCGCTTTTCATTTCCAGTAGCCCGTTTAATCCAACAGGAGTTCCACATGCCCCCACCGGCAAGGAGATTCACCCTTTCGCTCGATGTCTGGGCCGTGCTTTTGTCTTTTGCTTTGGCGCTGCTCGTCCGCACCGGTGTGATCAAGACCGTTGCCTGGTAAAACCTCACAACCCAAGGAGATTCGCATGGCTTCGGGCGCTCAATCCCTGCCTCTTCCGCTCAAACGCGATCGTGATGACGCTAACCAGCACGGCCTTCCCGGGCTGCTGCCGGGCATCGCGCTCCTTGCCGTCGTCGGCTACGCCGGAAAGTTCATCGAGCAGTCTATCGCGCGCTATGGCAAGACCCACCACCTGATCCTGCCCAATGTTGAATACGTCCTCTGGGCCATCCTCATCGGCGTCCTCATCGCCAACACCATCGGCTTGCCGCGCATCTTCCGCCCCGGCGTCGCCACCTACGAGTTTTGGCTCAAGGCCGGCATCATCCTGCTCGGCGCCCGCTTCATCCTGGGCGACATCCTGCACCTCTCCGGCATCTCCTTCGTGCTCATCTTCATCGAGCTCGCCCTGGCCCTTACCTTCATGACGTACCTGGGCCGCGGCTTCCGTCTCTCGCCTAAGCTCATCTCCCTGCTTGCCGTTGGTTCGAGCGTTTGCGGCGTTTCTGCCATTATCGCCACGCAGGGCGCCATCGAGGCCGACGAAGAAGACTCCTCGGTCGCCATCGCGGCCATTCTCGCTCTTGGCGCCATCTCGCTTGTTTTCTTTCCGTTGGTCGGCCATGTGCTGCACATGTCGGACCACGCCTACGGGCTCTGGACCGGCCTGGCCGTCGACAACACCGCTGAAGCCACCGCCGCCGGCGCCCTCTACTCCGACGCTGCTGGGAAGTTCGCCGTACTGGCCAAGACCTGCCGCAACGCCTGCATCGGCTTTGTCGTGCTCGGCTACGCGCTCTACTGGGCCAGGCGCGGACAGGCCAAAGAGATCGTCAGCAAGGGAGCCTTTCTCTGGAACAAGTTCCCGAAGTTTGTGCTCGGCTTCCTGTTCATCTCGCTGGTGGCCACGCTCGGCACGCTCGACCCCAAAGCCTTCCCGCACCTTGCCGGGCTTATTCCTTACGGCTTCACCCGTCCGCAGATCGCGGCGCTCGGCAATCTAAGCCGCTGGGCATTCCTGCTTACTTTCGCCGGGGTCGGCCTGCGCACCAGCTTCAAGGACCTCCTCAAGCAGGGCATCAAACCTTTTCTCGTGGGAGCCATCGGCGAGATCGCTATTGCGGCCATCACCCTCGGCCTTGTGCTGGGCGCGGAACAGTTTTATCGGCTGTAGTTGTTTGTTTGAAGCAGAGTCTATTCCCTGAAGGGACCTTGCTGGCCACTTAATCAATCTAGGTGGAAAGTGCTAGCGTTACGTATGAAAAGGGAGGCACGTATGGCGGATCGTAAGCAGTTTTTGAATGTGAAGGCGACAGATCCCAAGCTGCTGGCGGCGTTGGATGCAGCACGCAACGTTCCTGTCACGGAAGAGCAGTTGCGTGAGCAGCGAATCAGCTTCGC
>CALMVK010000343.1 GCA_937873145.1 uncultured Granulicella sp. | reverse complement strand
CAGGTCGGCTAAGAACATGCAAGCGCCACTGGTCTTTAGAGCGATCCTCGGTTTCCTTATTACGTTGGCAGTGCCGGCATCCCTTGCTGCGTTTGTGATGGCCGGCATGTCGCTCCGTAACGAGGGTGGGGTGAACTATCAGGCCAGTGGCGGTTTTTTGAAGTGGATCTTCTGGGGAGCGCTGCTTCTCACCATCCCCGGAGTAAGCACATGGCTCGTAAGTGAATCTGTTCCGGGTGCCTCACAGCTGATCATGGCCGCTCAGCCAGCAGCGTACACCAACGGGATGAGCAAGCTTGCAAACGACTTCGTGGATGACATCCTGGTTGACCACTTTGTTCCAGTCGCCGCTGCCTCCCTAGTCTTCAAAGCAATTCTGGACCAGGCACAGGGCACCAGCCCGCTTGGGTCCATCGTCGCAGCGATGTTTCTTCTCGGCATCCAGGGAATATACAAACTTGCGACAGGTACTTGGATGGGAAGCGGGGCATACAGCACGACAGACATGCTCATGAACGCCTTCAACTACGCTGCCAACACGATCAGTCCCATTGTCGGCGGCCTCGCGATCTCTGCAGGAATCCTGGCTTTTGCTCAGAACAGGCCCTGGAAAAGCTATGCCGTGAGTGGCCTGAGCTTCCTCTGTGTGACAGGGATATGGGCTCTGGTAAAGAGCTGGACTGGAGTCACGATATGAGGAGTAAACGTGTGAGCCTAGCGCTTGCCCAGATTGCTTTCGTCGCGGCCGCCGGTCTTTCCGCGCGGGCCGTGTATGTGTTAGCGCAGGGTGTCTGCGTGCTAGTTCGCTCTGAAGAGAGCTTCCCAGCCGCTGATGTGCAGCCTTTTCCATGGCACCTTGTCTGCCGCGACTTCACCAGAATCAGCAACATCTGCGAGGCGTTTCGATGAGCAGTGAATTCGCAAAAAGTGCTTTAGGGGTTGTGTTATTTGCCAGCGCGATGACGCTCTCATTGATGTTCACGAGCGCCGTCCTTCGCCTTCCGCTTGGCAGAGGCGTGGTGGGTCTCGTCCTGATCGGCGGCCTTCTCATTGCCGTTCTGTGTGTCTTTGCAAAGTACCTGACGTTCTTATGGATGTTCAGCAACAAACTGTCTGCATTTGTCGTCGGCCGAGCTCTGAGGCCTGTTGTTAGTGCTGCTACTCAAAGCGCGGAGAAAGCCTAATGAACTCAGGCTCTTTCGATCAGGGACTGCTAAGCATGACGAGCTGGATGGGAAATGCGGTCATGCCCATCATCGCTGCGCTGCTAGTTGCCTATGCGGTGTGGAAGTTCTCCCGAGGCGAGGATTTTGAACGTGTCATGTGGGGCTGTCTGGGTGCGCTCTCTGTTTCAGGACTCCTGCGTTTAGCCGAAGTCTTCGCTCGGCAGGGAAGCGGAGCAAATCAGCCGTTTGAAGCTTTACTCACGTTGACCGATTGGCTTTGTAACACCATCCTTCCGGTGTATGCCGGCTTGGAGGTGGCTAGGGCCGTGCTGGGAATCAGTGGAGTCGGTCAGAGGCTGAATGTTGGTGACGATTGGCTGCGACATGTCGTGGCTGCCCTTGCCGCCCTGTCTTGCTCCGGTGTGATCCGACTTTTTGAGCACTTTGTGAGTGCGGGTAAGGCCATAGCTTTCTTACATCAGGTCGTGATGAGCAACTCGGGGAGGGTAGCGTAATGGCTTTGCGTGTCAGCCCGGTTTCCCGAAATCTCGCCATGAAGGTGACCTTCATGTTTCTCGAACTAGAGGACATGCTTGGGCTGGGCCTGCTGTGTGCAGTCGCTATGGTCGGTGGCAACTTCCTGTTCTCAGACAGGTATGTGTTCGGCATTCCGATGAACTGGTTTCTGGTACTGACCATCCTGTGCGTTGGGATCCCATCGCTGATGCTGTTCAAGTACGGAAAACCTCGTAAATACATGGCCGACCTTCTCTTGTGGCACGGCAAGCCGCAGACCTACTGCGCCCATGCTCGGGACACCAAGCTCGATGGTCCTTACCTCCAGGAGGAACAGTGATGCCAAAGACAAGCGCTCAACACAAGCGTTCGCTCGAAAACCCAGCTCTGTGTGAGCTGTTGCCGATCCGCGATGCGCTCGACAACGTAATCGTCCGCACTGACGGCTGTTATGTTGCAGGCTTCCGGATGACAGGCGCTCTAACCTACTTCGCTGATGACGAAGGTAGAAACGAGAACAAGGAGTTGCTCGAATCTTTGCTGCGGACAATCCCAGAGCAAAGTATGCGTCTTCAGTTTCGCTACGAGGTTGTCGAAGGACTCAACGGTCTCCTAGGCAAGTACGAAGATCATCGCAGGACAGAGTCACCGTCAGCTTTGGTCTTGGAGCGGCACAGAACTGCTCAATGGAAGCAGAAGGACGC
>CALMVK010000342.1 GCA_937873145.1 uncultured Granulicella sp. | reverse complement strand
ATTCAACCGTTGACCCCAAACCCCAAAAACTAAGCCATGTTGAAGTTGAGGATTTTCGCTCGGGATGGTTCTCTGGAAGGACGAGCGGAGAGTTGTTATGGGCAACAAGGGGCACAGGGAAGAGGAGATTCTGCGGGTGTTGCGGGAGGCGGAGTCCGGGGACACGGTGGTGGAGATCTGCCGCAAGCATGGGATCAGCCAGCAGACGTTTTACTGATGGAAGAAGAAGTACGCCGGCTTGGGGTTGAACGAGTTGCGCGAGCTTCGGTAACTGCGTGACGAGAACGCGAAGCTGCAGCGCCTGATGGCCGACCTCAGCCTGAACCGGCATTTTCTGCAGGAGGGTGTCCAAAAAAACTGTAAGGCCTCGTGCGCGTCGCGAGCTGGCAGAGTGGGCGCAGCAAGTCCACCGGCGAGCGGCGAGAGGCGGGGCTGATTCCGGTTGAAGCGGAGGAAAAGGACCTGCTTTCAGGTTCCTTGCTTGAGGTCCGCACTTGAGCTACAGTCTGCACCAACCGCCCGTAAATACGGGCCGAACCGAACCACGCAAGCCGAAATCTCCAAACCCATAGCAAGCGGCGCAATGGCAGCACCTTTGGCAAAGTCATGCCGTTACAACGAATGAAGGCCGACTAAGAATAGTTCTGGCGCAGGCAGTCTCCGTTCTACTGAAAAATAGCATATTAACTTTGCCTTTCGTTGATTGGCTAAATTTATAGATTCACCAACTCATTCATGCTACGGTCTCGCTCCTGCTTCCATCTGCTGCAGTGCCGCTGGACATGACGCAGCAGTGTTCGCGGGGTTGCAGCGCAGGACGGCACCCCCTGGCAACGCGACTGAAAAGTGGCCTGCAAACGGTGCCGGCTCGCTTGCCGGGTAATCCGTGCTGAGGATCTGCGCGCCACTCGCCATCATGGCGTCCCGGGTGGACGTGTCGTTGGTGCGGGCCTGCTTGGTGTCGGCGTCTGTCCGGGCGCGGATCAGGTAGCCTTCGCGCACCAGCGCGGTGATCTCATCTGCTGGACCGTCGTTGCGTTCGAGAAACGCGGCATCAGGCTGACCAGGAACGGAGTTGGTGAAGAGGACGCGTTCGCGCAGCGCCGGATGACCTTGCAGGTAAATCTGCGTAACAGATCGCTGATCCATAAGGAACATCACTTTGCCGCGCGAGCCAGCCAGCGTGGGCCAATGGCCCGCAAGTACAGCGTGATTAAGCGTGTCATAGCTGCCGCGTACGTCATCGGGTGTGATGAGCTCGGCCGGTGAAAAGACGGAACGAATCTCGGCATCCAGCGCATCGAAGACCGCCGAAGTAAAGGGCTCGGGTTCCGTCAATTGCATGTTTTTGGGCGAGCCCTGCTTCGTCTCGACGAGGATAAAGAGGGGCATATGTTCAGGGTGCGCCTTGGACCAGGAACGCACCTCCTGCAAGCAAGCGATAAAGGGCTGGCAGGTGCTGCGCTGATCGATATCCTGCACATGCATGACCTTGAAGCCCGGTTTGAGCATCAGCCCACTGGGATCTTCGGCGGGATCAGCGGGCAGACCCGCGGCGGCGACGAGGGCGGGAACCTTCGAGTGTGCGTAGAGGCCTCCCTTGCTGTCCGCGTAGACATCCAGTTCAATCTGCCGCACACCGGCATCGAACTGCTGCGTAAGAGGTGGGTGGCTATAGTTCAACGCCGCGGCTGCCTGCGGGTTTTGCTTCTCAAGCCAAATTTTTTCGTTAGGCGGCAGACCGGCGTGGTAACTGTTATGTGTGCCGATCACCTGAATCTGGTTGAGCTTCAGCACCTTGTCCGCAGCGGAAGGCAGCGGGGTCTGAGCGAGGATGGGGCCGGAAGACATGGCCGTGCAGAAGGCCAGCAACACAGAGCGAAGAAGCATGGGATGTTCCTCTGCAACAATCAAAGCGAGGCGGTAGTCGATGATGCCTACCGCCCCTTCCTGTACGTAGAACGTTTTACGTAGAACGTTTTACGCAGAACGTGTAACGTTCTAGAAGATGATCTTGCCGGCAAACTGCAGTACGCGTGCAGGAAGGGTCATCGCGGAGGTGACGACACCGAAGCTGGTGGACCCAGGGCTGAAGGTTTCGCTTGTCGGGAAGGCGTAGTTGGTTTGGTTGAGGACGTTGAAGGCTTCGGCCCGAAGATCGAACACCACACCCTCCGGATACAGGGCAAAAGCTTTATGCAGACTGACATCCGTGTCGTAGTAAGGATCGAAACGGACGGAGTTGCGACCCGCGCTGCCATAGGCCTGGTTTGGTGTAGGCAGGCTGAAGGCAGCGAGATTCAAGGTGTTGATGCCCTGATCGCCGGCGGTGCGGGTACGCTGCGACTTCGGCAGCACGGCAGCGTTGCTCAACTGGTTGGGCCGCTGGTTCAGGATGGTGCTCACCGACTGAAACGATGTGGGCGAGTAAATGATGTTGACCGGCGATCCGCTCTGCGCGTTCTCGATCGCCGTCACCTGCCATCCACCGAGTAGCTCTTGCAGCACCAGAGGTGCGCTCGAGCCAAACATGCGTCCCTTGCCGTAGGGCAAATCATAGACCACCGAAAGTGTTTCGTTCAGCGGCTGGTTGTAGCCGGAGACGCCACGCTCCCCGAGCGGGTTGGCGAGATTGATGCGCGAGTTGTCGCCGGCGTTGGTATCGAGATGACCGCTGGCATTGTCGATAGCGCGGGACCAGGTGAAAGAGTTCAGCAGGTAGAGCCCGTGCGCCGTGCGATGCTCATACTTTGTTTGTAAGGCGTTGTAAGAAAGGAAACCATCGGGCAAGGTCTCTTCGATGGTGGGGAAGGTCTTGAGCGGACGGCCCTGGTTGTTGAGCAGCGGAACGATGCAACCGCTGGTGACGGCTGTATTGCAGGTGGCGGTCACTGGGTTCGGGCTGGCCTGGTTGTAATCGGCCAGCACCTGCAGCTTGACGCCGTGCTCGCCCACGTAGGAGACCTCAAAGGTCGAGGAGCTTGTGATCTGACGTTGCACGGTAAGGTGGAACGCTTGCACATAGCCGGTCGGCAGGTTGGCCGGGATGTAGCGTGCCTGCGTATTGGCATAGCTGGACGAGGTCACTACAGATGGACTGGTGAAGCCCGCCGGATAGCCTTGCACCGTGGTGCGGAAGCAGGTCTGCGCGCCCGGAACGAAGGCCGCCTGCGCCTGTGCAGGGGTGCAGGTCGCCAGCACGGAGGCTCCCGTGGTAGCCCGGTTTCCGTTGAGCGGCGCCTGGTTGATGCTCGTCTGCACAATGTTCGGCAGATTGTAGACCAGCAGGTTTTCGCCACCCTCGCGATTGAACTGCGCATAGCTGATGCCATAGGCGCCGCGGATCACCGTCTTGGGATCGACCGAGTATGCAAAGCCGACGCGGGGAGCAAAGTCCAGCTTGGGCATGTTGACCAGGGCGCGGTTGTAGATGGAACCGGGCGTGGCAACCACGAGTGAATTGGTGACAGGGTTGAAGTTGGCAAGCAGATTATTGGACTCCCACTGTGGCGTGACCAGCTCGTAGCGCAGGCCGGCGTTGATCGTGAACTTCGAGGTGGCGCGAATATCGTCTTGCAGGTACAGAAAGTGCATGCGCTGGTTCAGGTGCACCACCTGATAGTTATTGAGCTGGTATTGGCTCTGCGCGCCGAACAGGAAGTCGCCTAGATAAGCGGCTTCTTTCAAACCAGTGTCGGTGGAGCCGGTCAACGCCGTAGAAGACGTACCCGCGAAGCTGAAACCTCCCGAGTAAGTCGACTGCCCGTAAGTAGGATTGAAGTCTTCGTCCGTGGTGTAGATAGCCTGGTACTCGTAGCCCATCTTGTAACTGCTGCGCCCGTGCAGCAAGGTCAAGTTCACCTTGGGGTTGTAGACGTAGGGGTTTTGAAACTGCGGGTTGCTGGTCTGGTTGCCAAACTGGGTGAACCCGCTGACAGTCTGCGCGTTGAGGCTGCGAGCGACGGTAGGATCGGTCGGCAGGCCGGGGATGCCGGCCATCAGGCTGGGCAGGTGCTGGCCATAGGGGAACTTGCCGCCATCGGTGCGCGTAAAGGCGAAGCGCGCGTCCACGATCGCGTTCTGGGTCAACGCACGGGTAACGCCGCCGGCGATCTGCTGGTTGAAGATCTGTACGTTACCGTTGGAGTTACCGCCGGCGGGGCCTTGAATGGAAGGTGGCGAAAGGATGTTGCCCTTGTGCTGGCTGTAGCGTGCAAAGGCCGTCATCTTCTGGCTAAAGGTTTGGTCGACGCGGATGTCGCCCTTATCGTCGTGGATCGTATCTGCCGGCAGAGAGGCATAGTTGTTGGCATACACGCCGCCAGCCACATTCGGCGTGGGAAGCGCCGCAAGAACACCCTTGGCAAAAGCCGAGAGACTGGGATCGTTGAACGGAACGACGCCAAGTGGATACATCTGCCCGGTGATGGGGTTGCGTATGGGAATGCCCGCGGTGCCCTCATAGGGCAGGGTCGTTCCTGCAGATGTTCTGGCAGCCGCAAGAAAGGTGTAGCCGCCATTCGCTATAGCCAGCGCGCTGGTGCCGGCTTGGTTCGCCGTGGGAACGGTAGCCTGCATGATCGCGTGAATCACCTGCCGGTCGCCTTCGTAATCGCCGAAAAAGAAGGTGTGATCCTTCCAAACCGGGCCGCCCAGGGTACCGCCAAACTGATTGCGGATCAGGATCGGCTTTTGCGGAGCGCCGGTCAGAGCATTGTTCGGTGGAGTGAATGGGCCGATCGCGTTGAAGACCGTATTGCGGATGTAATCGTAGGCCTTACCGTGGAAGCGGTTGGTGCCGCTGCGAATGTTGACGTTGATGACCGCACCGGCGGAGCGGCCGTACTCGGCGGAGTAGTTGTCGGTCTCCACGCGGAACTCGTTGATGGCGTCCGGGGACGGAGGAATTGCCTGGTTGGAAAAGCCCTGGTTCGATGTGCCGTAGGCGTTGTTGTCGATTCCGTCGAGCAGGAAGTTGTTGAACTCGCTGCGCTGGCCGTTGACGTTGAAGGATGCATCCCGGCTCGAGTCTGTCTGGTTTTCAAGCGCATTGCGGCGTACGCCGGGGACGAGCGCGGCGAGATCAGCGTACTCGCGGCCGTTCAGCGGCAGGTTCTCCACCTCGCGTGTGCCGATCACCTGGCCACGCTCACTATCGTCGGTCTGGAGCAACGAGGCAGCGCCACTCACCGTGACGGTATCTGTAGCTCCTGCACGAAGGGCCACGTCCACGCGTTGCCGTGCATTCACCTGCACGATAAAGGGCTCCGTAGTGCTGGTGTCGAAGCCGGACGCTGTCGCCGTGGTGCGGTACTGCCCCGGCTTTACGTCTGTGAACTCAAAAGCACCCTCGTCCCCCGTTTGTATCTCTACCTGAGTTTGGGTTCCCTGGTTGATGAGCGTGACCGTGGCATGTGGCACCACAGCGCCCGAGCTGTCTCGTACATAGCCGAGAACCGAAGCGGTTTCAAACTGGGCAAAAGCCAAAGGCAAAGATAGAAGACAGCAGAGAACGAGCAGCAAGAACCGCTTCATGAACACTCCGGGGGATGTCGGTGGACGTTAAGCCGCGTACACGGATCGCGTGAACTCGAACTGAACGGATACTCCCAACCTACGGAGCTTTTATGAACAAGCGATTGCAGCCATGTTCAATTTCCGCGAAGCGGTTGCGGCTTGATAGGAAAAACGTAATGTTTTGCCTTCCTGCTTGCGAAAGCTGTGCTGTCGGTTCTAGAAATATAACCTTAGCGGAATAGTAGATTTTAGAGGAATATAAGTCATGCCATGCGAAGTCGAGTTCTCAAATGAATCCGAGCAGGGGTGGAACGGCCTGACCGAGGCGGAGCAAGAGAGCGTCGCTTTCTCTGTACGCTTGCTGGAAGAGCAAGGCATTCATCTGAAAAGGCCGCATGCAGATACCGTTCGAAACTCAAAATATCTCAATCTGAAAGAGCTTCGATGCCAGCACCAGGGAAGCCCTTATCGGGTTTTGTATGCATTCGACCCTCGCCGTATCGCCATGCTGCTCATTGGCGGTGACAAGACCGGCAAGGCCAATTGGTATGAAGAGTTCGTGCCGAAGGCCGACACGATCTATACGCAGCACTTAAAGGAAATCAGTTCAAACCCGTAACTGGGTGTATCCCATGGAGAAAATAGATGGCTCGCAATTTTAAAGAATTACGCGCAAAGATGAGCCCGGAAAGCCAGGCACGCATTGAAGAACGTGTCCAGCAAACTCTGCGGCAGATGCCGCTGGAAGAGTTGAGGGAAGCAAGAGAACTGACGCAAACCCAGTTGGCACAGGTGCTTCAAGTATCTCAGGGAGCGGTTTCGAAGGTAGAACGACGGGCTGACATGTATATCAGTACCCTGCGGAGCTACGTGCGCGCAATCGGCGGCGATCTACAGATTCGGGCCGTGTTCCCAGAAGGAGAAGTGCTTATCAATCAATTTGAAGACCTTGCAAAATCCTCGGATAGCCTCCTGCCATCGTCCTCCACTCGCTAACTTATTCAGTAAAGATCGGCAACACTAACATCGATGGAATCCTTCTATCGGCCACCTACCTTCATGTAGCTCCTATCTACGCGTCAGTAGGTAGCTCGATAGCTTTCTTACCCGACTTACTCCCTTTTCTAGTTTGGACATCAAGCAAGGCACTCAGCTCAGGATCGTCAATGCATCCACATCTAAAACGTTAGCCGTAAGCTCATCTGCACGCTACGCGGTCCTGCGGACGGGCCGTAGCTCGTCGTAGGGTCCTGCACGTTCGAGATGGTGCCGAAAGAAGAAGAGGTGATGTTTGTGTTGGGATTGCCGAGGTTGGTGTGATTGAACAGGTTGGCGATCTGGGCCTCATAGCGAACGCGGAAACGCTCGCTGAGCTGGAAGTTCTTGCCTGCCGTGCCGGCGAAGGTCACGGTTCCAGGACCATTCAAGGTACCGACCGAGCAATTGCCGAAACGGCCAATGTTATTGCCAGGCGTTGAAAACGCAGCCTGGTTGAACCACATAGCGCGCGAGCGATTGCTGATGTTGGGGGAGATACCGGTGCAGTCCGGCCGCTGTGCGGTGGTGACGCCGCGGACCAGCACTCCAGTTCCCGAGGGGTCCGTACCGGAGAAGGACGGCGTCAGGAAGTCACCGGACTGCCACAACTGTATCCCGGCAATGCCCCAGCCGCCCAGCAGCAGGTTGGCCCCGCGATTGAGCGTACCGCCGAAGAGCTGGCCGCGGCCGAAGGGCAGGTCATACTGGAACGTACCGACGAAGCGGTTGCGCCGGACATAGATCACGTTGCCGTAATCCGCATGGAGGTTGAAGCGGTTCAAAATGGTGGCACCGTTCTCCGCGGTCTGCGTCGTGGGGACTGCGCCCAGGGCATTCGACAGATCATGCGCCCAGGTGTAGTTGGCGTCGAGCGTCAGGCCTTTCTGGTAGCGGCGCTCCACCTCCGTAGTTAAAGCGTTGTACTTCGCGCTGGGCCCGTTCGAGCGTGTCAGCACCGCGTTGAAGTTGGGATAGGGCAAGCCATTCTGCGCAATGTACGCCTGATAGCCCAGCGTGTTGGCCGGAACCTGATTGAGGTCCGGGCTCTGGATGAGTTGCGTGGTGTGCGAGCCCGTATAGCTCAGCCGCAGCGTGGTCGCATAGCCCAGGCCCTGCTCGATCGAGCCATTCCATTGCACCTGGCGCGGATCCTTCAGGTTGATCTGGTTGGCGCGCCGGTAGTCCGGCTTACCTGCCTGGCCGGCACCGCCGCCGGTTGGGAAGACATTGGGAAACTGCAGCACCTGCGTCGCGGAATCCTGGAAGATGAGATAGTTGCTGGTGGCCACGCCGGCCAATGAATACAGGACAGAACCAAGCACCGGCACCGTGTACACGCCTATGCCGCCGTGCACCACAGTCTTGTTGCTGGCGCTGGGATACGGCTGCCAAGTGAAGCCGAGGCGCGGATCGATATCGCCGTAATACGTATTGCGCAAGGTAATCGGCAAGCCGGCAGTTGTATTGGTCACGATCGGCGTGGAGCCGATGGACTTGGCAAAGACCGGCAGCACCTGGTTCAAGCCCGCCTGCCCTTGTACGACTACACGCCCGCCAGGATAATCTGGCTGGAACTGCGCGAGCTGGTTGGTGCTGTCGTTGAAGGGCGCATGGATCTCGTAGCGCAGCCCGTAGTCGATGGTCAGGTTCGGCAGCAGTTTCCAGGAGTCCTGCGCGTAGAAACCTTCGTAATGCGAAAAGGGCTGCACGTCCGGGCCGTCGATGGAGTAGTCCGTAGCCACTGGAAAGCCGGCGAGGAAGTCTGCATAGGCATAGCCAGTGACCTGGCCGGAGAAGTAGTAGTCGCCGAACTGGTCGCCGTTGGTAAAGTCAAGATAATCGCGAAAATGATAGTTCTGGTAATCGAAGCCGGCCTTAAGCGCATGGCGGCCAACGGCGAACTGCACCTGGTCGGAGATGTTCCAGGTCAGGTTCTTGGTGGTGTGCGGGCGTCCGTCCTGGTTGTTCGTAACAAATGAGCCGTCAGTAAAGTTGATTGCGGGCACACCGCCAGATGCCGGCGGCGTGGGCAGACCCGTGATGCCGGCCGCGGTTGTAATCGCTGCCCCTTGCGCAGCCTGTGGGTAGGAGTTCAGAAAATCCGCAACCGAATAGCCGCCGCGCACTTCATTGATCAGCCGTGGCGTGATCGTCCAACTATAAGAAACAACCAGATTGCGCAGGCGTTGCGGCGAGACATAGGTGCCGTTCTGCGGGTCGTACGTGGAGGTTGCATCCGTGCCGGACAGCGTGACGTTTTTGCCGCCGAAGCGCGCCCACAGGTGGTGCTTGTCGGTAAAGCTCTCGTCGATGCGGACGTCGCCGTTGTTAAGGGTGTAATCGCCAGGGAAAGCCGCGTTATAGTTGTTGGCGATGCCCGGGCCATTGGCCAGCGGATACAGCGCAGACTGCAGCGACGCCGAAGAACTGTTGACCGGCACCTGGTTGTTTAGGTACGGAGTTGCGCTGAAGGGACGATGCAACTGCTGGCTGGCCGTGTTGCAGATACCGGCGGTAAAACCGCTCGTACACAACGACGAAAAGTCTCCAGAGCGAAATGCAGCCGACGGCACCGAGATGGCGATAGACCCGGACTCCGGCCGGCGTGTGCCTTCATAGTCGCCGAAGAAGAAGGTCTTACCCTTCGAGTTGTATAAATGCGGCACGGAGAGCGGACCGCCGATGTACCCACCAAAGTCGTTTGCATTGAGTGGACCTTGCGTACGCGTCACGGGATTGGCGGCGTTGAGCGCGCTGTTTTGGTTGAACTCATACAAGCCACCGTGAAACTGGTTGGTGCCGCTCTTGGTAGTAACTGTGATGTCCGAGGGCTGGCCGAACTCGGCATCGTTATTGGCTGAGTTGACCTTAAACTCGCTGATGGCTTCAACCGACGGAAACAGATTGACGTTGGGTCCGTTGAAGCGCGCGTTCACCGTCGAGACGCCATCGATCGAGTAGCTGGTGAAGTAGGCCGAACCGCCCGCAACCGAGATGTTGCCGCTGCTGTCAGTCTGCACACCGGGTGTCAGGGTGGCGACGTACAGTGGGCTGGTCTGGTCAGAGGCGCGGAAGTTCAATGCCAGCGTATCGATATCGCCGGAGTTCAACGAGTGCGAGACGGTGGCGATGTCGGAGAACGCATTATTGCCGGCCTCTACCTCAACCACCTGTTCAACGGAACCTGCCTTCAGGCTCGCGTCAAGCCGGATCACCTGCCTCGCCAGCACGGTCTGGTGCGGAAAACTCTGCTCCCCAAAGCCGGCCATGGAGAATGTGACAGTGTACGTGCTTGCATTGAGGTCGAAGGCTCGGTACTCGCCGCTTGGCCCAGCGGTCAAGGTTTTGCGTGTACCTGTCGCTTCGTCCGTAATGGTTACAGTCGCGCCTTGAATGGCGGCTCCGGAGCTGTCGAGTACGGTGCCCTGCACGGTAGCAAAGGTAGATTGCGCCAAAGCGTGTGGCCCAAACACACATCCCGAATAGGCCAAAGAAAGTAGCAGACCGCTCCGCATGGGACGCAGAAAGTTACGATTAGACGTAGGCATGTCCACACAGTACAGAGATGAATATTAAGCCGAGATGACAGCTACATCAATTTGGATTTATGTATAACTCTCCACGCGGTACACCGTACGCCGTAAGTTTCAGCCCTTACATCGCCTTGTTATAGTCAACGAGTGTCCTAATATCTCATCGGTGCCTGATCGTCTAGTTGCGGTAGGGGTCGGCAAAGCGAGAGTTTGCGTTTGAAACGACCATCGCTTTAGGGGTGGAGCGAGCGCATCCCGAATACTATGTCCTCCGGTTCGATATCATTGGTGTTCCCTCTGCCCGGGAAATAATCCTCTTCGGAGCGGGCCATCAGCCTGGAGGAGCATGGCAGCGTGCCATGACACCGCAAGGGTTCGAGCGGATTGCCTCACTTTTTGGCAAGGGCGTACGGTGCTGTTTGAAGGACAGATGGGCACAGCCTCTATCAGAGAAGCCTTCAGCCTTCAAGCTATTGCAAACACACGTATTCTCTTGGTCGAGTGCGATGACCTGACAAGGGAGACACGATTGATCCAGGCTCGCAGGCAGCCAGAGCTGCGAATCACAGCATGAAGGGCTGGAGTCGATACTTGCATCAGGAAGCGATGGAAGCAGACATCGAAATCCTCAATACAGGCAAGACGACACTGGCTGAAAGCGTTGCTCGTATCGTTAGCTATTTACAGCCTTGAGCTAGCGAATTGACTGTACTCCAAAGGAAGCAAGTCCTGACAGCATCTCACAGCACTGCGGACCTTTCGCGATGGCGCGCGTCACTATCCTCATCTTTGAAAGTTTTCGCCTGGTGCAAAGCAGGCTACTAGCTCATTTGTGCCAACGCTGTCGCGGCATCTTTGCCAGTCTTGCTGTTTGGGTCGAGGCTTTCAGCCTTTTTCAGGTGAAGTGCTGCCGAAGCTTTATCTCCCGTTTTGCTGTAGATCATCCCAAGGTGGTATTGGATGGACGCATTTTGGGGAGTGGTTTTCACCGTCTCTTCAAGCAAATCGCGCGCAGTCAAAAACCTTCCCTTGTAGTAATAAACCCAGGCGAGTGTGTCGGCTGTGTCTGGGGAGTTCGGGGCTCCGCGTCGCGCCGTCTGCGCCAACTGCAAAGCCTCATCCACATTTTGTCCTGAATCCAGCATAAGGAAGGCCAGGTTATTCGAGGCAAGAACCTGCTCCGGCTCAAGCTTCAGAGCCTGCCGATAATAGTCCTGTGCCTTCGTCTTATCGCCTTTGCTCTCCTCGATTTGCGCAACAATCGAAAGCGCCGCAGCGTCTTTTGGATGTTGTTCAATCCAATGTTGCCAAAGGGCGATTGCCGCATCCGGGTTTCCAAGCTGCGTGGAAGCCACGGCGACAGCCTGAACGGCCGCTTCATCGTTCGGATTGAGACTTAAGGCCTTTTGCGCGCTCGCGGATGCACCCTGCGGGTCTTTCATGCCGTTCTGGAGCGCAGCAAGCTCCACGTAGAGGGATTCGTTTTGCGGGGTCTTGGCGATCTGTTGTTGCAGGCGCGCCTCAGCTTTTGCTGGTTGATTCGTAATCATGTCTGCATTCAGAACCACGTTGAGGGCACTGATGGAGTTAGGGTCTTTATTGAGGGCGCGTTCAGCAAGGTCGACAGCCTCGGGAAGCTTGTGCGCCTGTAATCTCAGTTGTGCAAGCTCCACCAAAGCTGGAACGTTGTCTGGAGACAGCTTCAAGGCGGTTTGGAAGTCCGCCTCTGCTTTTCCCGGATCGTTCTGATTCGCCGCAGCAGTTCCACGCCATAGATAAGCTGGTGCGTAGTTCGGGCGAGCCTTGATGCTCTCATCCGCAATCTGCGCCAGTTGGCTATTGTCATGGCGAAGATTGGCGATCTCCGCCAGCCCCTCAAGCGCACTGACGTCGTTTGGTCGAAGCTTGCTGGCAGTCTGATAGCTTGTCTGCGCCAGATTTAAATCCCCTTTGACGCGGGCTGCTTTGGCGAGCGCAAGCTGTACTTCGAAACTCTGCGGAAAATCCTTGGCCGCCTTCTGCATCGTCTCGGTCGCAGCATCCACCTTGCCCGAATCAAGCTGCAGAGAAGCATTCAAGATCTGAACCTCAGGAGTGCCGCCGTTATTCTTCACCAAGTCCGCAATCACCGGAGTTGCTTTGTCCACCTCGTGCCGGCTAAGGAGGATCTTGGCATAAACCACCTTGAGCGGACCGCTCTTCGGGTGATCGGAAACCAGCTTGGCATAAGCCGCCTCTGCCTCCCCGGCCTTGCCCGTCTGCAGATAGAAATCGTTCAGCATTGCGGCTGCGATGTCAGAGTCGCTCAGATCTTCCGCAGCCTGACGAAGCGTCTGTTCGGCTCGCCCAGGATCCCCAGCCCTCAGATAGAGACGGGCCAGTCCTTCGCGCGCGCGCAGATCCTTCGGTGCGTTCTTGATTGCATCCTGATACTGCTGTTCCGCTCCGGCACGATCCCCTCGTCTCTCCAGCAACGAAGCCAAGACGAGGTGCGGAACGGGCTGCGCTGGGTCAAGCGCGACGGCTTTGCGCAACTCGTCTTCGGTATTTGCGGGTGCCTGCCCAGTCTGGGCCTGAATCAGCGCAAGCGTGGTATGAAAACTGGAGCGGTTCGGATCGATCTGCAAGGCGCGTTGGATCTGCCCTAAAGCTTCCTTGGGATCGTTTTTGCGCTCATCGATAGCGGCAATCAGAGCATAGGCATCCGCATTCTTTGGATCGCTGGCAAGCACAGCCTTCGCCTGGTCTAAGGCTTTGTCGGGTACACCTCCAGCTACCTGCAGATTACCCAGATCAATCCTTGCCTGCAGATTCTTCGGAGCCAGGTCGACTGTGCGCAATAGTTCGGTATACCCAGCCATGACGCTGCCCATCTTCAGATAGGTCTTGCCTAGCTCATAGTGAGCATCGGCGAAGTTCCGATCCACTTTGAGCGCGTTCGCAAACTGGATTGTGGCTTCCTTGTACTTTTCGTCTTTCTCGTAACGTTTGCCACTTTCCAAATATTTCTGCTTGCGAACGTTCGGATCGCGGTTGCAGCCAGAGATCAGTAGCAGGCACATCAGCGCCGGAATCGAAAACGAGCGAAGATGCAAGGAGGTTCCTTTCGGCATGGTTCACCTATCTCTTACAGTGTTCATCGGCACAAACACTTCTAATCTACATAGTTCGAAAGCGGGAGTGGGCTGCCACTTTAGTCTGGAACATAGGCCGGCAACAAAGGGGAGGTCTCTTTTACGAAGTTGACCGCGCGATCGTGGGCGGCTTGGCGGCTCTCGCCAGGCCGCATCGTGGTTACCACGCGAACCAGCGCGGCATCGGTCCGGCTATAGCGAATTGAATCCAACAGGGTGTAGAACTTAGCGGCATAGTCGCTAGCCATACTGCGTCCGTGTGCTCGATACCAGTAGAGCACCTCGTCCTTCGAGGTGCCGTCTGAGATCACATATTCTCCTACTCGAATCATCTTGCCTACATCATCGGTAATGTCGGTCGTTCCTGAAGATTCAAACGTCCATCCCGAGCCGGGCAGGCAGTTTTGCGGCGAGTGGATCGATTGTCCTGTTCGCTGGGTTGGAAAATAGCCGATAAACAGACCGATGGAATCTGCGCCTGCAGTTGTCGCTGGACTCACCGTTGCAGGGCTCACGGAAGCTGTTTCCGTGTAAATTCGGTTGAGGAAAAAACCTTTGCCGAGCACGTCCAAAACATCCTGATGGATCGGAACGTCTGTGCTGGACCAGACTCCGATCCTGCTCGGAAACTGGCTTAACGGAGTACTGCTTGGGACGCGGTCCTGATCGCCTCGTACATTAATGAGCGCCGCGGTCCCACCCAAAAGACAAAGAATGGACCAGAACTGAGGAGAGGTCATGCGGCAACACCTGCCGCCGACGGCTTTGCCAACGCCATCAAGCGATGGACCAAGTAAAGACAGGAGAGTGAAACCAAAAAGATGAGCCAGCCTGAAAATTCATGGAAGAAGCCCATCGCTTTTTCAGGATCCCAGTATTGTACGCAGAGGCCAGTGCCAAAGATCCTAGCCGAGTTCGCAATCACCGCGATGGGAATACTGGCCAAGGCTAAGGCAACTCGCCGGGAGATCCTCTGCTCGATGAAGTATCCGTAAATGACAGCCACGGTGAACAGACTCATCAGTGAGCGAATGCCGCTGCATGCTTCGGCCACCTCCAGTTGCATGGCCGGTAGCTGAATAATGTTCCCCTCCTGCAGCACGGGAACGCCGGCCAGCGGAAGCAGCCGGCTCGCCGCATTCGAGGAAAGAAGCTGTAGAGGAAACGTAATGTGGTTCAGGATCAGGGTCGGCAGTGGAATGCCAAGCAGCGCGACGAACAAAATAAACTTGAGCTGACCGAGCATAAACCGCCCGCAAAGGCTCCAGAGAATTCCGGCAGTGACCAGGAGGAAAGATATCCGCGACAAAAACAGGTCCGCGCCGAAGATTCCGACCATCAGCACAAACAAACCGATAATGACTAGCCAGAACCCCCGCCATGTGGGCCGAATCGGGGTTTGCTGTAACGCTGCGCGTTTGTCCCAAAGCAGAAACAGTACAAAGAAAGGTATGAGCATTCCATGAGAGGAATCAGGGAACTGGTACCAGTCATGGGCTAACTTCAGGCCAATCCGCGCATAAAGCACAACCACAAGGACGAATAGGGCCAGGCCTGCCGCAAGCCCGGATCTGCCCGCACCGAACCCCAGCACAGACCAACCAGTGGATGGCACAGTCGTTGCGCGGATCGAGGGAGTCGTCGAGTTCTGGGCAGGGTAGTCTGAAACCACGGCTCGATTTTATCCCTGTCCTGTTAAAAGGTCGACTTCGAAATTGTAATCATAGATAGTGTCAGTTACACCTTGTCTGCGCTGCTATGCCGCTTTAGTAGAGGTTCTCTACCACTTTGGGTGTGAGCCGGAGTACCGGAGATCGCATAGAATAGCCGAAGCCGGCCCGGGATCGACGCAGATACAGGCAGTCGGGCCTGTTTCAGCGGAGATCACGCAGGAGCAATCCGCGACCTCCGCGAATCCCGTACTCGGAATGTAGGTATGTCATGAAGTTCATTTTCTCGCTTGTGTTTTTCTGTTCCGTGATTTCCACTTGGTCGACGGCGGCTGGCCAGCAGCCAGGCGTCACCACTCCGGTCCTGAGTGCAAAACCTGCGCCTGCGCCCGTTCCGCTGCCGGCCCCGGAGTCTGGCACCGCTAGCCCGACCTCTCCAAGCTACGTCATCGGGCCGCAGGACGTCATTCAAGTCACGGTTTGGAAGGAGCCAGCTCTTTCACAGAGTCTAACGGTTCGCCCTGACGGGATGATCTCCCTCCCGCTGCTGGGTGATATCCCCGCCTCGGGCATGACTCCCACGCTCCTTAGTACGGACCTGAGCAGCCGCCTGAAGAAGTACATCAACGATCCTTTGGTGACCGTCACGGTTGTTACGGTCAACAGCAAACGGGTCTTTCTGCTGGGCGAGGTCGGCCATGTTGGGGGTATGCCCCTGACACCAGAGATGACACCGCTTCAGGCCATCGCAGCCGCGGGCGGTCTATCTCCATACGCCAATGCGAAGCATATCTACATTCTGCGCACGGAGAACGGCAAGCAAAAGAAGCTCTTCTTCGATTACAAGAAGGCGATCAAAACCGGAAATGAGCAAGGCATCGTTTTGGTGCCGGGCGACACCATCGTGGTTCCATGAGAAAACGCTTTTGTCTCGGTCTGGCCAGTCCGTTCCTGTTTGGGCTCTTCTTCGCCGCAAAAGGCCAAGCTGTGCCTGCAGTCACCCGTACCGGCGGTGATCTCGGATTCCAGCTGCCGACTGTGCAGGGCGCACTCCAGTACTCGCTCAGTGCGTCAGAGATTTTGACCTTTGGGTATGGCGGCGCGGACGATAACGCGCATGCATCCAGCATCTCCGGCAATCTCGCCTTCATCTCGAACGGGAGCCAGCATCCGCTCAGCGTGCTGTATTCCGGAGCATACCTCTTTGCTGCCACCAATGAACCTTCGACGTTTGTGCAAAGTCTGACCGCCTCCCAAGTCTATAAATGGGAGAAGTGGAGTGCCGTCGCCTCGGACTCGGTAAGCTACTCTCCAGAGTCGCCCAGCGTTGGACTCTCCGGCATCCCTGGGCTGGGCGATCAGAATCTCTTTCCAGTCGTAGGAACAGGGCCCGCAAGTCAAGGTCTGCTCAGCGACTACGCACCACGGGTGACCAACTCCGCCTCCGGCACACTCTCCCGGGCGGTTACCGGAAGCACCTCTGTGCAGGGGACCGGCACCTACTCCATCCTGCGCTTTGTCGGGGTCGATGCAAGCGAAGGCATTGATGACAATCAGCTTACGGTGGGTGGTGGCCTCAACCATCGCATCAATGCGCTTAACAATATAGGTGGCCAGGCCAGCTACTCGCGCTATACGTTCAGCGGAACATCCACTTCCGTCACCACGGAAACCGCCCTGCTTACCTTGAACCGTCAGCTCAGCCGGAAGTACTCGGTCACTCTCGGCGTTGGGCCGCAGCGTACGGCCAGCTCCGACACGGCGCTCTATCCACCCTCGATCGGGATCAGTGTAGACACATCGCTGACCTACTCCGGCAAAACCTATCGCGGATTCGTTACCTACTTTCGCGGAACCAGCAACGGAGCAGGTGTGGTTACGGGAGCGCTGACAAATACCGTCACCGGCGGCGTGTCGCGGCGCTTCACCCGCAACATTCAGGGTACGGCCAGTGTCAGCGACTATAGCACGCAGACCCTCTTCCCAGCCATCTCCGGGCTTCCTTCCGGAAACGCTTTGTTTCCGGCCACCAACATCAATACGTTGATCGGAAGCGCGCAGTTGAACTACCGGATCAGCCAGGCCTTGACGGCTTACGCAAGCTACGCCGCCCTGCACCAGCTAACCCAGGGAGCCTCGGTCTCCGCGATCGCCCTGAATGGTTTTAGCCAGACATTTGCCTTCGGCATCACCTACTCTCCCCTTGGCAGACGCTTCGGCCATAACGACTAAGGAGCAACTATGCTGGGTCACCGCGCTCTCAATCTCGACGACTATCTTTTCATTTTGAAGCGGCGTCTCTGGATCATCGCCATCCCGGCTATCGTGCTGCCGATCCTTGCCTACGTCTTCAGCTTCACCATTCCCTCCCAATACCTGTCACAAACCCTTGTGCTAATCGATCAGCAGAAGGTTCCAGGCGACTACGTTACGCCAGTCGTCTCCTCCGATCTGGATAGCCGCCTCGCTTCCATGCGTGAGCAGATCTTCAGCCGTTCGCGCATCCAGCCCATCATTGAGCGGTATAACCTCTATGGCGCCAATAAGATGAGCATGGATGACCGCATCGATCTAGTGCGCAAGGATATTGCCATCCAGCCCATTCACTCGCAGATCGCTCACTCCGGCGGCCTACCCGGCTTCTTTATCTCCTTCACTGCCAGCGATCCCCACACCGCGCAGCTGGTCTGCGGTGAGATTACCTCCCTCTTTCTGAGCGAAAACCTGAAGTCGCGCGAGGATTCAGCCGAAGGCACCACCGAGTTTCTGAAAGGACAGCTCGCCGATGCAAAAAAGAGCCTCGATGAGCAGGATGCCAAGTTGGCTGCCTTTCAGCGCCAGTATGTCGGTAAGCTACCCGGGGAAGAGACCAGCAGCGTTCAGATGCTCACCAGCCTGAACACCCAGCTTGAGGCCGCAACGCAGTCGCTTGCGCGCATGGAGCAGCAGAAGAGTTATGACGAATCCATGCTGGCCCAACAGTCTGCCAACGCGCAGCCGGCTTTGCCGAGCTTGGCTATGACAGGACCTCCGCCTCCACCTGCTGCTTCTCAGGCACAGGAGCTCGAGATGCAAAAGCTGCTCGCGCAGGAGGCTGACTTGACCGCGCATTACACGGCGGACTATCCCGATGTCATCACCATCCGTCGCAACATCGCCGATTTGCGCAGAAAAATGGCGGTAGGACCCGCATCCGTAGCTTCCGTCCCCAGCGCAGCACCGTCGCGTGTCGTTGAATCGCCCGCCACGCAGCAAATTCGCGCCCAGATTCGCGCACTCGACCTTGGCATCAACGATGCGCGCCGGGAACAGGGCAGTATTCAAAACGCCGTCCACGTCTACCAGGATCGCATCTCGTCCAGCCCCCAAGTGCAGGAGGAGTACAAGCAGCTCACCCGCGACTACTCCACCGCGCAAACTTTCTACGACCGGTTGCTCAGTGAGATGAATAACGCCAAGATGGCGACCGATCTCGAGCGTCGCCAGGAAGGGGAACAGTTCCGCGTGATGGATCAACCCAATCTTCCCGACTCGCCCAACTATCCCAAACGGCCAATCTTCGCCATGGGAGGTCTCGCCGGCGGACTTGCCTTGGGACTGTTGATTGTGGGACTGCTCGAATACCGCGATACCGCCTTGCGGACCGAGCGCGACGTCTGGGCTTTCACCAAGCTTCCCACCCTGGCCATCATCGCCTTGACCAGCGAAGAAGCTTCCGTTCCCGGTGCTCCTAAACGTGGTTTTTTGCCTTGGAAAACAGCTCCTAAATAAAACAGACTATGTGCACGTATAGGTCGACCTATGTATAAGAACTTCTACCAACTGCAGAGCAATCCGTTTGGGACGAGTCCCGACCCACGCTTTCTCTACATGATGCCGCACACCCGCGAGGCCCTCGCCTGCCTGGAGTACGGCATCTCGGCTCATAAGGGTTTTATCGTGCTTACCGGTGAGGTCGGCACCGGAAAGACTACCCTGCTGCGCCGCGCTCTCGCCTCCTTCGACCAGACGCAGGTGTACACCTCCTTCGTCTTCAACCCACAGCTGGAGACGCTCGACTTCTTCGAATTCGTGCTCAGCGACTTCGGCCTGACGCCGGAGAGTCGCACGAAATCAGGGATGCTCATCCAGCTCAACCGCTGGCTCATCGAACGCTACCGCAATCGCGAGACCTGCGTCATTGTGGTCGACGAAGCTCAGGGACTATCGCTTGAACTGCTCGAAGAGATCCGCTTACTGACTAATTTAGAGACCTCCTCGGAGAAGCTGGTGCAGATTGTGCTCTCCGGTCAGCCGGAGTTTGAAGACAAGCTTCGGCTTCCAGCTCTGCGCCAGCTGCGGCAGCGGGTTGCTCTCTGGAGCCGCACCCAGGCCATCACACTCACGCAGACCGCCGCCTACATCATCCAGAGGCTCAGTGTGGCCGGTACGGATCGCAAAATCTTCTCAGACGACGCCGTTACCGCTGTGCATCGCGCCAGCCGAGGCATCCCTCGCGTCATCAATCTAATCTGCGAACATGCCTTGATCGCAGGCTACGTAGACCAGTTCAACCAAATCTCGGAGTCCGTCATTCAGTCCGTCGTCAAGGATCTGGATCTTGAGACCCAGCCCTTCATCGTTGCCTCCTCCCAGGAGAGCTTTGGCGGCCTTCGCAATACGTCCGACCGTGAAGGCACCACGGACAGTTCCGCCGCTTTCACCGCACACGGAGAAAAATCAGGAGGCTATATCCGATGAGCAAGATCTACGAAGCGCTGCTGCGTGCTGAACGGGATCGCGTCGAGGCCAGCACCGAGACACTTACAGGCGAAGAAGCGACAGCGGTGCTCCCTGGCGAACAGACGTCCACACGATGGCAGGTTGCCCCGGTTTCGGAGACGATCCTGGAGCGCCCCGCTTATAGGCCAACAGGATCATCTTCTCCTGCAAGTGCAGATGCAGTCCTTGCCGACCGGCATCCCAGAAATCCCGCACCAGGAGAGTCGCGCGTCCTTCCGGGAGTCGCGCAGGCTGCCAAATCCGTCGAGCCTGCCAGCATCGACCTCCGCCAAGTTCCTACCCGAACCTGGACGCCGGTCTTCGCCCAGCTTCCGTCACTTGAAGAACGAGGCAGCGGCGTGGAACAGTTCCGCAGTCTGCGCTCCCGCATGTTCGAGTTCCGCGATTTGAATAAACTCAAATCCGTTCTTGTCAGCAGCGGCCTCCCGCAAGAGGGTAAAAGCTTTATCACGGCCAATCTCGCCATCTCTTTCAGCAAACATAAGGCCAGCCGCGTCCTGCTCATCGATGGAGACATGCGCCGCAGCTCGCTGCACAAGATGCTGGGAGCACCGAATGATGTTGGACTCTCCGACTATCTCGCCGGCAAAGTCCCCCTGCTAGAAGTCATTCAACGTGCTTCAACCGGGGAGAAGGCCCTTCCCCCTGGTCTCGCTTCGCTTACTTTCATCTCTGGAGGTACCGAGGCCCAGAACGCCGCCGATCTCTCCGGCAATCACCGCTTTGACCAACTCATCGCAACCCTCGCGCCTTCCTTCGACTGGATCGTCGTCGACTCCTCCCCGGTCAACCTGGTCGCCGATGGAGTGAATCTCGCCCGCGCCTGCGATGGAGTCCTGCTTGTTGCTCGCGGAGGAAGTACAAAATACGAGACCGCTCAGCGGGCATTGCTGGAACTCAAAGCTTCCCGCATTCTGGGATTCGTGCTCAACGCAGTAAAGCGGCCGCCGGTAACCGGTGGCTACTACGGATACGACAGCTACGACCCGCCGAAACGCGAGCCGGAGTTAAGCGCCGAATGATTCGTTTTCTGAACGTGTATTACCCCACGCGGACGGTTATCCTGCCGCTCTGTGAAGCGATCCTTGTGGCGAGCTGCTTTTTCATCGCCACGTTGATCGCAATGGGAACAGGAGACGCCTACATTGCCTTGAACTACGAGCGAGGCTGGTGGGAGATTGGCGGAGTGACCGCCATTACGCTCATTCTTTCCTATTATTTCGACCTCTATGAGCCGCAGCTTGTCTCCTCGCGTTTCGACGTCTTTTTCCGCGTTCTGCTGGTCCTTGCCTTCGACTGTTTTATCACCTCGGCGCTGATGTACTTTTTTCCCGAGGTCGGCATCGCGAAGAACGTGCCGCTGATCGGCTTTCTACTCTTAACTCTTGCGCTGATCGCCTGGCGACGCGCCTACGATTGGATTGTGTGGCTTAGCTTCTTTCGGGAGCGCGTGTACGTGATCGGCTCAGGGGAGACAGCGCGCGCTACCGTCGAGCTTCTGCGCACTCGGCCTGATGTCGGCATGGAGGTCGTCGATTGGGAGGATATTCAGTACGAGCAAGCTATTCGGCGGCAGTACTGGGTGAATCAGCTTGAGAAAATCTCCACTGCCCGGCCCGAAATCCATCGCATCATCGTCGCCATGGACCTGCAGCGCGGCGAGTTGCCTGTACAAGAGCTGCTCGATTTGCGTTTTCGCGGCGTTATCGTTGAGGAGGTAGGCAGCCTGCGCGAACGGCTTTCGGGCAAAATCCCCCTCGACGGTTTGCGGCCAAGCAACTTCCTCTACAGCGAAGGCTTTCGCGTCCGTCCCTCCCAGCAGCTCTTGCGGCAGCTCGTCTCCATTCTCGCCGCCGGAGTTGGCCTGCTACTCTTTGCGCCCTTCTTCCCTTTTGTCGTGCTTGCCGTTCGCCTCTCCTCGCCAGGACCCATCTTCTTCAAACAGATTCGCGTTGGTGTGGGCGGACGTAACTTTGCCGTCTTGAAGTTCCGCTCCATGCGCACGGATGCCGAGGTTGCCGGTGCCCAATGGGCCACCAAGAATGACCCGCGCGTCACCCCGATCGGTCGTTTCATGCGCAAGACCCGCATCGACGAAATCCCCCAACTCTGGAATGTGCTCAAGGGAGACATGGGCTTCGTCGGTCCACGTCCTGAGCGTCCGGAGTTCGTCCCGATGCTCGCAGAACAACTGCCCTTTTACAACCTCCGCCACCTGATCCGTCCCGGCCTGACCGGATGGGCGCAGGTTCGTTATGGCTACGGAGCCACGCTCGCGGAGACCAAGGAAAAGCTCGAATACGACCTCTACTACATCAAGCACATGTCACTGGGCCTTGATCTGCTCATCATGTTCGAGACCATCAAGATCATCCTGCGCCGCCGGGGAGCTCAGTGAGACTGCTCTTCTGGGGATCGCTCGCCCTCGTGTTGTACACCTATGCAGGGTATCCGCTCGCCATCGCACTGCTTGCCCGTTTGCGTCCGCGGCCTTGGCTGCGCGCACCTTGGCCTGCGCGTTCGTCCGCACCGGTCAGCATCGTGATGGCCGTACACAATGGGGCCGCCATCCTCGAGAGCAAGCTTGATCATCTGCTGGCGCTCTCGCCTGACCTAGTGCGTGAAGTAATCGTCGTGTCAGACGGCTCCAACGATGCGACCTCTTCGCTGCTCGCGCGCCGGCAAGACCCGCGTTTGCGCAGCATCCGGCTGGAGCATCAGGTTGGTAAAGCCGCTGCACTCAACTATGGCGTAGCCGCTGCGCTCGGCGAGATTCTGCTGTTCGTCGACATCCGCCCGCGCGTAGACGAAGGAGCACTCGCCTCCTTGTTATCCAACTTCGCAGACCCAAGCGTCGGCTGCGTTGCCGGTGAACTCCTGCTCTCGTCTCAAGGTCATGACGCCACTACCTCTGCCGTCAGCGGTCTTTACTGGCGATATGAGCAATGGATCCGCAACTGCGAAGCCGCCTATGACTCCCCTGTCGGAGTCTATGGCGGTTTTTACGCCATACGCCGATCGCTCGCCTCGAACTATCCGCCCGGCCTCATCCTCGACGACATGTTTCAGCCGCTCTCTATCCTCCGTCAAGGCTATCGCAGCGTACTCGACCGTACCGCTCTGGTCATCGATACATGGCCCGGCAAGACGACTGGCGAGTACACCCGCAAGGTGCGCACACTCGCTGGCAACTTTCAGCTACTCTCGGCCGCTCCGTGGCTTCTAACCCCAAAAAACCGCGTTCTCTGGCAGCTTATCTCGCATAAGCTGTTGCGCCTGGTAGTCCCCTACTGCTTCGTGGCTCTGGTTGTTACCTCCGTCTTTCTCGGATTGAACGACACGGCTTTTACCTGCTTTGCCGCGCTACAAATTGTCTTCTGGCTGATGGCCTTCGTCGCGCTCCGCGTGCGCATTCCCCTCCTGCATCGGTTAGCAACGCCCGCCAGTGCGCTGCTGGTTCTGAATGCTGCGGCCGTCGGCGGCCTCTACAAGTTCCTCTTCACCCGGGGCCCGCTCTGGAAGATCTGGTCCGCCACCCCCATCTCCCAGCAACACCAGCCCTGACCCACATGTTATGACCGCACATACAGCTTCCTGTACTCCGCTTCCATCTGGTCGAGGGTGAACTCCGCCTGGTAGGCCCGGCGACCACACTCTCCTAACTGCGCCCGCAGATCTGGCTCTTCGGCAAGGCGAACGATCTGCTCAGCCATCGTGCGCCAGTCGCCAACCGAAGCCGTCAAACCGCACTTCGCTAAGCGCACCACCTCCGCCATCCCTCCCACATCCGTCACCAGCGCGGGAACTCCCACCGACATCGCCTGCAACAGAGACATCGGTAGACCTTCTGAGACGGAGGACATCGCAAACACATCGGCCGCTTGATAGAACTGGGCTGTGTGCATCTGCCGTCCCCAGAAGCGTACTGCCTTCGTGACATTGAGCTCCGCACAGAGCGCTTCAAGCTCGCCCCGGACCGGACCATCACCCACAATCCATAACTCAAGATCCCGAACTCTCTCCCGTGCCAGAGCCGTCGCTCTAATCAAGGTTCCGAGATCTTTGACCTCGGCCAGCCGACCAAGGAAGAGCATCGTAAAGCCACGCTTCTCTAGCGGTGCTACCCCTGTCCATTTGATCGGCGCAGCTCCGTTATAGACGCGGACCGTCCGATCTTTGCGAGCAAAAGGCGCTCCGCGCAGGTTTGCACAGGTGGCCTCGCAGATCCCCACGACCCAATCGCAAAAATAGGAGAGCAGGCTGAATTTGATCTCCGCTGCCATGTCATACGGAGGAGCCACCAGGCTGTGTCGAGTCGCGATCACACTGCGGGCACCGGCCAGCCGCGCACTCATCGCTGCCTGCAGCGTAGGAGCCGGATTGTGGCAGTGCACTACGTCCGGACGCAGCGCCCGGAAGTGCCGGAAATATCGCAGCATGGTCAACGCAGGAGGGGCCTCACCCGGGACATAAATGGAAAATCCGTCTGCCTGCAACTCCTGTCCCAGGATCCCCAGCGACGAATACGCGCATACTGAGACATCGTGCCCGTTGGCCCGCTGCATTCGGCAAAGCTGCGCAACCAGCACTTCCGCGCCGCCTAGTTCCAGGCTGTACACGACATGAACGATCTTCATGGAGTCTTTATCGGCCTATCTGAATAAAACTTGAGCGATTATTTGAAAATAATCCATCTTTGGGGCATTCCGCCCGCTGATCGCCAATGCCATACTAGGGCAAAGCGCTGAATCGCTCCGCGCAGGACTATCGTGAACGTTCCGAAGCACGCACATCTATGGCTCCCAGGCTATCTCCGCGATCAAGCCAGGCGCATCGCCCGGCCCGCACCGACCCGCCGCCTATGGGTTGCCATTACCGACCACTACGAGCCTCTGGCGGGGAATCCCCTCGGAACCGCACTTAGCCGCGTGCAAACCTGGCAGGACCTCTGGCCTCGCATCGCAGAAGACGCGCCGCGCGACGCTAACGGCCAGCGTCCCTGCTTCACCTGTTTTTACCCACAGGAAGAGTACCAGCCCGAGATCCTCGACGCTCTTGCCGCGCTATGCAAGACCAACACCGCCGACGTCGAGATCCATATCCATCACGATCACGACACCGCCGCCACCTTCCAACAGAAGATGGCAGACTTCCGCGACTGCCTCTACGAGCGACATGGACTACTCCGCTGCCAGGATGGCCGCATCGTCTTCGGCTTCATCCATGGCAACTGGGCGCTCGACAACTCCCGCCCCGATGGCCGTTGGTGCGGCGTAACCGGCGAGCTCCAGCTGCTCCGCGATCTCGGCTGCTATGCCGACTTCACCATGCCCTCGATTCCCTCCCCTACCCAGTCGCGCATCCTCAACCAAATCTATTGGACCACTGGCGATCCTACCCGCCCGCGCGGTTTCGACTCCGGCATTGAAGCCAGCCTCGGCGGCGGAGTTAGAGGCGATCTCCTGATGATCCCCGGCCCAGCCGGACTACGTTTTCGCGAGCGCTGGATGCCGCGGATCGAGACCGGCGAGCTTGCCCACTACGACCCGCCTACCCGCGCCCGAGTCGACGGCTGGCTGGCGCTCGCGCCACGCATCGGCGAAGACATCTTCCTAAAGCTCTACGGCCATAGCGCGCGCGAGGACAACGCCGGTGCCCTGCTCGGCACGGCTGCCAAGCCCGGAGCTCTGGCGTCCATGTTTCGCTGGATCGCGGAAGCGGCCGCTGAGCAGAACCTCGAGCTCCATTGGGCCAGTGCCTGGCAGATGTACCAGGCCGTGCGCACGCTCATCGACGCCCCGGCAGGTGCGCGTGGCTGACCGCAAGCGCCTGCGTGTCGCCGTCGTCACGCAGTACTTTCCCACGTCCGCCCAGCCCTGGGCCGGCCACTCCGCCTACCAAACCCTGCGTCCGCTCGCCGAGCTGTGCGATCTGCACGTCTTCTATCCCGAGGCTCGCTATCCCGCCTCGCTCACCCCCGCCAGCGCCCGCCGTTCCGCACTTGATCGCACCTGGAGTCCACCCGGCGTCCCGGTCACATACATCCCGTACCCCGTGCTACCCGTAATCTCGCGGCCGCTCAATGGTTGGGCGATGAGCGCGCGTCTGCTCCCCTTTGTCCGAGCCTTCGCCCCTCACCTTATCCTCAATTACGTCGTCTACCCGGATGGCTTTGCCGCGCTGCGGATCGCCCGCGCCCTCAAAGTGCCGGTCGTCCTTACCGCGATCGGCTCGGACCTCAACCGCATGAGCGACCAACTCGTAGCCGCACTCACCCGGTTTACTCTCCGGCATGCCAGTCAAACCGTTACAGTTAGCGACGACCTACGCACGACGGCGATCCGCCTCGGTGCCCCGGCAGCCCGCACAAAAGCCATCCTCAACGGCTGCGACACCTCCGTCTTTTATCCACGCGACCGCAGCGAAGCACGCCAGGCGCTCTCGCTCGATCCGTCGGCGGAGATCATCGTCTACGTCGGGCGTCTCGACCTCCGCAAAGGTCTCATGGAGCTCATTGAAGCCATGGCTGAGCTGCGCCCGAATCGGCCGGACGCGCACTGTTACCTTATCGGCGACGGGCCCGATCGACCTGTCCTCACCGCCGCCATCGCCCGGCACACCCTTGGCGAACAAGTCACGCTGATTCCCTCCTGCCCGACCACAAAGGTTGCCCAATGGATGGCAGCCGCCGATCTGGTCACCCTGCCCAGCTATCGCGAAGGCTGTCCCAATGTTGTGCTGGAAGCGCTCGCCGCCGGACGGCCCCTGGTGGCCACCAATGTCGGAGGCATTCCCGAGCTGATGGACGAAACCTGTGGGTGCCTGATTCCGGACCACGACGCCCACGCGCTCGCCCGCGCGCTCAACGAAGTCCTCGTCCGGCCCTGGGATGCTGAAACCATCTCCTCCCGGCACAGCCGCAGCTGGTCCGACGTGGCTCAGGACCTCTACCAGGGTTTGGACCAGGTGTCCTCGGCGAGCTAGCTAAGCGGACTGGTCGAGGTACCACGCAATCGTTTGTTCCAACCCGAAGCGGAAATCTGCCGACACTTCATACCCAAACGTATTGCGGGCCAGCGTGATGTCTGCCAGCGAGTGCTGAATATCCCCTGTGCGTTCCGGCTCGAAGTGTACCGATCCGGTATAGCCAACCACGCGCTTGATCTCCTCATACGCCTCCAGCAACGTCGTCCGCTTGCCCGTCGCAATATTGAAGACCTTGCCTGCCACTGGTGCGGTCGTCTTCGCGGCCAAAAGATTCGCGCAGACTACGTTCTCGATATACACAAAATCCCGGCTGGTCTGCCCATCGCCGAAGATGGTAGGGGTCTCTCCCTTGGCCATCTGCGCAATGAAGCGCGCGAGCACCCCGGAGTACACGGACTTTGGATCCTGCCGTGGACCAAACACATTGAAGTACCGCAACGCCACGGTTTCGAGACCATACGTACGGCAGTAGCTCGCCAGATAATGTTCGCCCGCAACCTTTTGCACCGCATACGCCGAGATCGGCGAAGGCAACATAGCCTCCGTCTTCGGCAGCTCCGGAGCATCGCCGTAGGCCGCGGCCGAAGCCGCATAGAGAACACGCTTCACGCCGGCCTGACGCGCCGCCTCCAACACATACAGTGTCCCATCCAGGTTGGTTCGGTTGGTTCCCACGGGATCGGTCACTGAGAGCGCGACGGAGGCGATGGCCGCTTCATGAAAGACATACTCGACGCCGCGGCAGGCATGTTCAAGTGCCTCTCGATCGACTACGTCAGCCTGGCGCAGGTCGATTTGTCCGGCAATACCCTCAAGGTTCGCAAATTTGCCCGTACTCATATTGTCCAGGCCAACGACGGTGGCACCCTCTGCTAGGAGCGCGCGCGCAATGCTTGAACCGATGAACCCCGCTATCCCCGTGATGAGCACTTTCGCCATGTGTCGTACACGTCTCCACGAATAAGCTATCACCGTTGCCCCTGCTGCTTATATGCAACAAAGTGTGTACGCCGCACCTACAGGTGGACTAGGGTTTCCCTCCCCGGGCAGCTATGCTTACCCAATGTCCGCCTCCCGGCCGTCCGCCGCCAGCCGCATACTCAAAAATTCGGCCTGGTATGGGCTCGAACAGGTGCTTGAGGCAGTCATTTTCTTCGGCACCTCGATCGCCGTCGCACGGTATCTCGGCCCGGAAAAGCTTGGCTACTTCCAATACATCAACTTCTTCGTACAGGTGGTGACGCGCACCAGCGGCTCCGGACTTGCGGGCGCCACGCGTAAGTACATGGTTGAGTTCCTCGCCCAGGACAAGCCCGGCACAGCGCATGCCGTCTACAAACTCGCCTACCGGTTTCAACTCGCAGGTGCACTGCTCATCACAGCCCTTGGTCTTGCCGCGGTCGCCCTGTTCGGCCAACCCGGCTACCGGTTGATGGCCTCCTTGCTCATCCTGTCCATTGTTCCCGGAATCATGTCCTGGATCCCGGCGATGGCCAATCTTGCCTTTGAGGATCTCTCCCGCAATACGTTGAGCGCGCTGGCCTACATCTTTTCTTATACGTCTACGCTTCTCTTGACCCTTTACTTTCATTGGGGGCTGATCGGTATTGCTTCCGCGCTGCTGCTTGGCCGCACCGTTGAGGTCCTTCTTCGCACCGGACCGCTTCATCGCCGTCTAGCCTTATTGCCGCTCGATGCGCTCGACCGCACCCTCAAGCTCCGCATCCGCCGCTTTTGCCTGGAAGCGCTCGGCCTGCAACTGCTGATGTCAGTCGTCTGGGACCGCTCCGAGATGGTCTTCCTGCGGTACTTTTCTGGGCTTGAGCAAATCGCCTTCTACTCCGTCAGCTACAGTCTTACGAACAATCTGTTGCTGGTGCCGCGTACCTTTGGCGGCGCAACCTCCGTCAGCCTCATGGCCGAGGCCTCGCGTCCTGATCGGGTGCTGGTCGCTGGCCGCGTCGACAGCATCGTTAAAAACGCCTCGCGTTATCTGCTGCTGGTTTCGCTTCCCATCCACGTCGGAGCCGCCGCGATCGCCGCACTTGCCGTCACCTTTACCTATGGCGCCAAATATGCGGGCGCTGTGCCGGTGCTGGTGGTCGCGTCGCTGCTTGCCATCCCGCGGGCGTTCCAGGAGCTTCCGGAGACGCTTCTCCGAGCGGCTGACCGGCAGAAGCAGCTGCTCGTCTGGTATAGCATCACCGGAGTCCTCAATCTTGCACTCGATTTCCTCTTTATCCCCCGTTTTGGCGCCGTCGGGGCAGCTTGGGGCAACGGCCTTGCGCAGGCTGCCGGGGTCGGCTTCATCTGGTTTCAGGCCCGGCAGTTCTATGTCTTTCAACTACCGACACGCGCCCTTCTGCGCCTGGGAGGCTCGGCCTGCATCATGGGGGCAATTACCTATGCGATAACCCGCGCCATGCCGGAGTTTGCCGGATTGGTGCTGTCTGTAGTGGCCGGAGCAGCGGTTTACATGCTCTCGGTCAAATCGCTGCATGGCCTTGAGGCCTCTGACCGGCAACGGCTTGCGCCACTCGGCAACCGCTTTCCCGGCAAGCTGCGCCGAGCTTACCTGGCTACGCTGACCTTCCTGATTCCCGCAAAGGCCTAGGCTTTCAGCGCACCGACGCAGGCTGGCCCGCATACCGCTTCATCACCAAGGGATCCACGCGAGCCGACGACGAGGTCATCTCGAGCTCCGACTCGTCCACGGCCTCAAAGTCAGAGGCCTTCATCGCATTTAGATGACGCAAGTCCATGTCGTCCCAATGTTTATCCGGTGCACCGGTGACGAACATGGCCCCGCCGTTATCGGCCAGGAACATACCATACCGCTTCATGGCAACCATGATGACCTGGTTGGTCTTTGAAAACTTCGAGACATCGAAGTCCGCACGCAGCCGGAACCGCTCTCCCATAGGAGGAAGATTCGGGTTGGCATCGTGCGAGGCCATATGCCGCGCGGGCCACACAAACTCATTGCGCGTATGCGGCACCGTAAAGCGCAAAGCGTGCCGAATCTCCCCGGAGGCCACCTCGTCGTAGCGCACCAGCCCGGGCAGAATCGGCAGCCCCGCCGCGTCCGCCGAGGTCCAGCCCTCCGGCCTTAAGCCTTGACTGGTCAGATCGATGCGGATTCCCGAGCCAGCCTTCCACGACCCATCTTTCTGCGCTTCGGCTGCGTACACCTCAAACAGCAGGCAGCGGCGCGCATCGAGCAGCAGAATATGGTTATCCCCTCCTGGTTTGCCGCCGCTCTCTATCAGAGCTCCGGGGGGAATGGGGTAGTTCGCCAGGTCGCTTTCGTTCCGGTACTCAAAGTGCGTCACGGCAGGACGCGTTCCCGGAGGAAGGATCATGTACGGAATGCCGTATAGCGGATTAGCCGAAAAGTCCGGATGCACCGGCTTGGCGGGGCCGATTCCCGCGATGTAGGCCTCCGACCGGGGATCCTTCGGCAGATGGTCGATGGCCACGTTCCAGACGTTGCCGGGGGGAAACATCGGACAGCCGCCGAGCATGGGACTCTTGCCCGCCTCAGCGTCCTGAGCTTCCACGACCACGTTGGCTGTCTCCTGGAGACTCCGTTTGATCCGGAGACTTCCAGCCATCCACAGCAAAGCGAGCGCGAGCAAAGTCAATGTCACCAGCATCCAGCCCTGGATCGGCAACGCACGCGAGGTTCTCTTCCAAGTCAATCGATTTCTCCTCCTCTTAGCCTACTTGCCCATCAGGTTGACCAGCCGCAGGAAGACATACATCATCGCGATTCCCGCCATACACAGCATCACAGACCGCTTGGCGGCAAACGCCATGGTGAGCGGAGGCGGTGCAATCTCCTGCGCGAGACCCATGCGGTACAAGGCCTGAATCATACCTCCGATCAGAAAGAAGGTCATGGTGAAGGCTCTGGAAAGGAACCAGCCTGCGGCGAGAAAGCCGGCGATCGAGACGAGCATGACGCCGGCCAGACGATGGATCTCGGCGGGAGGTAAAGGCCTGTCTTCAAACTCGCCCGCATAGCCAGGCAGCCCGGTCATCGCCGGCGGCCCCGCAAGCGCAGCCGTCTCGGCCGCTGCGCCCTGGAACTGCAGGTATGTTTGTCCCAGTCCGTAGTGCGCAGCTCCGGCAGGAGAGAGGCCGAGCTTCGCCGGCAAGTAAACCGGACGCCCAGGCTCCTCGTGCTTCTCCGCATCCTCTTGTCTTAAGGACGGTTTACTTAGGACGAAGCAGTCGCGCAACGTTGGAAACAGGAAGAGCATCCAGCAGAAAAACCCAAATAACCCCAACTCCGCAGCGCAAACCACCAACGTGTTATGCGCCGTGATGGTGTAGTACTCAGAGAACCGGCCGAAGCCCACTCCGAACAGTGGGTGCGCCTTCAAGAGCTCAAGCCCCGCGCCCCATGCATCGGTCCGATCCGATCCGCTGGCTGCGGACACCTCGCGCCCTCCGGACCACCCGCTGGCCGTCAGCCCGACAAACAGCAGGCCTGCGCCGATCGCCGACGGCACGATGCCAAGCTTCTTCCTTCCCGCGACGACCGCCACGATGAGCACAGCCATCATCGCGCCACGGGAATGCGTCAGGTAAAGTCCAAAGAGCAGCACCGCCGCCGGAAGGTAGACCAGAAACAGGTTGCGTGGCGGGCTGCCCTTCTTCCAAAAGAAGAACAGACACGGCAGTAGACCGATCAGCATTTGCCCAAAGTCGTTCGGATCGGCCAGGAAGGTGCGCGCTTGAATACGGGCAAACGCACCGTTCGCGCCTTGCATCATGATGATGCGCTTGCCATCCTCATCCCCCATTCGCGCGGCTTGGAGCCCTTCGAAGATATTGAAGAAAGCCGTAAACAACAGCACCAAAATCAACAGCTGCAGGTGCGACTTCTTCTTAAAGTTGATAGCAACCATAAAATAGATCATGACGTTCGGCAAAATGCCGAGCAGCGCATCCAAGGTCTCGCCCTTGAGACCGATAAAGATGAACGAGAGCATCACGGCCATGCTCAAGCCAAGCACCGCCCACGCCTGCACCGGACGGAACACACTGTACTGGCCAACCGCCAGCAACGAACCGAGCATCGCCAGCACCGCAATCACGATCTCAACGTGGTACTGCGCCAAGCTCCCGAACAGCGTCTCAGGGCTAAGATAGGCGCAAAGCGTAAAGACCAGCGTGAAGAAAAGTCCCATGAGGCTTAGGTTCTTGCCCCACGATTCTACCGTACGAAAGAGCCGCTTCTGTATTCCACGATCGAGGGAGTGCCTGCCCCAAACGTTCGTCTTACACTAAGAAAGTCGCCCGCCAGCCGCGGACGCATCGCGCATGGGAGCTCTTCGCACTTGAACGTTCTGCTGATCACCTTCTCCTTTCCTCCTGCGGGGGGAGTCGGGGTTCTGCGCGCGCTTAGCTTAGCCAAGTACCTGCCGGAAAACGGCATCCGGCTTGACGTGCTCACGGCCCGCAACGCGCCTTCGGTAGGCAAGGACCTCTCTCTCCTCGATCAGGTTCCGGTGAGCGTCACCGTGCACCGCACCTGGACTCTCGATCTACCCTTCGCTCTGCGCAAAGCACTCAAAGGCTTGGTGAGCGGCCGCGGCAGTAGTGGACGGTCCACCGCTGCACCGGCCGGCACAACGACCGCACGCTCCCTTAAGCAACGTCTCCGCACCCTTGTCGGCAACCTGCTGCTTCCCGACCCCCAGATCGGCTGGCTCCCTTTCGCCTTTCCTGCGGCCTGCCGCATCGTGCGCCGGCGCAAGATCGACGCCATCGTCCTCACCGTCCCGCCGTTCTCCACCGCGCTGCTCGTCGCGCGTCTGCGCAGACGCTTCCCCGCCCTGCCCATCGTTCTCGACTTCCGCGACGAGTGGCTCTCAACCACCCTCGAACTCGTCAGCTTCAACAACAATCAGCGCGCCCGCACCGTCGCCCAGCGCTCGGAAGGTGAAGCCGTCCGAGCGGCCACCACCATTGTCGCCGTCACGGAGGCTGCCCGTCGCGAGCTGCTCGGCCGCTACTCCGATCAGGACCCAGCCAAGTTCGTCTGCATCCCCAACGGCTTCGACCGAGCTATCGCCCTGCCCGCGCCGCCACCGCCTTCCTCTGCAAACAGCCGGGTCGTCCTCACCTATATCGGCTCCGTCTACGGCTCCACCGACCCCACGAGCTTCGTCGACGCCGTCCTCACCCTACCCCAGCAGCTCCGTCACCGCCTTCAGCTTCGCTATATCGGCCACATTGAGACGCCCGCCCTCCGCGCCTCGCTCCTCCGCCTGGGCGAGACGCTCGAACTCCAGGGCTTCCTCCCGCAAGCCGAAGCCCTGCGAGCCATCGACTCCACCGACTACCTCTTGCTGATCAGCCACGACCGTATCAACGTCGCCGCCAAGTTCTACGACTATCTCAGCGGCGGCAAACCGATCGTCGCCGCCCTGCACCCGGAAGGAGACGTTCGCCGTCTGCTCGAAGAGACCGGCGCTGGCATCTGGGCAGACGTCGGCAACGTCGACGCCCTCCGCGCCATGCTGCAGAAGGTTCTCGCCAACGAGGACACAGTATCTCTTCCTGTAAGGAACGACGACCGCATCGCGAGCTATCACCGTCGCCCGCTGGCAGCCCGCTATGCCGCCTTGCTGAAGGAGGTCTACTTGTCTCGGTAAGGCGTTTTGATGAGCTTACGAGCTATGTCCGCCTGCGACTGGTCCCCGCCCGCGGCTCCGGCCTTCTGATACTGCACCATCGCCCCTGTGTGGTCGTGCAGCAGATCGAGCATCTCGCCTGCGTTCAGCTCCGCCCGCTTGCGCAGCCAGTCCGAGCACTCCGGCTGTGACGCCGCCTCAAGATAGTGCTTCGCGGCGTCCTCCACATCGTTCTGCCCACGTTCCGTATCGGCCAGGCCAAACCACGCCATCTGCAGGCGCGGATCGATAAAGTAGCCTGGCTTGCGTGCGTCCGCCAGTACCTGCCGATAGATCGCGATCGCTTCCGGTCCATGGCCTTCATCCTTGGTCAGATTGGCCTCTTCCAGGCGGAAGAGATAGTCGTGTGGAAACTGTGCCGCCAATCCATGCTGCACGTTCAGCGCCTCCGCATAGCGCGCGTCGTGGCGCAGGAACAAAGACAACGTCGTACGCGACTCCACATTGGTGATCACACCCTTCTCAGCGGAAATCCTCAGTAAATTCAACCCCTTCTCCTTGTTGCCGCCCACCCCCGCAATGCCCACCATCAGGCGCACCATGCGCGGCAGGCTGGCCACCGCAAACTGCTGGATGCCGATGGCCATGTCGGCGTCGGCGTACTCGGGATCGATCTTCAGCACCGCCTCCGAATCGTTCCGCGCCGCCAGGCCTTGCCGTGCCGCTGCAAAAAAAGAGTGATCCGCCAAGGTGATGTACGCGGCATGCAGCCCGCGCGCATACCCCCGGGCAAACAGTGCGTTTTCGTCTTGAGGATTGGTCTTCAGCCGTTCGTCAGCCAGCGTCATCACCTGGTCTGAGAGAAACTCGATCCTCTGCCGCGAAGCCTCCGGAATGTCCACGCGGCGTTGCGTCGTTAGGAACGAATCGTGCGCGTAGTAGGTCGTATCCAGCAGATCCTGGTGATAGAGCTCGCGGAAGATCATCGCCTGTAAGGCATAGGCGTACGCGATGGGTTCCCGCGGATGCGCCTGCAGGACGGCATCGAAGCGTTTTAACGCGCCGTCATAATCCAGGTTGTAAAAGTGCGTATAGCCCTCCCGCACCATAGGATCGAGGTTGAGCGGATCGGTATGGGGGTTCGGCGTGACCGGCGCAGGGACCGGCAAAGGAGCAGCACCGGAAGCCAGACCCGCAGGCCCGGAGAGAAACAGAACGCACGCCAAAACACACACACGGGAAGAGCGCATAGACATTCTCAAGTTTAGCCCGGGTCCAGATTCATCCACGACCCAAAAGCTTTCCGCGAAGACCAGCGGCGCCGGAATGGAAGTCTGCCCTCAGCCAGCCGGATGCGGACTGTAAAGAAGCGTTGCCGGCTCTGCTCGTACACTGGACGGGACGTTCGCTTCGAGAGCCTCCGGCGAACGCCTAAAGGCGGTTGCATGACGCGATTTCAGCTTCTTCAACTCTTATTGGGCCAGGCACGCGAGAACGGTTTCGAGTTCCGCAAGTGGTACACCTCCAGACTTGGCCTGGCGTGGACCAATGGCCAGCAGGCCATTGAAACGCTTGCCGAAGAGCGCCGCTACTATGCCCTGCTCTTCTCGCATGAGTTTGCCCGCAACTTCTGGAAGGCGGGAGGCACCATCACCTTCCAGGTGACGGCGCAGACCTTTCAGCGCACCCGGCCTGACGGCTCTATCGGCATCGTCAAGCGCAAACCGTACACGCGCCGCAGCGGCCGCAAAGACGCCTGGAGGTATCATCTTCGCGAGCTCGCCCTTGCCGAAGAGCCGCTGCGCTACATGCGCCGCTACCTGCGCGTTGAAGACGAGATGGAAGAAGACGGCTAACCATGACCTACTTTGCGCCCAGCTCAGCGAGCGACTTGCGCGCCAGCTTCGACTTCGGCCCATCCGGATCGAGCTTCAAAAAAGTGGTGTACTCCGCAATCGCCTCGTCGCGCTTGCCCAGATGCTCGGCACTTTGTGCAAGAGCTAAATGCGCCGCCTCGTCGTCTCCATAAAGCGATACGGCATCCTTGGCGCGCAGGTACGCCGCTTTGAAGTCGCCGGTTGAGAAATAGTAGCGCGAGACCTCTACGTCCGTCGCCTCGCGCTTGTCCAGGTCTTCCACCTTCGGCAGATGCCGGCGGCTGGACCTCGTCGACCCGGAGCTTCCCTCATCTTTCAAAGGGGAATCCTCATCGGACGAGTTATCCGCCGGGGCACCGCTCGATGAACTGGAGGATGAGCTTGACGAGGAAGAGCTGGAGGAGCTGGACGAGTTGGAGGAACTCGAAGAACTGCTGGAACTGGAAGAACCAGCGGAGCTCCGGTCAGGCGCAGGTGCGCTCGGAGGCTCTCCCGGAAACGGAAACGCGTCGCCAGAGTCAACCGGAGGCGGCGTACTGCCTTGTGCGCCGGAACCGGAAGCAGGAGCTTTCGAGGCTCCCGGAGCCGACTCCGGAGCAGGCTCTCCCGGAAACGGAAACGCGTCTGCCGGCGCCGGAGCAGCCGGCTTAGCCTCCCCGGGGAACGGAAACTGGTCCGCCGTTGCCGGAGGCGGAGGTGTCGAGGGGGGCGGCGTACACGGATCTTTTTTTGTCGGCTGGCAGGGTGCGGTCGTCAGCGGCGGCGGGGACGGCGTGTACTGCGCACGCACGGCAGGCAAGATCGCCCACAGCAGGCCCGCCCCCGCAAGCGTCCGTCCGAACATCCGCCCGCATGTCCGACTCTGCCGCCTGCGCTTTGGTATAGTCAGCTCCATCGTTGTCTAGTTTAGTTGGACGGGTCTTGCGACGCATCGGTTTTTTCGCCTGGCTTGCTCCCCTTGAGGTCTCTTGAGCAACGGCCTGATCGTTCGATCCTCCAGCATCCACGCCGCCGGCTGCTACACCACCCGGTCCATCCGCAAAGGCCGCCGCATCTGCGAGTACGACGGCCCGCGCATGTCCAAGAAAGTCGCCGACCTCCGCTACGCCGACCGCGTCGTCACTTACCTTTTTGGCTATGGCGAAGACAACATGGTCATCGACGGCTTCGGCGCCGCCATGTTCATGAATCACTGCTGCGAACCCAACTGCGAGACCCGCGAGGAAGACGAACGCATCTTCGTCGTCGCCCTGCGCGACATCGCCGCCGGCGAAGAGCTCGTCTACGAGTACAACCTGTGGGATTCGGACGACGCCACCCAGGACTGCTTCTGCGGCAAGCCCGCCTGCCGCGGAACCATGTTCGC
>CALMVK010000341.1 GCA_937873145.1 uncultured Granulicella sp. | reverse complement strand
TCGGCGATCAGCGGCTCCATCGTGCTCGGCCTCGTCGAAGGCGAATTCACCATCAAGACCTATCGGCTCAAGGCCGGCGGCGCCGTGATGCTGGAAGCCGCCAACCCGGACTTCCCCGACATCGTCATCACCGAGGCCTCTGCCTTCGAGGTGTGGGGCGTGGTGACCGGCATCATCCGCACCTTCTGATGCCTCGCGCTCCCTGCCGCACCCCAACGGCAGCACCTCACGGCAATTCCATCCGAAACGCAGCAGAGGAGGCTCGCCATGCGGGTCGGTGATCCCGTGCGCCTGAAGACCGACAGCCCGCTCCGCGAGCGGCTCGCGCCCTTCGCCGACGAGGTCGGCTGCGTGGTCGACACGTTCCAGGACGACGATGACGACGGGCTGCGCATCGCCGTGGCCTATGCCGACCAGCTCTACGGCTGGCTGACGCCGCTGTCGGCCGAGGAGTTCGTCGTCGACCGGAGCCGGCCCGACGAGCCGTTCTGACGCCATGGCCCGGCCGATCGCCCTCGTCGACTGCAACAACTTCGTGCGACGCGAAGCTGCACGACTGACTGTCCTGACTATCTCGACAGGACAGGACCGGCTGTCCCATCAGCCGTACCCTAAGGAGCAAGTGCGATGAGGTAACAAGTCGTATGAAAGCGCTCCAACAACGTACCCCTGGGTCTTCGGACCCTCATCAGCGCCGCGAGGCAAAGGTGGTCCTGCCAGCATCAAGGCGGGTTGGGGGCTAGGGTCGGACGACAAGGTCAACATATGTGAACTCTCCAATGAACGCTGTTATGCAGAACAAGCCAAAGATGCTGATAGGCTTGAGCCAAAAGGCGATGTGGTGGGCACAGGGGCTGAAGTTTCCCCTGTCATGGGCGCTCAACACCACCGGCGAGAAGAGAGGACCTACCTCGTCCATTCGGTCAATCGTGCGGAACACGGTAAGCCCGTAGTCCTCCTGCAAGGGAAAGCGAGCCGTAAGGCGAGCCGATAGGGCTGCGGGTAGAGGATGGTGGAGAAAGCGAATGCCCGGCTGTAATCGCCGGGATAGGGGTTGCAACATCACCCCGCGCGAAAGCGGGCAGACTTCCACTGGGTCTGAAATCACGAGAGAGCATGGCGAACCACCACAGGGGACAAAGCGAATGACGGCAGCAGCGACGCCAGCCGGCGCAGTCCCCCGCGACACAATCGGCTGGCACGACATCGATTGGCGTGCGGTCAACCAGGTCGTGCGGCGGCTCCAGGCGCGTATCGTGAAGGCGACGCAGGATGGGAGGTGGGGCAAGGTGAAAGCCTTGCAGCGCCTCCTGACCCACTCGTTCAGCGGCAAGGCGCTCGCTGTGAGGCGGGTGACCGAAAACGCCGGCAAACGAACCTCTGGTGTGGACCGCGTTCTGTGGGACACGCCGGGGGGTAAGATGAAGGCCACAGCCGCGTTGAAACAGCGGGGGTATCGTCCCTTGCCGCTTCGACGCGTCTACATCGAGAAGAGCAACGGCAAGCTGCGACCTCTCGGCATCCCGACAATGAATGACCGGGCGATGCAGGCCCTCCACCTGCTCGCCCTCGATCCGATCGCGGAAACCACGGGGGACATAAACTCCTACGGCTTCCGTCGAGGGAGGTCTGCGGCGGACGCGCTCGAGCAGTGCTACAAAGCGCTGCGCATGAAGACGTCCGCCGTCTGGGTGCTCGAAGGCGACATCAAGTCCTGCTTCGATCGGATCAGCCACGATTGGCTCCTGGCTCATGTTCCCATGAACAAAGCCATCCTAGCCAAGTGGTTGAAGGCCGGATATGTCGAGAAAAACACCTTGTTACCGACCGATGCAGGAACGCCGCAAGGCGGTATCTGCTCACCGGTGCTGGCGAACCTTGCCCTGGATGGGCTGGAGGCGGCTCTCAAAGCCGCGTTTCCTAAAACAAGGCGAGGGCCGGCTCCGCTGATCAACTTGGTCCGCTATGCGGACGACTTCGTCATCACCGGCAGAACGAAAGAGATGCTGGTGGAGCGGGTCGCACCGTTCGTGCAGACCTTCTTGGAGGAACGAGGCCTGGAACTCTCCCCAGAGAAGACCAGGGTCACACAGATCGATGAGGGCTTCGACTTCCTCGGACAGACGGTGCGCAAGCATCGCGGCAAGCTGCTGATCAAGCCTTCCAAGAAGAGCCTGAAAAGTTTTCTCGCCGAGGTTCGTGGAGTCATTAAAGCGAACAAACAGGCTAAAACCGGCGACCTGATCACCTGCCTCAACTCGAAAATCCGAGGTTGGGTGAACTACCATCGGCATTCTGTATGTTCGAAAGCCTTCTCGAAAATCGACAGCTCCATCTTCCAGGCTCTATGGCGTTGGGCACGCCGTCGGCACCCACAAAAGTCGGCCAAATGGACCCGATGCAAATACTTCGGGACATATGGCCGGCGCACGTGGACGTTCCAAGGCGAAATCACAGTGCGCGGAGAGCGCCGCACCGTGCGGTTGTTCTATGCGACAGACGTGCGCGTCAAACGACACGTCAAGGTGAGGGGAAAGGCGAACCCGTACGACCCGGCATGGGAAACCTATTTCGAGCATCGTCTTGATGCGAGAATGACTGGTTCTCTTCAGGGGCGAGGGCATCTGCTCTTTCTGTGGAAGCGGCAGAAAGGACTCTGTCCCAACTGCAGCCAGAAGATCAATCCAGAGACGGGCTGGCATAGCCATCACATCGTCTGGAAGGTCCACGGCGGCGGCGACGGAATGGACAACCGCATGCTGCTCCATCCCAACTGTCATCGGCAGGTTCACTCTGTGGAGGCTGAAACGAGCCGCCGCGTCCTGCTAAAGGGCGCTATTCAGGCTTGAGCCGTATGAGGCGAAAGTCTCACGTCCGGTTCTGAGGGGAGGGTGGGGCAGAGATGCGCCACCCTTACCCGACTATGCCTCGTGCGAGCGGCTATTCCAGCCGCAGCTCCGAGGCCTGCCGATCGTGGTCCTGTCGAACAACGACGGCTGCGTCATCGCGCGGTCGAACGAGGCCAAGGCGCTCGGCATCGTCATGGGCGATCCGTGGCACCTGGTGAAGGATCGCCACGCCGGCAGCGGCATCGTGGTGCGGAGCTCGAACTACACGCTCTACGGCGACCTGTCGGCGCGGGTGATGCGCGTCCTGTCGGACTTCACCCCCGAACTTGAGGTCTACTCGATCGACGAGGCCTTCCTCGGCTTCGGTGGCTTCGAGGGCCGGCTGGAAGCCCACGCGCGCCTGCTTCGGGCCACCGTGCTGCAGTGGACTGGCATCCCGGTCTCGGTGGGGATCGCGCCGACGAAGACGCTGGCCAAGGTGGCCAACGCACCGCGAAGAAGGACC
>CALMVK010000340.1 GCA_937873145.1 uncultured Granulicella sp. | reverse complement strand
AAGCTCTCTCCAGCGAGGGTTCAGTCTGGACGTGAACTCGACCGCTGCGGACAGAACGTGAAGCGCTTCAGCGTCAAACTTCAATTCCACTGCGGATCCGGTCTTGCATAGCAGGGTCACGGTCATGTGGACTCCCGTGGTGAGGCTGTTCTCGGCGGCGGTACTCGCAAGAAACGAATACAAGCCGGTTTGTCGTGCGTGGATAAGAAAGATCGTTGATGGCTAACGCAAGGTCTCTATACACACGAGCGATCCTGCGAGATCAACGAGATAGAGTCTCAACTCGTCCTCCGTCCTGATTCGGCCGAAGGCAATACATTGGCGCGTGCGATGGAGCAGCACTTCCACGCTTCCGCCCATGTAGCGGTAGAGACCGCGCCGGACCGCCTCTTCCTGAAGAGAGCTCATTAGCTCTTCTCCTCCGTGCTGGCAGAAGAAGGCCCGGAGGCCGCGGGTGCTCTCGATGGTGTGAGCCAGTACTTCCCGTTCTGCCGCTTCAATCATCTCGACAATCGGTTTCATATTGGCTCTCCCTTCCATGATTGCGGGCTAGACCACCCGAATGTGGAAGCCACGTGTCACGGTGGCGCCGGCCACTTCCTCCTTTCGTGCGATCGCTTGCTTGATCGCGTCGTTTACCGGCGTGGTGTCCTGGATGCCCGCGAGCAGAAGGTCGCGTGTTTCGATCGGCACGGCTGCGATTATCTGCTCCCAGAGCGCTCCGTCAAATCGGGCTTCAACTCTCTTCAGGCGTAGCGGAATCAGCGCTGGATCGCTGATGCGGACCGAATCCTGCGGGTTCTTCTGGCGACGGAGAGTGAACTGCTTTCCCTCCATCTTCGAGACCTCGCGACTCTGGAGGAAGTACATGACCAGGTGTTTGGTCTGCTCGACCTTGTTCTCGGCAACCCTGCCGCGCGTGGCAAGCCGGGAAGCTTCGCCCTTGCAGTAAGCAGCCCGGGCCTCCATGACGCGGATAAACCGGCCGATGCGGTCGACCTTGTCACCGAAGACATCGCAGAGCTGCTGGAAACGCTCTTTGCTCTCCCGGCTCGGTTCGCCGTTTTCCTCGAGCTCGTCCTGGATGTGATCGAAGAGAACGTCCATCTCACGGTCGATCTCGAGAAGCGAGTGCTCCGCGGTGACGACGGCAACGGGTTTCAGTTCTTCCTGCGGCGGCCCGAACGGGAGCACAGGGGCGGGTAGAGCAACGGCAGTGGCCATAGAATCTCCTTTGAAAAGCAGAAGACCCGGCACAATGGCCGGGCCTAGACAGAGATAACCCCGTCCAGGAGGACGGGCTAGATGACGAGCTCGAAGGATCAGTCGCGTGGCGAAGGTAACGTCAGTCCACGTCTTGAAGCAATGCCTCGTAGTTTTGGCCACCGTAGAAGATCCCGATGATCTGGACCTGCTTGTTTTCAATTGCAAAGGCTATGACGACACGTCTGCGGTAGCTGGTGATGCGCAGCCCAGGCCGCACATCATTCCGACGAGTCCCTCGCACTGGGAAGGAACTCAAGCTCTCGCAATACGTGACGATGCCATCCGTAAACCGCGCTGCGGTTTCCGGAGTTGCTTTAGCTGCTATATAGCCATACAGCTCAATCAGCTGCGCCTCAGCTTCAGGCGTAAACACGACTGTGTAGGACATTAGCGTTGCTTTGCAAGGACTCTGTGGTGTTCTGTCGAGAGTGCTTCGCGAACATGCTTCGCTGAAACGGTACGCGACGGGTCGGCTCTCAAGGCGTCGAAAGCCGGACCTACCTTTTCGTGAAGCCAATCTTCCACGACGCGGTCACGGGCTATAAGAGTCCGGAGACCATCTCGAATCACTTCGCTTTCGGTAGCGTACTCGCCAGCTTCCACCTTGGCACGTACCAGTTCCGCCATTTCATTGGGGAGTGTAATGCTGAGCTGCTGGGTAGAGCGCATAGGTGCTGCCTCCAAATAGGATTGAGTCCTATTGTATTCCTCCACAGGATTGCCTTTCTAGTCGGCCCAAGAAGGAACATTCTTCTTCCTTCTTGGGCCGTGCGGTTGACGTGAGCGAATCAGCCGAATAGCTTCATCTGCTCGCCGTGGGTGTGACCGGTTGGCCAGAGCGGGGCAGCTTTCCGCTTCGGACGTGGGTTTGTGTGAAAGACCAGCTGAAGACCAACAGATGCCGGAAGCTCGAACGGCTCTGGGATCTCCGCCTTCTCTTCTTCTACAGGTGTGACTGGCAGAGTGATCACCTCGGCCATTGGCTTGGGTACCGGTGCATGCTTGGCGCGCTCGCGTTCCAGGTCTTTCCAGACAGCATCGGCCGTTTCGCCAACCCCGCCTTTCTCGACCAGCTCACGAGCCATGGCGGACAGCAGATCCTCGTTGGCGTCGAGCGACTGCAGCCCTTCACCGGAGAACTTGCCCTCCATCATGAGCGCCACGAGCATCTTTTTGCCCATGTGCCGGATACAGGTCTCCTGCATGGTCCCGCTATAGGCCAGGAACTTCACCCGAACCGGCAGATGCTGCCCGATGCGCCAAGAACGCCGGCTGGCCTGCCGAAGCGTGTGAAGCGAGTACCCGGTCTCGTAGAAGTAGAGTGTCGGAAAGGCCAGCAGATCGAGGCCAGTCTCGACCAACCGGGGATGGCAGATGACGACCTCTACCCCTTCCTTCAGCTGCTTCTCGTACCAGGACTCCCGCTTGTCCGTGGGCACCGTGGAGCGAAGAACCGCCACTCGAAAGCCCGCGTTTCCGAGCACATGGGCCAGCCGCCCCGTCACATCGTGCTTGCCTGTGAACGTGGCGTACACCTGGCACCGCCTGCCCTGCTTCAGTTCCTCCCGAATGTCCTCGATCAGACGCTCCTCTTTGGCGTAGACCTCGGTTTCCGGCAGGCTGGGCGGCTTGGTCACAAAGAAGGGCACCATGCAGCCCTCCTTTGGATCAAACTTCTTGCCCCAGATCTCCTCGATACCGAAAGGGTGGTCCGGGTACAGCAGCAGCGTATTGAGCATGACGCTCATCAGGCTCTTGTTGCCCCGGTGCTCCTTCATCGCGGAGCTGATGTCCTTCTCGATCTCCTCGTACGCTTTCGCGAGGTCGGGATCCATGTCCACGCTGAGCACGGATTCCTCATAGGAAGGCAAGCGGTCAGAGATGTCTTCGAGTGTGATGAAGGCTGTCGACTCCATCAGGTACTTGCCGAAGAGCAGGGGCGACGCTCCGGGTTTACGAAGAACCTGGACGGTGCGCTTCTGGGCTTTAGAGCAGGCGTTGTCGGTCTCTCTGACCTTTTCCACGGTCTCGAGAACGCCGTACTGCTCCTGGAAGTCTCGCCGACCCTGGCTACCTGCCTCGTATCCGGCCGCCACCATCCGCCGCGGTTCCATGCGGTAGAAGATGTTGAACAGATCGTCGGCATAGCCACCCATGAGCGTCCCGGTGAGGGCGATCAGCTTTTCGGCACAGCGGGCGAGTACCCCGAGTCCGTTGCCTTGCGCCGTGTCGCCGGCAAGCTGGTGCAGCTCGTCGGCGATCGAGTAGTCCCACCACCCCTTCATGTAGCGGCCGATGAAGTCGAGCGGCGCCATACGCTGGATCTTGCTGCCATCGGCCTGCCAGAGGGGAGAGAACCGGGTTGTGCCTGCCTTCCCTGCCGTGTAGGTCTCATGAAATTTGGCGTCCCGCAGGTCCAGGCTGGTGAGGAAACCACCCTCCTGCGACGGGACTGCATGGCCTGTGTCGGGGTTGATCAAGCCACCGAGATCACGGCCGCTCTTGGCCACATTGAACGCATGCTTCCAGAAGTAACCGAGCTTGCCCTTCTCCTTGCCCATGACGAAGAAGGCCGGGCCAGGGCAAAGAGCGCGCCAGCCAGCGCGCCCCATGCTGCGCAACTTCGGGAGCGTCGTGGTCAGGCCCCGGACGACGGTCTTTCCTTTCTCGAGCTTCACCTCGACGATGCCGTGGGTGTTGTTCGGGTCGCCGCCGTTGCGCAGGTCCTCGATGATGAAGGCCCGGGCACCCGGAACGGTGAGCAGGGCCTCGCGCGCCCACTTGTGAACGATGTGCGGTGGGCACATCACCAGCGAGGTGTACGGCTTGTCGCCGGCGTGTACGTGGATGGTGCCCAGCGACATGAAAGTCTTCCCTGCCCCGCACTCCGCGACGATGCGGGCTGCGCGAGCAGTCTTCAGGTATTTGGCGAGGCCCGTGATGGCAAGGGACTGTGCGGGCAGAGGGGAACGAAGCAGAGAGCTCAGGCGGGGTGCGGGCTCGTCCCTTGGGGATTGCAGCGCAGGATAGGTCTCCACGATGCGCGATCCCAGTTCAGGAGCCATCGCACGCAGGTAGTCGAAGTAGGTTTCCATGATGGGTCTCCTGAAGTGAGCGAATGAGCAAAGGAAAAGGCCAGCTTTCGCTGGCCTCGCAGAGGAGTTTAATGATCACTAACGATGCGACTTGTCCATACCAGATGCCTGATCGTGGAAAGACGAATGTTGTAGCACGGAGAAGGATTGCGGCTCCCGCTATCTGGGGTAAGCTCACCCCATGGCATGGGGATTTCGGCGCAGCGTCAACTTCGGCCCGCTACGGATCAACGCCTCGAAATCCGGTTTGGGGTTTTCCGTTGGGGGCAGAGGTTTTCGGGTAGGCAAGGACGCTAGAGGGCGTAAGTACACCTCGACCTCCATCCCAGGGACGGGCATCTATAACCGGACCTACGCCAAGGCGCAGCCAAAAGGGTCTGCGACTGTATATACTTGCTCTGCTCAGCAAACCAGCTCTACTAATCAGGCTGGTGCAAACGGGTGGATGGCAGGTCGTGTCGCTCGCTTTGCGGCCTACACTGTGGTGGCTGCTGGTTTGTATGCTGCCATTTCGTTTCTGTTGCACCTACTTTAGGAGAACCGCCGAGCGATGTCGATGGATCAGATCCCCTTTGGGGAGAGCGCCGAGTTTGCCATCAACACTGAACCCCGTTGTCCTTGTCTCTTGCTGCTCGACACCTCGGGCTCCATGCGGGGCAAACCTCTCGATGAGCTGAATGCCGGCATCCGGCAGTTCAAGGATGAGCTGTTCGCCGACGAGATGGCCCAGAAAAGAGTAGAGATTGCGATTGTTGGCTTTGGTCCGGTCGAGGTCTTGTCAGAGTTTCAGACCCCCGATGTCTTTGATCCGCCGACGCTGGCAGCTCGGGGAGATACCCCGATCGGTGGCGCCATTGAGGCGGGGCTTGCGTTGCTCGAGCAGCGTAAGCAGGCATACCGCAATAACGGAGTCTCCTACTATCGTCCCTGGATCTTCCTCATCACGGACGGAGGGCCGACAGACTACTGGCAAGCGGCCGCGGAAAAGGTCAAGCAGGGTGAGGCTGCGA
>CALMVK010000339.1:8639-48850 GCA_937873145.1 uncultured Granulicella sp. | reverse complement strand
GGCCTCGTGCCTACGCTCGCCGAGCGCGCAGGCATCCTTCCCTTCGCCCTCTACGATTCAGCCAACAACACGAACTACGCGGCCGGCTCCGTCGTACCCATCACCCCGCAAGCCCAGGCGCTGATCCATCTCTATCCACTGCCGAACCTTCTCGACAACTCGATCTATAACTATCAGGTGCCGCTCGTCACCGACACGCATCAAGACTTCTTCAACACGAACGCAAGCAAGACCATCGGCCGCAAGAATCAGATCAACGGCACCTTCGCCTCACAAAGCATACGCACCAGCTCCACCAGTCTCCTCGGCTTTACCGACGCAACCGGCGCACTTGGCTTGAACACCAACATCAACTGGGCGCACACCTACAACGCTCGCCTGCGCACCAACGTGGGCTATACCTTCAGCCGCCAATCCAACCGCACCACTCCCTACTGGGCGAACCGCACCAACGTCTCCGGCATCGCAGGCATCATCGGCAACGATCAGGACCCGGCCTACTGGGGACCGCCGACACTCAACTTCTCAAGCGCGCTTGCTCCCCTCACCGACGCCAACAACTCCTTCCTTCGCGATGCCACCAACGGCGTCTCCTACATATTGCGCTGGAACCGCTCGCCCCACAACGTCACCGTCGGCGGCGACTTCCGCGGGCAGCAGTTCAACTACCTCACCCAGGCCAATCCTCGCGGCACCTTCACCTTCTCGTCGGCCAACGCCGGCGGCACCGGCTCGGACGTCGCAGACTTCCTGCTCGGCCTTCCCGCCGCCAGCTCCATCGCCTACGGCAATGCAGACAAGTATCTGCGCGAGTCCGTCTACGACCTCTACGGCACCGACGACTGGCGCGCGAACCCCCAACTCACCATCAACGCCGGCGTGCGTTGGGAGTACGGCTCACCCGTCACCGAGCTCAAGAATCGTCTCGTCAATCTCGACGTCGCGCCAGGCTTCACAGCGGTTGCACCGGTGCTCGCCAGCGCGCCCAAAGGGTCCCTCACGGGCACCAGCTATCCCACGTCGCTCACCCGCCCGGATCGCACCGCGGTCGAGCCGCGCATCGGGCTCTCGTGGCGGCCGCTCCCCGGTTCCTCGCTGATCGTCGGCGCGGGCTACGGCGTCACGTACGATACCTCCGTCTACCAGGGCATCGCGCTCAACATGGCCCAGCAAGCCCCACTCTCCCTCAGCCAGACCGTCGAGAACAGCGCCGCCTGTCCGCTGTCTTTGGCCCGCGCGTTCACACCCTGCAACACGACCACGGCCCAGACCTTCGGCATCGATCCCAACTTCCGTGTCGGCTACGTGCAGACGTGGCAGCTCAAGCTGCAGCGCGATCTTCCCGCCTCACTTCAGTTGGTGGCCATCTCTCTCGGCAACAAAGGCACACGCGGCGCGCAGCTCTTCCTGCCCAACACCGCCGGCGAAACCGCGCCAAGCGGCTATGAGTACCTCACCTCCGGCGGAGACTCCACGCGCGAGTCCGCTCAGGTTCAATTGCGCCGCCGCCTCAAGAGCGGCTTCACCGCCTCCGTCCTCTACACCTATTCAAAGTCCATCGACGACGACTCCGCACTGGGCGGCCAAGGCGCGGCCACGCTCAGCTCCGCCACCATCGCGCAGGACTGGCGCCACCTGAACGCAGAGCGCGGGCTCTCCACCTTTGACCAGCGCCATCTGCTCAATCTCACCGCTCAATACACCACCGGCATGGGCCTCGGCGGAGGCTCCTTGCTCAGCGGTTGGCGCGGCCGTCTCTACAAGGAGTGGACCGTGCAGACCCAGATCAACGCGGGCTCCGGCCTGCCCGAAACGCCCCTCGTCTCCGCCCGTGTCATCTCCGGCTATAACTCATTTATCCGCCCCGACCTCACCGGAGCGCCGCTCTACAACGCAGCCGGATTCGTCAACCCGCTGGCCTTCACCACGCCCGCAACTCTCTTCGGCAACGCGCGCCGCAACTCCATCACCGGGCCCAGTGAGTTCACGCTGAACGCTGCATTCCTCCGCACCTTTCGCCTGCCCGACAAGCTCAGTCTCGATCTGCAATTTGCCGCCAACAACGCGCTCAATCACGTCTCTTACGCGAGCTACTATAACGACATCAACAGCACGCAGTTTGGCCTGCCCTCTACCGTCAACGCGATGCGCACCCTGCAGACGACTCTGCGCCTGAGGTTCTGATGCGATCTCTCTTTGCCGTCCTCCTCCTTGCAGTCACACCGGTTACAGCCCAGGTCGTTGGCCAGAATCAGCAGCCCGGCGGCGGTGGCGCGTACACCGTCTCCGTCACGTCCAAGCTCGTCATCGAAGCCGTCAACATCAAGGACAAGCAGGGCAAATCGATCACCGGACTCACCGCCAAGGACTTCACCGTCACCGAAGACGGCGTCGCGCAAACAGTCAAGATCTGCGAGTACCAGGAGCTGCCGGTCGCACCCGATGCGCCAGCCACCAAGCCCGCGCGCGAGAACATCACCCTCTATAATCGGCTCGCCATCACGCAGATCGCGCCCGAAACCGCGGGCAACGTCAAGTACAAAGACAAGCGCCTCATCTCCATCTACTTCGACCTCACCTCCATGCCGCCGGGCGACAAGCTGCGCGCGCTTGAGGCCGCGCAAAAGTTCGTGCGCACCCAGATGACCTCGGTCGATCTCGTCTCGATCATGCGCTACGGCGGCGCGTCGGTCGATGTGCTTCAGGACTTCACCGCCGATCACGACCGCCTGCTCAGCATCATGCAAACGCTCATCGTCGGCGAGAACCAGCAGATCGACGACACCTCCAGCGACGCGTCTTCAAGCGACACCGGCGCAGCCTTCGGCCAGGACAACGGCGAGTTCAACCTCTTCAACACCGACCGCCAACTCGCCGCCTTGCAGACCGCGGCCAAGATGCTCGGACGCCTCAGCGAGAAGAAGGTGCTGATCTACTTCGCCAGCGGCCTGCAGCTGCACGGCGTCGACAACCAGGCACAGCTCCACGCCACCGTCGACGACGCCATTCGTTCCGGTGTCTCCTTCTGGCCGATCGATGCGCGCGGGCTGGTTGCGCAGGCGCCTCTCGGCGATGCCACGCAAGGCTCGCCGGGCAGCGCCGCGATGTACAACGGTACAGCCGCGCTCGCCGTCACCACGCGCCTGCAGCAATCGCAGGACACGCTCTTCACCCTTGCCGGCGACACTGGAGGCAAGGCGCTGCTTGACTACAACGACCTCACGCGCGGCATCACGCAAGCCCAGCAGAGCGTGCAAAGCTACTACATCCTCGGCTACTACACCAGTAACGCGGCGCTCGACGGACGCTTTCGCCGAATTAAAATCACAGTCAATTCGCAGCTCGACGCCAAGCTGGACTTTCGCCAGGGCTACTACGCCGGCAAGGTCTTCGGCAAGTTCACTGTCGCCGATAAGGAACGGCAGCTCGAAGACGCGCTTATGCTGGGCGATCCCGTCACCGAGCTGACCATCGCCCTCGAACTGAACTACTTCCAGCTCAACCGCGCCGAATACTTCGTGCCGCTGGTCGTAAAGATTCCGGGCAGCGAGTTGGCGCTCGCGAAAAAAGGCGGCGCGCAGCACACATTGATCGATTTCATCCTCGAGGTCAAGGACGATCTCGGCAACGGCCAGACCGTGCAGAACATGCGCGACAACGTCAACCTGAAGCTCACCGACGCAACCGCTGTCGAGCTTGCCAAACGGCCCGTCGAATATGACACCGGCTTCACGTTGCTGCCCGGCAAGTACAGCATCAAGTTCCTCGCGCGCGACGACGAGACGGGACGCATCGGGACCTTTCAAACCACGTTCACGATTCCAAATCTGAACAAGGAGCTGACCCGCGTACCTCTGAGCTCGGTCGTGCTGAGCGGCCAGCGCGTCGACCTGAAAGACGCGATCTACAACGCCTCCAAGGAAAAAGAGCGCCTCAAGGAGGAAGCCGCCAACCCCCTCGTGCAGAACGGGCAGAAGCTGATCCCAAGCGTCACCCGCGTCTTCTCGAAGAGCCGCGACCTGTTCGTCTACCTGCAGGCCTATGAGCAGGGACTGCCCGCCGTCGAGCCCTTGATTGCCTTCGTCAGCTTCTACCAGGGGCAAACCAAGGTCTTCGAAACCCAACCCATGGAAGTCGCAAGCGGCATGACCAACTCGCTCAAGACCATGCCCGTGCGCTTCAGCATCGGGCTCAACGGCCTCGCGCCGGGCGATTACGACTGCCAGATCACCGTCATCGATCCGACCGCGCAGAAAAGCTCTTTCTGGCAAGCCCCGATCACGCTCGTTCCTTAAATCCTTAGATCGATCTCATCTTGAACATGCACTTTGTGTATGCAGCACTGTGCCGCTGCGCAGGAACTCGCGCGCACAAAAGTAACGCTTCGCGGCTCAACCGACTCTTATGCAAGAAGAGGGAGAACGAGCACATGGAGTACGTAAATCTTGGCAGCACAGGCACCAATGTCTCACGGCTGGCGCTGGGCATGATGACCTACGGGTCCAAGCAGTGGCGGGAGTGGGTGCTTGAGTGGGATGAGTCCGAGCCGCTTATCCGCAAGGCGTATGAGGCAGGCATCAACTTCTTCGATACGGCGGATGTCTACTCGCTCGGTGCCAGCGAGGAGATCACTGGGCGTGCCATGCGCGAGCTCAAGATGCGCCGCGAAGAAATCGTCCTCGCGACCAAGGTCTTCCAACCGATGAGCGATGGGCGCAACGATCGCGGGCTCTCGCGCAAGCACATCCTGGCTTCGATCGATGCCAGCTTGAAGCGTCTTGGAACCGACTACGTGGACCTCTACCAGATCCACCGAGCCGATCCGCTGACCCCCATCGAAGAGACGCTTGAGGCGTTGAACGATGTCGTTCGCGCGGGCAAGGTGCTCTATCTCGGTGCGTCAACCATGTATGCCTGGGAGTTCCTAAAGATGCTGGAATACCAGCAAAAACATGGGCTGGCGCGATTTGTGACCATGCAAAACCACTACAACCTGGTCTACCGCGAGGAAGAGCGCGAGATGATTCCGCTATGCCTCGATCAGAAGGTGGGCCTGATTCCGTGGAGTCCGCTGGCGCGTGGATTTCTGGCAGGGAATCGCAAGCAAAATGAAGACAAGCAAAAATCCGAAACCGCGCGGGCGAGGACCGATGCCTTTGCGCACAAGATGTACTATGCCGAGTCGGACTTCAAGGTACTGGACCGCGTCACCCAGGTGGCCGAGGCGCGCGGGGTCAAGAACGCACAGGTGGCGCTGGCTTGGATGCTGACCAAACCCGCAGTCTCGGCCCCGATCATCGGCGCAAGCAAGGCCTACCAGTTGGAGGACGCCATCGCAGCCCTGGAGATCAAGCTGACCGACGACGAGGTAAAGCAACTGGAACAGCCCTATGAGCCGCATCGTGTGCTTGGCTTCAGCTAAACCGTAAACGGCAGCGCGTGCGTAAGTTGATAAGCTGAAAGCTGGCGCACGCGTTGTCTACTTACCTCATCACCGGAGTGGCTGGATTCATCGGTTCGCACCTGGCGCAAGCTTTGCTTGCGCGCGGGGCCTATGTGCGTGGGTTGGACAACTTCTCCACGGGCCGCCCAAAAAATCTTGATGCGGCCGCTGGCATAGAGTTCATTGAAGCCGACCTGCGCGATGCAGCGGCAGTGCAAGCCGCATGCAAGGACGTGGACTTCGTGCTGCATGAAGCAGCCCTGCCGAGTGTGCCACGATCGGTCCAAGATCCACGCACCAGCCATGAGAACAACCTTGACGGCACCTTCAACGTGCTTGAAGCTGCGCGTTCCGCAGGGGTCCGGCGCGTGATCTTCGCGGCGTCGTCCTCTGCCTATGGCAACCAACCCGGCTTTCCCAGGCAGGAGACGATGACGCCCAAGCCCATCGCGCCCTACCCGGTGCAGAAGGTAGCAGGGGAGCTTTACATGCAATCCTACTGGCAGGTGTACGGGCTTGAGACGGTCTGCCTGCGCTACTTCAATGTCTTTGGCCCACGACAGGATCCAGCGTCGGCCTACGCCGGCGTAATCGCGAAGTGGGCTCGGCAGATGTTGCAGGGTGAGCGGCCGGTGATCTTTGGAGATGGAGAGCAAGGACGCGACTTCACCTATGTGGACGATGTAGTTGAAGCCAACCTGCTGGCTCTATCGGCTGAGCCTCGACGCGTAGCTGGCCAGGTATTCAACGTGGCGCGTGGAGAGCGGCATACCCTCAACGACACGTACACGTTGCTGGCGGAGATCGTCGGCTTCGACCAGCCAGCGCTCTACCAGCCGGCTCGTCCCGGAGACGTACGTGACTCGCACGCGGATATCTCGGCCGCGGCGGAAGCCTTCGGCTATCGGCCGCGCGTGAGCTTTGCAGAGGGCCTGCGGCGCACGGTGGAGTGGGTCCGCGCGGAGCTGGCAGCGGAGGCGAGACGTTGACCGGCACCATCTTCATGCCGGTACGCAGCATGGCGGAGTGGAGTGCACGGGTTGAGAGCAGGACTCTGCGTGTAGGCGTGGTAGGGCTCGGCTACGTCGGGCTGCCTCTGACGCTGCTCTTAAGCCAAGACGGCTTTGCGGTCACCGGCTTTGATATCGACGAGGCAAAAGTACGCGCGCTGAACGCGGGACAAAGCTACATCCACCGGATCACGCCGGAGCACATCGCAGCCGCCCAGGCCCGTGGATTCCGAGCCACAAGGGAGTATGCGGAGATAGCCTCCGTGGACGCGATCCTGATCTGCGTACCCACGCCCCTCTACCCGGATCACACGCCCGACATGCGCGCTGTGGTAGCGACCATGGAGTCGATCGCACCGCATCTGCGGCTGGGACAACTCGTGGTGCTTGAGAGTACAACCTACCCCGGCACCACGGAAGAGATCGTGGTAACCACCATTGAGCGCCACGGACTCCAGGTACAGCGCGCAGGCGGGGACCCGCAGTCGGTCGAGGGCGTGCTCGTGGCGTTCTCACCGGAGCGAGAGGACCCCGGCAACCTTACCGTGCCGCGACGCAGCGTACCGAAGGTAGTAGGGGGTGTGGACGCGCGGGCCACCGAGGCCGCGTGCGCACTCTATGGCGTGGTGTTTGCGAGAACGGTGGCCATGTCGTCCACGGCTGCGGCCGAGATGACGAAGCTGCTTGAGAACATCTATCGCGCGGTAAACATTGCCCTCATCAACGAGATGAAGCAGCTTTGCCTGCACATGGGAATCGATCTCTGGGAGGTCATCGCGGCTGCCGCAACCAAGCCGTTCGGGTTTCAACCCTTCTATCCAGGCCCGGGCGTGGGAGGTCACTGCATCCCTGTAGACCCGTTCTATCTGACGTGGAAGGCCAAACAGTTTGGGTTTGAGACGAAGTTCATCGAGCTAGCGGGTGAGGTCAATGAGTCCATGCCGGCGTATGTGGTGCAGACGACGAGACGAGCTCTCGAGCGGGAAGGCAAGCTGCTCAAGGACGCCCGGGTACTGGTGCTCGGCGTGGCCTACAAGCGGGATGTGGATGATCTGCGTGAGTCGCCGGCGCTGACCGTCATGCAACTGCTGCTTGCGGCGGGTGCGCAGGTCGCCTACAACGACCCTTACTTCCCGCGCGTGGGCACGGGTCGCCACTACTCCATACAGATGGAGTCGACGCCGCTTGAGCAAGTGAGGCACTTCGATTGTGTTCTCATCCTGACCGACCACAGTGCCTACGACTTTCGAAGGATTGTTGCTGAGGCGCAGTTGGTCATCGACTCCAGAAACGCCACTCGATCCATCCAATCCCCAAAAGTTGTACATTGCTGAAGAAAATCAGTGCAGATTGGACTGAAGAAATTTGCGGATCTGCCGATAGAGTCCTCAGGCGATGTATGCCTAACTTTGTTTGGTAGTAAGAAGGCAACATGCGATCCGCAGACTCCAGATCTTCTCTGCTCCCGCTCTCCCGTAGCCATGCTTGGTTCTGGGCGCTCCTTGTTTTCTGCATGGCGCTGACGCCGGTCTATCTCATCGGACAGACATCCTCCTCGGAGCCCATCGCTCTAGGCCGGGCTTCCTCCCGCAAGACCGGGACACAGCGATTCCTCCGGGGAAGGACCTCGACTTCGGTTCCCGCAGCGCAAGCGCTCGTAAGCGCGCGGCAGCAGCATCAGGCCATGGCCCAGGCAGTCTTGGCTCAGCCGCATACCACGACCTTGAGTGCGGCTTGGACTCCGGTGGGCCCCGGACAGGTAGTCAGCCCGTTATACGGCAACATCACTGGCCGTGTCACGGCGCTGGCGATCGATCCGGCCGATGTGACCGGCAACACCCTGTACATGGGCACCACCGGTGGCGGCATCTGGAAGTCGACCAACGCTGCGGGTTCGGCAGGCGCGGTAACTTTCACTCCTTTGACCGACACGCTGCCTGTCTTCAGTCCAGGCGGCGCTGTGCTGCCGTCGCTTAGCATTGGTGCAATGGCCATGAGCAACGGCGTTTTGCTGGCTGGAACGGGCGATCCAAACGATGCAACGGACTCCTACTACGGCGAGGGCATCCTGCGCTCCGTAGACGGCGGCGTTACCTGGACCTTGGCGCAACAAGCCTTGGACGGTGTCTCAGGCAATCACTCCTTTCTGGGTCTCGCCGTGGCGGGCATCGCTTTTTCGTCATCCACCCCATCCCTTGTCGTCGCGGCCTTCTCAGAATCCGCAGAAGGCGACGTGGTGCATGCAGCCAACACTCTCAACAGCGTCATGGGTCTCTACTGGTCGAGCGATGGTGGTGTGACATGGCAGATGGCAACCATCCAGGATGGCAGTCAGATCGTCCAGACACCTTTGCCTCTCGGCGGCAACGGCGGCGGCAAGGCCGCAACCTCAGTGGTTTGGAACCCCATCCGGCAGCGGTTCTACGCAGCGGTACGCGCGCACGGCTACTATGAGTCGGTCGACGGTCAAACCTGGACGCGTCTGCTTCACCAGCCAGGAACCGGATTGACCACAACGGCGTGTCCGCCCTTGGGCTCCTCTGGCAGCTCAGTCTGCCCAATCTTCCGCGGCGTGCTTGCCGTTCAGCCCACAACCGGTGACACCTTCGCCCTTACTGTAGACCTGGCAAACCGCGATCAGGGGCTCTATCAGGATGTGTGCGCACTCTCTGGCACGGCTTGCGGCAACTCCACCGTGCTCTTCGGCACAGCGTTGAACGCAGCGCCACTCGAAGTTGGCAGCGGCAGCAAGGTCATCTTGCAGGCCGATTACGATCTTGCTTTGAACGCCATTCCGTCCGGAAATGACACTCTGCTGTACGCAGGCACAATCGACCTCTATCGCTGCAGCCTTGCCGCAGGATGCACCTTGCGGAACACAACCAACGCGCAGAATGGCTGTGTTAACCCAGCGGGAGTCGCACCCGCACAGCATGCCATCGCGTCGCTCAAGGGCTCCGGCGCGCCTCTGCTCTACGTTGGAAACGATGGCGGTCTCTATCGCTCAACAGACGGCGTCAACGAGCAGGCGGCTGCGTGTTCGCTTGACGATGCAAATCACTTTCAGAACCTCAACGCAGGAATCGGATCGCTCGCGGAGGTCGTATCTTTCGCGCAGCCGCCTGCAGCCGGCGGCACGCTCTTGGCCGGCCTGGGAGCCTTGGGAACCGCCGGCACAGCATCTGCGGCAAGCGCCTGGACCCAGCTTGCGACGGGCGAAGGAGGAACGGTCGCCATCGATCCAGCCAATCCGCAACTGTGGTATCTCTCCACTGGCGCCGGAGTCAACATCGCACGCTGCACTTCAGGCTCAGCCTGTAGCTCCAGTGACTTTGCCGCAACTGTCATCGGCTCGGCCCAGGTCGGTGGAGACTTGGCCGAGACGGATGCACCTTGGCTGCTTGATCCAACGCTCACGTCCAGCCTCATTGCGGGAACCTGCCGAGTGTGGCGTGGTGCGGCAACTGGTGGAGCGGTCTGGTCCGGCGCAAACGCCATCAGCGCTCCCTTTGCTACGCCTGCCGCAAATGCCTGTGGGACTGGAGCGCCTCTCGTGCGATCCCTTGCAGCCGGAGGACCCGCTAATCTTTCGACTGCAAACCAAAACGCAGGATCAGAGATACTCTACGCTGGCCTTGCCGGAGTGCTGGACGGCGGCCAAAATCTTGGTGGCCATCTCTTTGTGACCGCCGCGGGAAATACCGCAAGCAACACCACCGCTTGGCGCGACGCGGCGCTGGGTGCCGTAACCAATGATGCCGCCGACGCGGGCGTCTTCAACCCGCAAGGTTTCGACGTCTCTGCAATCGCTGCAGATGCGCATGACGCCACCGGAAATACCGTCTATGCCACGCTTGCCGGGTTCAGCCAGGTCGGCGCAAGTTCACCTCACGTGTACCGCTCCGTGGATGGTGGTTTGCATTGGACCAACGTCACCTCCAACCTCCCAAACGCACCGGCAAACAGCGTTGCAGTGGACCCGAACGATGCGAATACCGTCTACGTCGCGTTGGACACAGGAGTCTATGTAACGACCAACATCTCCACCTGCACCAGCGGTAACTGCTGGAGCGTCCTCGGGAGCTCGCTGCCGAATGCTCCGGTGGTGAGCTTGCAAGCGGCCGCGCAAATGCCGACAGGCGATGGACGTGCGGGGGAACTTCGTGCGGCAACCTACGGCCGCGGCATCTGGCAGATTCCTCTACTGACTGCCACCACCTCCACCCTTCCTGTCATCGCATTGGGCCCGACAGCCGCAACCTTTTCAGCGCAAGCGGTAGGCACCGTCAGCGCGTACACCACCATTACGGTCACTAATAGCGGCAATGCAAATCTCACGATCTCAAGCATAGTGACCACTGGCGACTTCAACGAGATCGACACCTGCGTCGGCAACCCAGTTCCGCAAGGAGCGACATGCTCTGTACAGGTGCGGTTCGCTCCGGCTTCTACGGGTTCGCGCACCGGCGTTCTCACCGTCTATGGCAACGTTGCTGGCGGCCAGGCGACCGCCGCACTCTCGGGGACAGGTACTCCGGCTGCAGCCATCGTTCTTACACCCACTGCGGCAATCTTTCCTGTAACGAGCGTGGGAGCAACAAGTGCTGTGCAAAACATCACCATCTCCAACACAGGCACAGCTACCGCCGGACTTCAGACACCGACTGTCTCCGGCGACTTCAAGATGTCTGCAAACACCTGCGGCTTGACATTGAGTTCGCAAACAGGATGTACCGTCTCGATCGTCTTTGCACCGAGCGCGACCGGCGCACGTTCCGGAACCCTAACTGTCGTAGATGACGCGGGAACCCAGACGGCCAGTCTCAGTGGAAACGCTACCAATCCTGCAACCGACAATTTGTCTGTAGCTGCACTAAGCTTCTCTTCTCAACAGTTGAGTAGTGCAAGTGCAACCCAGGCTGTGACGCTTATCAATGCAGGAGATGTCGCCTTGACGCTCATCTCCGCGCAAATTACAAAGGGTGACTTCACCGTCGTAAATGGCTGTGGGAACTCCCTTAACGCGCACTCGACCTGCACCTTTTTGGTAAGTTTCGTGCCCAAAAGCCTAGGACAGCAAAGCGGTGTCCTGACGATCTCTGATCAGTTCCGCAGCCAGACCGTGCCGTTGAGTGGATACGGGATTGCTCCTCCGGGAGTGTCGGTTTCACCAATCAATGGGTTAGCCTTTGGAACTATCGGGATTGGGCTGACCTCAGCGCCACAGACCGTGACCCTGACGAACAATGGTGGAACAGTTCTGACCATTTCGAATGTTTCTATCACTGGAGACTACTCGATCCCCGCAGGCTCGAATACCTGCGGGCAATCCTTGGCCCCGGCGGGAGTTTGTACGCTTGGCATCGTCTTTGCACCCACCACAGGCGGCGCACGTTCCGGAACTCTCACCTTGGTTGACAGCGCCGTCTCCTCCCCTCAAATAATCCAACTCACCGGCAATGGCTCCGACTTTTCCATAGCTGTGAATGGTGCGTCGTCACTTACCGTAGCCAGCGGTCAAGCAGCCACGTATGCCCTTCTCTTGAGCTCTGCGGCAAATGTAACCGGAACTGTCACATTTACATGTACTGGAGCGCCGGCCCATAGTACCTGCACGGTCAATCCTGCGAGTGTTGCTCTCGGCGGCTCGACGCCGATGACAGTAACAGTAGCCACGGGTCTAACAACAGTGCGGCTGGATGCTCCCGTTATGCCATGGACTAGACCGCAGACATGGCTTGCGGCTTTGCTTCCACTCTGCCTTTTCTGCAGACGCAAACGCTGGCAGCAAAAACTGCTGATTTTCTCTATTACCTTGGCCTTGATCGGTGGCAGCGGCTGCTCCACGGGGAGGACGGAACCAGGCACGGGCACCGCAGGCTCCTCGACGGTCATAACTCCAAGCGGTTCATACTCTCTCGTGGTCACTGGTTCAGCGGCAGGGCTGACACGTACCCTGCCGCTGACCCTAATCATTCAATGAGGCTGCTTTCAGCAAATTTGCCCGGCGCAAAAGCCGGAAGCCCACGCCCACTGAAAGTTGTAGCCGCCAAGCCATCCGGTTACATCAACCACTTCACCAATAAAGAAAAGCTTAGGAATTTTACGACTTCCCAAAGTTCGTGGGTCGAGTTCATCAGTTGCAACACCGCCGACCGTAACTTCGGCTTTTATATAACCTTCGTTGCCGGCCGGAATGACTTGCCAAGCATGCAAGCGGGCCTCAAGCGCGGCAATTGCAGCATTTGAGAGCTGCCGCGGAACCGGTTCCGAAAGACTAAGACGAAGCCAGCGTTCTGCCCAGCGCGCAGGCAACACAGCCCGGAGTGCAATCAGCAAAGCTGAGGCCTCGCGTGAGGTGTTCTGGAGCAAGTTTGGATGAAGAATCTGTCGGCCGGGAGCGAGATCGATCTCCAAGGTGGTTCCGAGCGTTAGGAAGGAAGAGATCTGCAATGCTGCCGGACCGCTAAGACCGCGATGCGTGATGAGCAGTTTCTCCCGGAAGTTCGGAGAGCGACGGGTATGGGAGTTCGGCTTCCACTTGTCGGTTCCAAGGCGCGCAACCACTTCTGTTGAAGTGCCGGAAAGATCACACCATTGTTCTTGATCCGCGTTATCGAAGGCAATCGGCACCAGGCCTGGCCGGCACTCGACGATGCGTAACCCAAACTGCCGTGCAAGATCGTAACCCAGGCCAGTGGCACCAATCTTCGGAATGGAAAGCCCACCTGTGGCGACGACGAGAGAACTCGCAGCAAGTAAGCCGCCGGATGTTTCCACCGTGAAGCCTTGCTCACCATGGCGGACGGAGCCTATGGAGACTCCCACTTCGATCTGAACTCCAGCCTCAGCGCACTCGCGTTCAAGCAGGTCCGTCATGTCGCGCGCGGTTCTATCGCAGAAAAGCTGCCCAAGCGTCTTTTCATGATACGCAATCCCATGGCGCTCAACTAATGCGATCATGTCAGCCGAGGTAAACCTCGCCAACGCGGAACGGGAGAAGTGTGGATTTTCAGAGAGAAAATTCTCTGCCGTACAGTGCAGGTTGGTGAAATTGCAACGGCCGCCGCCAGAAATCAGGATTTTCTTTCCCACGCGGTCAGCATGATCCACGACCAGCACCTTACGGCCACGCCGGCCAGCCTCCATGGCGCACATCAATCCGGCAGCGCCGGCTCCAAGAATGAGGACATCGATACGGCGCATAATGATCCTTTTGTGGGATGGAAAAGGAAACAGCAGCTTCATTAGCGTAAGAACGAAGCCGTAGGTCATCTAATTCTAGCTTTGTTTAGAAGCAGTTAGAGTCAGCGCAGAGGTCAGCGTGCCCTGGGCTAATCTCTGTTGCACCGGCAACTGCTCCTGCCGGAGCCCGCCGCAAGACATCATCTCCGCCCGGATGAACATGGCGCGTAATCCGGACCGCACGCAACAACAGCGCTTCGGCTTCGGACTGAATGTGGATGACCTCTCTAAGTTGATGGCAAATGGAACAATTCCGGTCGCAAACGGGAGAGCCAACAGGATCTACGAAATCCCCTGGGTGACCGTTGGAAAACTAGCCACTCGATCGCACAGAGATCTCAGCACGACGGCTTCATGCGACCATAGAGTATGGCGCAAATGGATCTCCCGCCTCTTCGGATCGGATCTCCGCATGCGCATGGGCCTGCGGCGGTCATTACACGGCGAGCCGTTGAGAAACTTCGTTCCGGTGCCGCATGGGTCTATCGATCCGACGTAGACCAGCTTCTGCCACCGGTCGGCAGCATGGAGATCACTCCAGGATGCATCCTGTCCGTGATCGATGCGCGCGGCATCGCGCTCGGCAGCGCTACCTTCAGTTCCGCCTCGCAGATTACCTTGCGCATGGTATCCAACCGCCCTGCGCTCAGCCGTGCTGAATATCTCACGGAGATCCAAGCACGCATCCATGCCGCCATCGACTTGCGTGAGTCACTCATCCCACAATCGGACCGCGACAACGCCAGCCGGCTGGTCTTCTCCGAGGCAGACCGTCTACCAGGCATCATCATCGACCGGTATAACGATCTGGTCGTCCTCCAACTCCTAACCCAGGCTACCGCACAGGACGATGTGCGTTCCGCCGCGACAGATATGCTGCGCCGGCGTCTTTCCCCGGCGACGATCGTCGAACGGCCCGATCCCCGGGTTCGCGTTGCGGAAGCCCTGCCGCCGATCGAAGGCGAGTCGCTCTTCGCGGACCAGGCAGAGCCTAAACTGGCGACTGTATTCACCATCAACGGCATGCACTTTGCCTACAACGCCCTGTCCGGGCAGAAAACCGGCGCGTTTCTCGATCAGCGGCTGAACTACGCCGCCGCGGCTCACTACGCACACGGCTCGGCACTCGACGTATGCACCTATCAGGGAGGCTTTGCGTTGCACCTGGCCAGCGTCTGCGAACGCGTAACTGGAGTAGACGCGAGCCGGGCGGCACTTGAAGTGGCAGACGGCAATCTTGAGCGCAACCCTCATCTGCGCGCCAAGGTGGACTGGATCGAGGCGGATGCATTCGACCTCTTGCGCGAGTTTGAGGCCGGCGGACAAAAATACGGAACGATCGTGCTCGATCCACCCGCGTTTGCAAAATCGAAGCGGGCCATGGAAGGCGCGCTGCGTGGTTACAAGGAAATGAACCTGCGCGCCATGAAGATGCTTGAGCCTGGAGGAATCCTCACAACCTGTTCTTGCTCGCAACATGTGAGTCAACAGGACTTCCTTGCCGTGGTAGCGGCTGCCGCGGTAGACGCGCAGCGAAGAGTGCAGGTCATCGAAGCTCGAGGAGCTGCACCGGATCATCCGGCCATGCTTGGCTTACCGGAGACAAGCTATCTAAAATGTCTGATCTGCAGGGTAGAGTGAACGCAGAAAGTTGCAAGCCTACATAGACTGCCTGGCCCATAAACCTAAAGAGTCTTGTGTTACTCTCCTTTGTAATAGAAGCGAGAATGAATAGTTCCCCGATTTTCTAAGCGTGTTCAGGGTAGGTGAAGGTGCGTTTCTGGATTTTATTCTTATGGATGATCGCAGGCTCCTCGTACAGCCTGGGACAGGATTTCTATTACAAATCACCTCAGCTTCTTTTTACAACCTCTTCTATTGTCGAAAAAAAATTCGCTGCAGCTTCCACTTCACAGGCCTTAACTAGCATTGGCACTGTGCCTACACTCGCAGCTCAAGCTCTTCCTGCGGCACGCAATGTAGATGCGCAAACAGACTCCAGCACACAATACAAAGGCTCAACCTACATCCCTCTCGATAACTGGACCTACTCTGCATTCGACCGTCTTGCAGCCTTGGGCTATCTCCCGGATAGCACTGCAATGGTTAGGCCGTGGACTCGCCTGGAAGGAGCGCGACTCGTCGCCGAAGCTCACGAGCAATATTTTGAGATGGATGACATAGGCGAGTCACTACTTGCCTCGCTCGATAACGAGTTCGCCGACGAAGGTCGCATCATTTCCGGAGAAGAAAATCAGGAAGTCCAGTTAGACAATGCCTACACGCGAGTCACTGCAATTGGCGGAACTCCGCTGCGTGACGGATACCACTTCTCGCAAACGCTGGTCGATGATTTCGGCCGTCCGTACGGAAAAGGTGGCAACGAGATCAGTGGGTTTGCTCTCCGGGGCACCGCCGGTCCGTTTGCCGCTTACTTCCGCGGCGAGTATCAGTACGCCTCAGCGCTTCCTCTTCAGATGTACACTCCGTCAGTGCAAAGCTTCATCGCCGGCGGCGATGTCATTCCATTTGGCTGGAATCTACGCTTTGGCAACACAAACCGCTTACGCCCGCTGGACGCCTATGTCGCCCTCAACGTCCATAACTGGCAGTTCACGTTCGGGCAGCAGAGCCTGTGGTGGGGGCCGGATCGCAGCACTTCCCTGATCCTGTCCACCAACGCAGCCCCTCTTCCCATGCTTCGCGTCGATCGCGTCAAACCTGGCCACTTGCCCGGTGCGCTACACGTCTTAGGCCCGGTCCACTTCGACTTCTTCATGGCTAGACAGGGTGGCATTCATTTTGTCGCCCTTGGCCCAAACTTTATTCCTTACGGAAGTCAGAATGTCGCGCTTACCCCTCCACCTTACCTATGGGGAGTACACCTGACCGTCAAGCCTACCGAGAACTTTGAGTTAGGTCTGGCGCATACCACAATCTTCGCCGGCTACGGTCGGCCACTTACTTTCGGAACCTTCGCGCATAGCTTCTCCATCTTCGGCAACGGTCAAGCGGTAGATCCGGGAAAACGAGTCACTGAGGTAAACCTCAGCTACCACCTCCCTGGATTCCGACGAGCTATCCAGGTTTACAGTGAAGGAATGGCGTGGGACGATCCAATCGAAGGCAAATTTGTAGCTCGATTTGCCTGGGATCCTGGAATTTACCTTTCAGAGTTGCCAAAGCTCCATAAGCTGGATGCCCGGTTTGAGGCAGCCTATACAGATTTACCAAAAGCCCCATACCAGGGCTTCTACTATGCCAACACTCACTATCCCGAGGGTTACACCAACTATGGACAGATTCTCGGCAGTTGGATCGGCCGCCAAGGCATTGGCGGGCAAGCATCGACCACGTATTGGGCCTCCCCAGAAAAAAGAATAGGCATTTTCTATCGAAAAATGGTACTCGACCCCTCTCTCTATGGGGGCGGCAACAACAACGATTATGGAGCGAACGCCTCGTGGAGGATACGTCCTGAAATTGAGGTGAATGCATTGGGGCAATACGAACGATGGAACTTTCCTCTGCTGGAGCAAACTTCCCGCTCAAATTTCACCGGTAGCGTTGAGCTTCGCTTCTATTCACCAGTTCAACTTCGTTCGCGCCAAAGCAGGTAGTCAGTCCGCTTCTCTTGCGCTTGGATTTATTTTTTGAAAGTGTCTAAGTATCTCTTTCCGGTCCAATGGAGTAAGAGCGATAAAGTAAAGCAGTGCTGTAGTAGCAACGATCCAAGCTGCAAGCAGACTAGACTTAGCTGGTAAAAGCGCGAGCCTGTTCCAGGAGTGAACTAGGAAAAGCAAAGGTAAAACGCAGGTAAGTGGACGCAACAAGCTATGCGTCAGAAACCTGGAAACAGGGAAGTCAATGACAGAATGGGTACGACGCATGCTCACCAAAAGATGAAGCCCAAGACTTACAAAAGCTCCAGCCAAAGTACCGTACGCGACACCGATAGCACCGATTTTGTGTGCAAGCCATACGCTGACAGCTAAGTTGATAACGGCTTCAGCCACGGTCGCCAGTGTGGCAAGGTGCTGTTTGCCTGTCGCAATAATCACAAGAGAATAGGGGTAGGCAAGTTGGCGGACGCAGTTGCCTAACACCAGCCACTCAAGAAAGGGAACCGTCTTCAAAGCATAAGTTCTGCCTACCCAAAGGGACAGGAGTGGAAAAGCTCCAACTAGAAGAGGAAGGCTAATCGCAAGAAGGCAGATCGTGCAGTAGCGTGAATAACGAAGAGTGAGATTGCCAATCTCCACGGGCGTACTTGCAGCCTGCATGGAAGACACGGCAGGCAGCAAAGGAGAGAAAAGACTCGAGAGAATCATCAGCAAAAAGTTGGTAGCACTTGCCGCGATCGCGTAAAATCCTGTGTTTGCATAGTCGAAATGACCAACAATCAGCAGGTCGAAGCCATTGACGAAGAGACCGCCGATGGTCCAGATAGCAAGGACCCCACCGGATTTAAGCAGCAGGCGCGCCGCACTGGGATGGAAGCGCTTGAAAGAGAAAGAAATGCGTTGACTCACATAGTGCTTCCAGCCATAAAACTGTGCTATTGCTGTAACTACGTTAACAAGGGCCAAAGCGAATGTAAGTGGAAGCAATCCACCGTGCAATAAGACGAGCACAATAAGAGTTGCTGCCGAGATGAGACGACTCGACAGAGCAAGAACGGTAGGAAAACCATACTCCTGCAAACCGGTAAAAACGGAAAGAAAGGGATTGAAGGGAAGTGCGAAGGCGGCGGATGTGCCGATTACCAGCAATCCAAGTCGCACTTTTGGCAGAAGCTCATAAGGCATCTGGTGAAAAAGCTGCGGGACACGCCAGACCATGATCAGGACGAGACATGTGCCCAGGCAGGCTACTCCAGCCAGCACATTGAAGGAGGTGCTCAATAAGTGATGGTTTGCTTCTCCATCGCCAAGCGCATCGTTCTCGGCAATCAACTTACTGATAACGGTCTGAAGTCCGAAATCAAGTAAATTGATGTAAGAACCTAACTGAAGAATAAGGACCCATGCACCATACTCAGCCTGAGAAAGATGGTGGATCAACAGTGGAGGAAGAACCGCCGCCACCAAAATGGAAAGAAAAAGCCGGAGCAGATTGGATGCAGAACCTTGTAAAAGTTTTCGGGTCGATAACATAGACGCTGTGTACACGATAGCGCAAACACGTGTGATTCCACGCCATCAAACCGGAATAGCTCGAGCGGCAGGATAATGCGTACTGAAACTCCTCCACACGCGCGCATATCGGTTGCCCTCTGCACCTACAATGGAGAGCGCTTCTTACCGGAACAGCTTGACAGTATCCTCAACCAGACTCGCCTTCCGGATGAACTCATTGTGTGCGACGACAACTCGTCCGACAATACACTCATTCTGCTACGGGCGTTCGCCGAGCAGGCGCCGTTTCCGGTTACGGTGATGGAAAACAAGAGTAAGCTTGGCTCCACTCAGAACTTTCTACAGGCAATCCATCTGTGCAGCGGGACACTGATCGCGCTTGCGGATCAAGACGATCTTTGGCATGCCTCTCGCCTGCAACACTCTGAAAAACTTTTGCTAGAGCATCCCGAAGTAGGGATGACCTTCTCTGATGGAACTCTAATCGATGATCAGAGTAAGCCTCTCCCGGGTAATCTCTGGACGAGCTTTGGTTTCTCAGACATCATTCAGCAAAGACTTGCTGCAAAGGACTATCTCGTCTGCGTTCAGCTTCGATTTGTTACAGGAGCGACCGTCATGTTTCGTACTTTCCTGCGAGATCTTTGCTTTCCCGTGGGAGAGGGCTGGATTCATGATGAATGGCTCGCCGCGTCCGTGCCCTTGTTCTCCGAGCTGTATCCACTTAAGCAAAATCTCATCTGCTATCGCCTGCATGCATCGCAGCAGGTTGGAAGCACGCAGCAGATCTCCGCAATAGGAAGACTTAAGCTTTCTCTGCATATGTTTCTTGACGCAGGGTGCGCTCACGAGAAACACTGGAATGAGATCCATAAGGCAGCTACCCTGATTCAGGTAGTATGCACTCGCTTTGCTGAAGCTCAGCTAGAATCTCAAGGAAGTGATCGCCTAAGTGCCTACCGGCAATTTGCAAATTATCTTGCCTTCCGTTCAAACCTGCCAGCGAAGCGAACTCAGCGAGCGGTGTCGATCTTTCGTAAACGCAAGCTATATGCGCAATACTCAAACTACAGCGGCTTGGGCAGTATGTTAAAAGACTTACTGCTTGCTCACGCTCCTCTTAGATATTTATAAAGATATTTATAATTAGGATCTAATCCTAATTTCAGCTTACTCCACCCAGGGAATGGGCTACGCACTCGTAGCCTTCCCTCCAGGCACGCTCTTGCTTTCTAGACGAGCCAAGCATTGTCGACATCTCTCATCCTCAGGTCAATCGCTCGCCCCAAAGATCAACTGGAGTCTGCTCTACGTGCAAGCCGCTGCTTTGGATTCTAGAGGTCGTTTGAGGACGACATTCCTCCTCCTATAGGCCTCAACCGGCTCCCTTCCTGTTTCAGACGTAGTAAAAAGAGAGCGTTGCGGCAGCTTTCGTTCGGGGAAATCTGCAGGCCTCAGCTTGATCTCCAGGAGCGCTTCCCGTACTGCGCCAGATAAGCAGACGGCAGGCGCAGCCAAACAGAATGACTTATCTCGGCGCTTTTCGTTTTACCTGAATTCTGATTTACGCCCCATCTCAGCCCACTCTCACCCTCGTTTGCCGTCCGGAGATTTCCTATGAACCTTTGCCGCTTTGCGTCTCGCCTTGCGCTTGCTGTGCTGGGTGTCACTACCCTTACGCAGGCTCATGCCAGTACCACCACCCTCTCCGGAACCTTCACCGCCGACAACACCGTCATCAGTGACCCGCTCACCCTGACCTCTGCGCAAAACTACACCTTCACCACTACCTCCTTCGCCAGCGGTGGCATCGTGCCGGTACTTACGCTGTTCAATACCGTAACCGGGAATGTCGTCGATTTCAGCGGTTCCAACACCGGTTTCAGCGATGTCGCACTCACCGACACGCTCAGTGCCGGGAATTACGTGCTCGACCTGACCGAGTTCCCGAACGTGGCTATCGGCAATCTGGCCGCAGGATTTCTGTTCGCCTCCAATCCCTCCATCACCGGCTCGGACTGCGGTGTACCCGGAGGAATGTTCTACAACGACATCACCTGCGCCCAAACGACTGCCAACTACAGCGTAACTGTAACCAACGCCGCAACCAACGCCGCTGCTGTCACCCCGGAGCCGTCTACCCTGCTGCTCGTTCTTCCGCCCGCGCTTGCTTTGCTGGGACGCCGGCGCCGCACCGCATAACGAACATTCACCTGTCTTATCGGCGAACTAACCCCTCGTCAAGGAGTTTTATGTCGAAGCGCATCATCGAAGAAGTCGTCGCGGCCTCATCCAATCGCCGCAAATTCCTCAAAACTCTCGGAGTCGCCACCGCAGCCGTCACCGCGATGGGAGTCACCGCGTCAGAAGCCGAAGCCCAGTCCTCCGGACCCACCACCACCGAAGTCAACGTCCTCAACTTCGCCCTCAACCTCGAATACCTCGAAGCCGAGTTCTACACCTACGGCCAGTATGGCTTTGGTATCGAGCAGTTTGGCATCGGAGTCTCGGGCGTCGCGAACGGCGGGAACAACCCAAGCGGCGGGGTCACTACGAACGGCAGCAAGGTCACCCTCTCCAACTCGCTCGTCTTCACGCCAGCCATCACCGCTGAAATCGGTTCTGACGAGCGCGCCCACGTCGTCCTGCTGCGCTCCTTCCTCGGCTCGCTCGCCATCGCCAAGCCCAACATCAATCTCACCGCGCTCGGCTTCGGCTTTGGCAGTGAGAGCGAGTACCTCAGCCTCGCGCGCATCTTCGAGGACATCGGCGTTTCGGCATACGGAGGCGCGGCTTACCTGCTCAGCACGCCCATCGTCATCCAGACCGCGGCCCGCATTCTCGCCACGGAAGCCCTGCACGTTGGAAGCCTGCATACCCAGATTGCCCGCCTCAACGTTACGACCCCCGTGCTGGATGGTGCCGACTTGGTTCCTCCTCCTGTGGGAGCGCAAAATCAGTACCTGCCCATCAACATCTCGAACGGGCTTCCTGCCATCCGCACCGTCCCCCAGGTGCTCACTTTGGGCTACGGCGGCGCGGGCCTCACCCAGGGAGGCTTCTTCCCGCTGGGCGTCAACGGAGCCTTCTCCGGAACGCCGAGCGCTCCTCCCGCCACCTCTGCCAACCTCGGCACGCAGCCTGTCGGCTTCGCTTGATCGTCGGCTTCAACCTTATTGCAAATGACCTCGCCGGAGACACACTCCTCCGGCGAGGTTCTTTCTTCGGCAGCAATACTTGCCCACCGCATCCAGTTTTCTTCGCCTAAGAGGGCAGACTCGGACTACCTCCGACTCACAAGAAAGTGCCTCAGCCTGCATGCACGGCCTGCTCTGCCATCACTGCCGTGCCAATCACCCGCGTCTCCGGAATGTCCTCAACGATCTCAAGCGTATAGCCCTGTAATGGGCTCATCTTCACCATCTGGTTGACGTAGTCCTTTAGCATCGCCAAGTCGATAAAGCGCGTGTTGAAGCCCGTCAGCAGAAACTTGCCCGGCCCGTCCATGTGGATGGACGTGGCCGTGCCCGCCGCCAGCGCCTTGTGCCAAAGCTTCACAAACGCCAGGCAGCGCTCCTTGTTTTTACCTTGCGAGTCGCGGTTCCGGGCTTCTTCAAACACCTCTTCCGGCTCCATATCCAGGAAGCGTAGGCGCATCGCGCGATGACCCATGATGCCCTCAATGTGTCCGCGTCCGCCGCACCCACAAAACTGTTCCTTGTCGTCGAGCGTCACCACAGTGTGGCCGCCCTCCCACACTCCCGGAGCGAAAGGATACCGGCCATAGCCGATTCCCACGCCTAAGGTCCACACGCGGATCAGCGAGTCCAGTTTGCCTTGCGCCGCCGCCAAACCAGCAGCCACGCTATCCGCGTCGTTGGCCACACTCACCGGCACCCTCAGGCCATGCGCATGCAGTTGCGTCGAGAGCAACTCAGCGATACGCGCGCCCTTGAGTTGCGGGAAGTTTGGTGCCTCTTCCACCACGCCGTTTCGGATCAATCCCGGGAGCGCCACGCCTACCGCGGTCAGCTCAGAGCAGCCCGCATCCTTCGCACCCGCGGTCAAGATCACCTGCTCACAGATCGCCTCGATCAGCCCCTCTGTGTGCATCTCCACCAGCCCGGACTCGTTATCGCTCTCGTGGGGATAGAGGCGCAGCGCGCCCACAATCCGGTGATCGACGATCAGCCCCGCAGCAATTCGTTCAGAAAGCACTACCCCTATGGTCTTGGCCATCTCTTCCGCCTTTTGGCAAGCTCGCCCGGTTCTAACCACTCCGGTGCGCACAATCGTAAAACTCCGCAGCTTCTGCAAAGAAACAACATCGGTGCTTAGCTCAATGGCCTCTTCCGCTAGCAGACTTCTACTCGAACTTACTCACGCGGTTCAATCCATTGAACGCAGCAACCTTATAACATTCTGCAAGCGTTGGATAGTTGAATACCGTATCCACGAAATAATCGAGCTTTCCGCCCAGTGCCATGACCGCTTGTCCAATGTGCACGAGCTCGCTTGCGCCCTCGCCAATGATGTGAATTCCGAGCAGCGCATGCGTCACACGATGGAAGATCAGCTTCAGCCGGCCGGTCGTGTCCCCGCGAATCTGTCCGCGCGCAATCTCGCGGTAATACGCCACCCCTACCTCGTAAGGCACATCTTCTTCCGTTAGTTGTTCTTCCGTCTTGCCCAAAAAGCTGATCTCCGGGATCGTCCAGATGCCGTACGGATAAAAGCTTGGGTTCGACAGAATCGTCTCATCCCCGAACGCCCGCGCACCCGCGATCCGCCCCTGCTCCATCGAAACCGACGCCAGCGAAGGAAACCCGATCACGTCGCCCACGGCAAAGATGTTCGGCTGTTTCGTCCGAAAGTCCTTGTCCACCGGAATGCGTCCACGCCCGTCCGCATCTACCCCCACTGCCGCCAGGTTCAGCTCATCCACATTCCCTTGACGACCCACAGCGTACAGCAGCGTGTCTCCCTGCAGCTTCTTCTTCGACTCGAGATTGGCCACCACCGTGCCGTCCGGCATCTCCTCGACCGTATCGACCTCTTCATTCAGCCGCATTGTCACCCGCGCATCGCGCAGATGGTAACTCAGTGCCTCCACAATCTCCTGGTCGGCAAACTCGAGCAGCCGCGGCCGCCGCTCGACCAGGGTCACCCGCACCCCCAGCGCCGAAAACATGCACGCGTACTCCACCCCAATCACGCCGCCACCGACGATAATCATCGTCTTTGGCAACGTCTTCAGATCCAGGACCAGGTCCGAGTTCACGATCGACGTGCCATTGATCGGCACCTTCGCCGACGTCGCAGGCTTCGTTCCCGTCGCAATCAACGCATTCTTCGCGTTGTACATCGTCGTCCCGCGCGAGTTGGTCACCTTTATCTGGACGCACTCCGCGCTCGCAGCCTCAAAGCTGGCCACCCCGGTCAGCATCTCGATGTTGTTGCGCTGCAACTGCGCTTCCGTCACGTCGATCTCGGTTTTGATTACGTGCTGCACCCGGAACGCCAGGTCCGCCATCGTAATGCGTTCCTTCACCCGGTAATTCATCCCGTAAATCGACTTGTAGTTGTACCCTGAGAGGTGCAGCACCGCCTCCCGCATGGTCTTCGACGGAATGGTTCCCGTGTTGATGCAGGCTCCGCCCACCACCTCGCGCATCTCGACCAGTGCAACCTTCTTGCCCAGCTTGGACGCGTAAATTGCGGCACGTTGCCCGGCCGGGCCGGACCCGATGACGATCAGATCGTAGACAGTGCTCATACGCGTTGTGCAAACTCTTTCGTTGAATGTTCCTTCGCAGGGAGGTGCCTGGACGTTTTGGGCGATCTCCCCAACGTAACACATATCGGCAGATCGCCCTCCCGTCTCTATTACACTTTGGTAGTGCTTCAGTACGCCATCACCGACGGCACCCTACAGCTTCCACCCGGCAAAGATGACCCAAAAGCCGCAGCCTTAATACCCCATTGCACCCGGCTGGCACGCGAAGGCTTGGCTTTTCTTCTGCTGCGGGAAAAGCACCTCTCTGCCGCCGCTCTGGTTGCCCTTACCCGCAGCATCGTGCAAGCCATTGGCTCCGCCGCGCCCAGCGTCGCTACCCGCGTCCTCGTCCCCAGCCGTGCCGACGTCGCGCTCGCCGCCGGCGCCCATGGCGTGCACCTCTCCTCTGCCGCCGGCGAACTCACCCCTGCCCAGGTCCGCGTCCTCCTGCCTGGAGCCGTCGTCAGCGTCAGTTGTCACACCCTCGACGAAGTTCGCCGCGCGCGCGATCAGCAAGCCACCCTCGCCCTCTTCGCCCCTGTCTTCGGAAAGTCTGTCCAAGGAACTGAAGTCACTCCCGCCGCCGGCCTCGGCGCTCTCCACGCCGCCTGCCAGGCCGCCCAACCCATGCCCGTCTACGCCCTCGGAGGCGTGACCGCAGCCAACGCCTCGCACTGCGTCGCCGCGGGAGCGACCGGCATCGCCGGCATCCGCATGTTCTTTTAGCTTCCAGACCTCCAGCCTGACCTCGTCTCCGTCGTGTCAACCTGCCTTGCTCGTCCAATCGGAACGCCAAGCCCTCTACCGCTCAATCACACTTGGCCGTTCCCTTGCATCTCACCAAACGCAGTCAGGCAATCTGCCGACCAGGGGAGTAAGCCGATGCAGACCACGTCCGCAACCATCTATCCGGCTGGAACTCGCGGCATTGCACGCGAATCGATCGGCTGGTCTATCGCACTCAGTATTGTTCTCATCGTTACCGGACTCATAGCTATCCTCGCGCCTCTCCTCGCCGGAGTCGCGCTCACCGGAATCCTCGGCTGGCTGCTTCTGCTCGTCGGCGCCGGACACCTCTGGCTCGCCTGGCACGTTCGCGCCGCCGGAGCGCATATTTGGGAAGCCATCGTCGGCGTCGCCTATCTGCTGGCGGGTATCTTCCTGCTCACGCATCCGGTCGCAGGATTGATCGGCATCACTGCTTTCATCGGAGCCTACCTTCTCATGCGCGGCATCTTCGAACTCATCACAGCCTTTGCCTTGCGTGGCATCGGCGGACGAGGCTGGCTGCTCTTCAACGGAGTCATCTCTCTCATCCTCGCCGTCATGATCTGGCGCCGGCTGCCTTACTCGGCGGAGTGGTTCATCGGTACCATCGTCGGCTTCGCCATCCTGTTTACCGGCATCTCCCGGCTGGCCCTGGCTCTCACCGCCCGGCGTATGCTGGCCAATCGCGTGATCGCCTGAGTAGCTCATCGAACCGCCGTCCTTCTGGTGAAGCCAGAATCCCCGTATTTCTTCCTGCTCGCACAAACATCCGCTGCTTACTCAGCCGTCCAGCACCCAACCCGCGTCGCACAAACCTACAAATTCAAAGCCAACAAACGCCGTTCCAAAGACCGTGTCACCCCAGTCATGCGCGCATCCTCAGGCTCATGTGGAAGGCGCTCAAACGTGCTCAGCAGAGTGACTTGCCCCTCTGGAATCAGCCCGGTAACGGTCCGGGACGCCCGTGTATGCAGCGCCTCTACAAACCTCGATTGATTGACCTGCCTACGCGTCGAAGCCGGAGTGGTATTGATCGAACTGTGCATAAGATCCTCCATCAGAGACGTCCTGCTCATCCAGGACAGCTCGTTCTACTCTGATCCTTCGATGCCCGGCACGGATTCACTGTTGTTCGCCGTTCTCCGCAAGTGCCTTCCGTAACCTATCCCAGGTTATTTCAAGAGACTCCGGAAGAATCCGTGTCTCCGCCGTCGCCGTCATGAAGTTCACATCGCCAAACCATCGCGGCAGCGCATGGAGATGCAGATGTCCGGCCACTCCTGCCCCGGCAGCCTGACCCAGGTTCATCCCAAGATTGATCCCGTCCGGACGATAGACCGCTCGCAACGCCCTTTCGACCTTCTGCGCCATCCGCATCATCTCTTCGGCTTCCTCGACCGGCAGCTTGGCCAGCGAGTCCACATGCCGGTACGGCACCAGCAGCACATGCCCGCTCGCATACGGAAATGCGTTGAGGCAGACGTACAGCGTCCTGCCCCGCGCCACCACCAGCCCCGCCTGCTCCGCCGCCTCTTCCGATCTGCTTTCTGCTCGCGCCCAGTCCACCGCCCCAATCAGGTTGCAGAACACACACGTGCGGTCTGCGCCGGGCCACGCCCGCAAGGCTGCCGGAACACCCTTCCGCTCGTCCTGCTCCCCTTGCGCCGCATCTTTGCCGGTGATGTAGTCGTAGCGCCATGGTGTCCAAAGCCGATCCATCCCGGCAGTATACTCAGCACCTTCTTTGTCTTTGCAAACTTCCACATCCAGATTCAGCCTGTGCGCATCGAAAGGAAAATAGTGGACCTAGGTGGATGATCGACCAAAGCTTGACCAACCCTCATGAGACTGATATGCTTTCGAGTGAGCTACTGCGTGTGGGATCCAAGTGTAGCCGCTCCCGTTCTGTCATCAACTCCGATCTTCCCTGCATGCGAATCCGTCCAAGAAGGCTCGCCAACGTTCCGGTCCACCTCCCTCCGTTGCGTTTTGCCTCTTCTCTAAACGGTGCCGTCCTCGGCTTGATCGAAGCAGAAGGTAGCACAAGGCTTGTTGGATCCCGGAGCCCGCACCCATCATGGTAGACGACCATAATCCTGAGTACATCGAGAGCAAACCCCTGAACACCGAAACCGAAACCCTGGCGCCCGAAGCGGCAGACGGCACCGCCGACCTGTCAACCGAATCAACCCCCATTCATCTGGACGCTTCCGCGCCCGCCTCCTCTCCAGCTGTTCCGGCTCCAACCAGCCAGACCACGCCCTCCGAGAATCCGGCCTCCGGCAGCATCGCCCCTTCGCTCTCCGCAAACACCGAAGAGCCCGAACAGGACTACGACGACTCCGACTTCGCCGCAGCCCTCGCCAACTTCGACCGTGAGCAGGCCGTCGAGTCCTCGATCGCCCAAAATCTCACCCAGGAAGAGGTTGTGGTCACCGGCACCATCGTCAAGATCACCGACAAGCACGCCGTGATCGACATCGGTCTCAAGAGCGAAGGCCTTCTCCCGCTCGACCAGGTGATGAACCCCGATGGCACTCCGAAGTTTGCCCCCGGCGATTCGATTGAAGTCGTCGTCGAGCGCGAGGAGCAGCACGGCGGAGGCTACGCCGTCTCTCACGAGAAGGCCCTGCGCCATAAGGTATGGGACAAGCTCGAGCAGGCCGCCAACACCAAAACGCCCGTCAAGGGAATGGTCGTCTCCCGCGTCAAAGGCGGCCTCACCGTCGACATCGGCATCAAGGCTTTTCTCCCCGGCTCGCAGATTGAGGTCCGCCCTGTCCGCAATCTGGACGGATACGTCGGCACAGAGATCGAAGTCCGCGTCATCAAGCTCAACAAAAAACGCGGCAACGTCGTCATCTCCCGCAAGGAACTGCTCGAAGAGGAGCAAAACGCCAAGAAATCCGTTACTCTCTCCACCCTTGAAGAGGGAACGATCCTCACCGGAACCGTAAAGAACCTCACCGACTACGGCGCCTTCGTCGATCTCGGCGGGCTCGACGGCCTGCTCCACATCACAGACATGAGCTGGGGCCGTCTCACCCATCCCCGCGACCTCGTCAACGTCGGGGATGAAATCCAGGTCAAGGTTCTGAAGTTCGACAAAGACAAGCAACGCGTCTCGCTCGGCTTCAAGCAGCTCACGCCTGACCCCTGGCTCGACGCCACCGAGCGTTATCCCATTGGTGCTCAGGTGCGCGGTCGCATCCTCTCCGTCACCGACTATGGAGCCTTCGTCGAACTCGAGCAGGGCATCGAAGGCCTCGTTCACGTCTCTGAGATGACCTGGTCCAAGCGCATGAAGCATCCCTCAAAGCTCGTCAAGCCCGGCGACGAGGTCGACACGCTCATCCTCTCCGTCAACCCCAATGACCGCCGCATCTCGCTCGGTATGAAGCAACTCCAGGACAATCCCTGGGAGCAGCTTGAGGACAAATATCCCACTGGAGCCATCATTGAGGGCCGCGTCCGCAACCTGACCGACTTCGGCGCCTTCATCGAGATCGAAGACGGCATCGATGGTCTCGTCCACGTCTCGAACCTGAGCTGGACCAAGCGCATCAAACATCCCTCTGAAGTCCTCAAGAAGGGCGAAAAAGTTCGCGCCATCGTCCTCGGAGTTGAGCCTGAAAACCGTCGTCTCTCCCTTGGCGTCAAGCAGTTGCAGCCTGATGTATGGGATACCTTCTTCGCTCAGCACCGCATCGGCGATGTCATCAAAGGCAAGGTTCTCCGCACCGCGCAGTTCGGAGCCTTCGTCGAGATTGCGGAAGGAGTCGAGGGTCTCTGCCACGTCTCTGAGGCAGTCGACGATCGCGGCAAGCCGGTTGATCTCAACGTCAACGACGAGCACGAGTTCAAGATCGTCAAAATGAATCAGGAAGAGAAGAAGGTTGGTCTCTCTATCCGGGCCGTCGGCGAAGAAGCCAGCCGGGCTGAGGTCGAGTCCTACAAGGAGGCCACCGGCAATCGCGAGTACACCCGCGACTACTCCGGAACCGGTGCCGGTTCAAACTCCGGCTCTCGCGACAGCGGCGGAGGAGGAAAGAGCAAGTCGAACCAGGGCAAACCAGGCCAGTCCTCTGGCGGCTCCAGTTCCTCCACTACCCTTGGCGACCTCCTCAACTGGAAGCGCGCCGAACGCGAATCGGACGACTCAAACGACTAACTCCGTACCAACTTCATCCAAAAGGCCGCCCTGAACCGGGCGGCCTCTTTTGTTTTAGAGGACTCAGTCGCTCAGGAGGAACTGCATCGAAACGAAGGTACACTACGAATGCTTTGGCACTTGCCAGGATAGAGGGGGAGCTTGATGAAAATTGCCGTTTTGACCGCGCGGATTTTGCTGGGGCTATTGTTTTTCGTCTTTGGAATGAACAACATCCTTCACTTCATGAAGATGGAGATGCCGACCGGCGATGCAGGAATCTACCTGGGCATCCTGGCAACGCATGGAATCTTGAACTTCGTAGGCGTGCTGATGGTCATCGCTGGAGTGCTGCTACTCGTCGGACGGTATGTGCCGCTGGCGTTGGTCATGCTGGGGCCGCTGATCGTGAACATCCTGATCTTTCACCTGATGATTGCGCACTTTGGAGCGACGCCCGGGCTGGTGGCGGCGGTGATCGAGCTATTTCTAATTTGGGTCTATCGATTTAGTTTTCGCCAGTTGTTTGTAGCGGCTCCAGAGATCGCCGGTACTGGCGTGCGACCGTAGAGCGCCCAAACGGGTACTCTGGCGCGAGAAGTATGGTCACGAAATGGAAGCTGCGAAGGCTAACCTTTCATTTGGAATCTGAAGGACCAGCCTGCTGCAGAGCGTGCTGAGTTTCAGCATAGTCCTTCATCTTGTACTCAAACGGAGGCGTGTCTCCGGCGAGATAGCGGACAAAGTAATCCCAGCGTCGCCGCGTCATGTACTGCGAAGCCTCGCCGTATCCATGCTGGGCGTTGGGAATCAGCAGCAGGTCGAAGTCCTTGTTGGCCCGGATCAGAGAATCGACGACCAGCAACGTGTTGGCCATTGGCACATTGTCATCCATCGTTCCATGGGCGAGCAGCAAGTGGCCTTTGAGATTCTTGGCAGTCTCCTCATTGGCCTGGCTGGTGTAGTTGCTGGTCCCGTCGGGTTTCTGCACCAGGAGGCCGGCCCACTTCTCAGCCCAGTCGTCCTCGTAGACGCGGTTGTCGTGGTTGCCGCTTTCGGCGATGCCGACCTTAAAGAAGTCGGGAAAATGGAACATGGCGGCGACCGTGGCGTTGCCTCCTCCGGAGTGGCCGAAGATGCCGGTATGCTGAAGGTCGATCCACGGATAGCGCTCGCCGAGTTGCTTGAGACCGGTAACCTGGTCGGGGATGGTGTCGTCGCCAAGATTGGCAAAGTAGGTTTCGTGGAAAGCCTTTGAGCGGAAAGCGGTGCCTTCGCCGTCGATGCAGACGACGATGAAGCCAAGCTCGGCAAGAGACTGAAGGTCGCCGTGCGCAGGGGTAAATTCGCGGCTGCCACAGGAGAGGCCTCCCCAGCTGCTCTGCGGGCCGGGATAAACGTGGTCGATGATGGGGTATTTGGCATCCGTAGAAAAGTTGGTCGGCCGAAAGAGGAAGCCGTAAAGATCTGTGACACCGTCGCGAGCCTTAACCTGAATCTGGACAGGAGGGATCCAGCCGATGGCCTTCAGGCGCGTAATGTCTTCGCGGGCCACGTCGACCACGGTCTGGCCGGTAGCATCGCGCAGAACGGTAACCTGCGGCTCAACGGGCGTCGAGTACGTGTCGACAAAGAAGCGATTGTCGGCGGAAGGCGTGATGACGTGTTCGGCGCGCTCCGGGGTAAGCAGTTGCAGGTTGCTCCCGTCGAAGCCGACCCGGTAGTACATCGAGTAGTACGGATCGTTGCCGGGCTCGCGTCCAACTCCGCGAAAATAGAGCACGCGGGCTTTCTGGTCGATGCCAAGCACTTGGGTGACGTTCCAATCGCCGTGAGTAATCTGGTTTTTAAGCTGGCCGGTGGCAGCGTCGTAGAGGTAGAGGTGTCCCCAGCCGTCGCGTTCGGAGAACCAGAGAAGCTCGTTCGAAGCGGAGAGGTAGTGCCAGTTGACCTTGTCGTTGCCGCTCTCGAAGAAGGTGGCGACATGCTCGTTCATCACGTCGCGGACGTCGCCGTTCTTTGCATTGGCGATGCGCATCCACTCCTGCTTGTGGTCGCGGGAGGTGGAAACGAAGGCAAGCTGTTTGGAGTCGGCGGACCACTCGACGTCGTCCCAGCCGCTGCCGCCTTTGCAACTCACGTCGTCGCAAAGCGTCGAGCGATGCTGGTCGGGAGGCATCTTCAGCCGGATGACTTTGACCGGGCTCAGATCCACGATGACGCGCTCGATCATGGTGACGTCTTTATCGCCGGGTAGGGGATACTTGAGCGTGGTAAGGGTAGGATGGCCGACGGTGATGTTGGTCAGATACATCTCGCCGGTCTTGCGCTGGTCTTGTTGGAAGGTCGCAATGCGTTTGGAGTCGGGCGACCAGACGAGGATAGGGTTGTCGGAGTGGGTCCAGCCGGCGTTGTCGGTGGCGTAGCCGTAATCCTTGACGCCGTCTTTGGTCAGCTGTGTCTCCTTGCCGGTGGGAAGGTCGCGAACCCAGAGATTCCAGTCGCGGATAAAGGCAGCTTTCTGGCCGTCAGGGGAGACATCCACATTGGGAGCTCCGGCGGAACCGCCGATGGAGCGCCGCCGCCGGCCGCGAACGGTGGGCTGCGCCGGCCCGACGATGCGACAAACGCCAGGACCGGAGAGATCGCAGACAATTCTTTCGCTAAAACCGGCAAGCTCGACCGTCTTGTCATTGTTGGAGAGCTGGAAGCCGGTAATCGGGAGCAGGTTGGGGTCGAGGGAGACGTTTCCAGTGAGCGGCTGGAGCGCCGCGGCAAGCTTGACCTGATCGAAGGCGGGCGCCTTGGTTCGTTTGGCAGGGTCAACGAGAGTAAAGGTCGTGCCGCGAGCGCCGTGGTCGCGATACCAAAAACGTCCATCGCCGAGCCAGGTAGGCTCTTCAACAGCGTGGAGCACAAGGCCGTTGACGTTGTAAGACATGAACTTCTCGGCCTGGGCATAATCCTGGGCAGTGTAGACGCGGGGAGCTTGCGCGAGGGCGGGCAGAGTGATTGACAGCAAAAAAAGCGATCTTAAAAAGGTCATGTGCAGAAGATTCTCCAACCCGAGGGCGTTTGGCGTTTGACGAAGATGCGGAGAAAGTAAATCGTTCCAGGCGTACAGGTCTTCCTTAGCTTAGCGGTTCGCGGGGTTCATGGCCGGCCGGGACTTCGTAGCTCGACAAATCATGCGGGTAGGAGGCGGGTTCTGAAGGCGTCAGGCGGAAAAGAATCTGCCGGAAGATGCCCGTCCAAACAGGTGCGTCGATGGCGCTGAGACGCAGCCGGCGAACGAGCCGGCGGATCGAAAGTTCGCGTGCACCGGCTGGATTGCGGCGGGCATACCCGCTGGTGTCGAGCACATCATGGACCAGGCAGGTAAGGCGGTCGAGGTCAGCGGCCAAAGCGGGAGTAGGTTCGGATTGTGCCGAGGCGGGTACAGCGTCAGCGGCATTGAGCGCGTAGAGACACACGGCGGCGGCCTGGCCTAGATTCATCGAGAGATGGCGTCCACCACCGCTGCTCGGAGAGTGCATGGGAATGGTGAGCAGCGCGTGACAGTAGCTGAGCTCCTCGTTCGAGAGCCCGGTCTTTTCCGAGCCAAACAGGAGAGCGACCTTCGCTGCGGGATCGGTCCGGAGCGCGGAGCGAACCAGGCCGGAGGCCTCCGGCAAAGGATGAAGTGGATGCTCAAGCACACGTTCTCCAACTGCGGTGGTGCCGAGAACGAGAGTACAGTCCTCAATCGCAGCGGCAACGGTAGCGGGTTCAGTGGCGCTCAGTAGGACCGAGGAGGCATCCACGGCTGATTTAGCTGCGACGAAAGGCACAGGAAACTCATTGACGATGCGGAGATGAACATAGCCAAGGTCGTGCATCGCTCGGGCAACAGCGCCTATGTTGGCCGGGTTGCGCGCGCGAACGAGGACGACGACAAGGCGGGAACGAATGGCGTCGTCTTCTAGTATGACCATACAAACAGTCTAGCGGGTGACAGGGCGGCCGAGAAAGTGTTCTCGGCCGCGCATTGCAGGATGCGATCAGCGTTTGGGATGATCGTTATGTTCGGTGCGTTCAGCCTGACGCTGTTCTCCTTGGGGAGCACGATTGTTCCGAGCCGCGGCGGCTGCGTCGTTGTTGGCGTTATGTCTGTCGTTGTTGATGGACTGGCTGACGTTGTTTTGCCGCTGGTTGATCTGCTGCTGCTCCTGCCCAGTGAGACGTCCGCCATTCGCCTGGCGGTCGGCCTGCGCTTGACGCTGGATGCTCGAGTCGCGATTCTCTACGTTGCGAGTTTCACCAGGGGTCATCTGCCCGGAGCGAACGCCCTGATTGATGCGTTGCTGCTGATTGCCTTGGCGAGTGTTAACTTCGTTGCCGCGACCAAAGCCATCGCGTCCGGCATTTGTTCCCTGGGCGTTCATGCCGGGACGTTGCTGGGCGGCCATCGTAGGATGACCGCCGTTCGCCGAGGCAAAGTTCGCCCGGTTCATCGAGGCATTCTGGAAGTGGCTCTGCTGCGCGGCGGTTGGCGGAACATGGTTCTCATGTTCGAAGGCTGCCTGCTGCGGAGTCGGCCGTGCCTGGATGCCTCCCGGACCGCCATTGAAGCTGGTGTGGCTATTGTTGTTGTAGTTGTTGACCACGGTCTTATCCACGTAGGTGTTGTGGATGACAGTCGTATTCACATTGTTCACTGCGCTGTTGTAGGCAAAGTGTCCACCATCCCAACGTCCGCCTACAAACCCTACCCCACCGAAGCCAAAACCATAGTTCACTCCGCCATAGAAGCCGACGTGCGGGCCCCAGTACCCGGTGTGGAAGCCGTATACACCGCCGGCAAATCCCCAGTAGGGCGGGGTCCAGAGTAGGCCAACCGAAGGTGGCTGCACCCAGACGCCGGGAACCCAGTAGTAGCCTCCATTGCCATAGCCCCAGTAGCCAGGGTTCCAGAGATAGCCATCCCCGGGGCAGACGGGCTGCGCATAGACAGGAAGCGCCGGAGGAGCGATGCCTACGGAGATAAAAACGGCGGCATGGGAGGCAACAGGCGCGGCAACTGCAAAGACCGAAGCGGCACCAACGACAAACTTGCGCAACAGACTCGAATCGATCATAGAAATCCTCTTTCTCTTCGGCATCTTTGCCGGTCAGGCGTGAATTTCCACCCGCGTCCGTACGAACCCTAAGGATCAAACGAAGTTTCTAGAAAAGCGATACGACAAAGGTGGGACAGGGCAGAGCTGAAAGGCAACTGTGCAAGCATCCAGGTTGCAGATTTGGATACCATCGGCGGTACTTATTTCCCTTATCGGCGGGTTTAAGGATTCCATCATGCCACGTAAGTGGAAGTGCTATCCCCGGCGGTTGCACGTAAATTGACTCTAGATGCGTCGCCACCGCTGGAGAGCGCACAGAGAAAAACAGGAGCTTTGATTGACCACGTACACCGAACCGGACATACATCGTCTCGCCAAGGATCTTTTGCCGGAGTGGTCTCTTGCCAGCCGAGACGTTCTCACCGGGATCGCCAACAGGTTGTACTTCGATCAGCATCTGGGCGAGCGGCTTCTGGAACTCGCCTCTGGGCAGGTGCAACGGGTTACGGTGCTGTTCTTGGATCTCGACCGTTTTAAGGCGGTAAACGATACGCTAGGCCATCCGGTAGGCGATGCGTTGCTGTGCAAGGTGACTGAACGTCTGCAAAGCCTGGTGCCGGAAGAGGGCGCTCTGGCGCGGCTGGGAGGCGATGAATTTGCGGTCGTGCTGACGGATCTCGAACGGGATCAGACCGCTGCATTGGCTGCGAAGATGATTGATCTGGTTCAGCGTACATATCTCATTGAAGGCCACGTCGTTCATATCGGCGTCAGCATCGGCATTGCAAGCGCACCGGACGATGCCTCCGGACGACCGCAGTTGCTGAAGTACGCCGACCTGGCACTCTATCATTCAAAAGCCTCGGGAAGGTGTGTCTTCCATTTCTTTACGCCGGATCTGGCGGAGCGCGCGCAGGAGCGGCGACAGATGGAACTAGGGTTACGCCGCGCCCTGGTCTTGCGGCAGTTTGAAATTCACTATCAGCCGCAGATTGATGCAGAGAGCGGCAGCATTTTGGTCATGGAGGGATTGCTGTACTGGCGCGCACCCGAGCGCGGACTGATTGCCGCAAAGGATTTTCTGCCCATTGCCGAGGAGATTGGATTTTCACTCGCCATCGGCGAATGGATGTTGAAGGCCGCCTGCAAGGAGGCGGCACGTTGGCCGGGCGAGGTTAAGGTCGCGCTCAATATCTCGGCAATCGACTTTGAAGCAGCCAAATTTGCGGGCACAGTAGAGGCAGCTCTTAAGGCCGCAGGACTGCCTGGACATCGGCTAGAAATTGAAGTCACGGAAGACATCCTGATGCGCAATGGGCTGCAGGTTACCAAAACCTTGCAGCAACTGCGACAGCTTGGTGTGCGCGTGGCCATGGACAGCTTTGGCACGGGTTTTGCATCGTTGAGCCAACTGGTAAATTTTCCGTTCGACACGATCAAGATCGATTCCTCTTTGAGCGGGCTGCAGCGGGAGGATGCGAAGAGCCGGGCCATCGTTCAGGCGATCTCGGCTCTGGGGAAAACGCTGGGAATCACGACTTCGGTCGAAGGCGTTGCCACCTCTAAGCATCTAGCCGCGGTGCGCGCCGATGGATGTCAGACGTTGCAAGGTTTCTATTGTGGCAAAACGTTTACAGTCTCCGATCTTCCAGAGCTCTTTCTAAAGCCTGGCGAGTAGAGAGCATCAAGCTGCTACGTCCGCATTCGTACACTTTCAACGAAGAACAACCACCGAGGGCACCTGTGACCAGCATTCAGAAAGTCGTTTACTGCAGCCGCAATCTCATTGAGGGAGATGCCGCCACGCGCAACGCAGAGATCAGTCAAATTCTTGAAACATCGCGGAGAAATAACAGCAAAGCGAACGTGACGGGTGCTCTTTTGTTCAGCGCGGATCACTTTGCACAGGTCCTTGAGGGGCCGCAAGAGGCGCTTGAGGCAGTCTTCGAGCGCATCCAGAACGACACGCGACACGGAGATGTAACGGTTCTGGAAAGCCTGACCAGCGAACAGCGAGACTTCGCCGAGTGGTCGATGGCGTATGTCTCCCCAGAAGAGTGCGCGTTGACACCCGAACTGGACGCGAAGCTGCAAGATGCAATCCACAAGAGTTCGGACGCGGGCCAGGAGGTGCTGGATCTGTTGAAATCGCTGGTGCTGCAGGAGGTCTAACAAAAGATACCGGGCCTACTCGGGTCCTGCTCACGGACAGGAAACGGTTGTCTCCCATGACCCTGGAAGCAGACTTCTTCTAGACTTGGTGGAAGGTATGGCGGATAACTTTGCACAGATCGTAAAATCGCAGGTCGACATCGTTAAAGTGATCGGCGAGTATGTGAAACTGCGCAAGACCGGTGCGCAGAACTACACCGGGCTGTGTCCTTTCCATAAAGAGAAGACGGGATCGTTTTCTGTGAATGCGACCCGCGGCTACTTTTACTGTTTCGGCTGTCATCAGACCGGCGATGTCTTCACCTTTGTGATGAAAATGGATCTGCTGACCTTTCCGGAGGCGGTGCGCGCCGTCGCTGTAAAAGCCGGCATTCCGTTGCCCAAAAGGGAGTTTTCCTCCGCGGAAGAGGCGCTGGAGGCAGGGCTGCGAAGGCAGTTGATCGATCTGCACGAAGCGGCAACGCAATACTTTGAGGCTAACCTGAAAGCCCCGGTAGCGGCGCGGGCGCGGGAGTACCTTACGGGACGTGGCGTTTCGCCGCAGACAGTAGCAACTTTCCGCATCGGGTATGCCCCGGACGATTTCAACGATATGCGGGAGCGGCTGAAGAGCCACTTCAGCGAAGAGGCCATGCGGGCCAGCGGGCTGTTTACCTCAAGCGAAAAAGACGAAGAAAATCAGCCAACAGGCCCGCTTTACGCGCGGTTTCGCAAACGCATCACCTTTCCCATCGCCAGCGAACAAGGCAAGACGATCGCATTCACGGCGCGGGCGCTCGATGCGGTGGATGACAAGGGCCGGCCCGTGGCGAAGTATCTGAACTCTCCCGAGACGACGCTCTACACCAAGGGCCAGGTGCTCTTCAATCTGGATAAGGCAAAGGCGGAGATGCGGACGCTCGAGTTTGCGCTGCTGGTCGAAGGCCAGATGGACTGCATCTCGGTGTACACGGCCGGAATCAAGAATGTGCTCGCCACCTCGGGAACGGCTTTCACGGAGATGCAGGTACGGCTGCTGAGCCGCTTTACAAAGCGGGTTGTAGTCAATTTCGACCCGGACCAGGCGGGTTCGACGGCGGCGGAGAAGTCCATTGCCTTGCTCACCGAGGAGGGATTTGAGGTAAAGGTCATTGCGCTTGAGGATGGTCTGGACCCGGACCGGTTTGTGCGTGAGCGAGGCATCCAGGCGTACATGGCAGCGCTGCGGACGGCAAAGCGGCACTCGGACTACCTGATCGATCGGGCGCGCGAGACGTTTCCAGTACGGACTCCCGATGGCAAAGTGAAGGCGCTCAACTTTCTTCTCCCGCATATGCGCCGGATGCCGAACCGGATTCATCGGGATGAGTTTGCGGCGGATGCGGCGCAAAAGCTGGGCATCGATTCCGCAGTCATGCGGCAGGAGTTGAAGGAGGCGGCGGCGCAGCGCCTGGGCAGCGTGCGCGCGCGGCGAATGGAGCCGGCGACGGAGCTGGAGCGTGTGCTGCTGCGCGCGCTGGTGCTTCCGGAGACGGATCCGGCGCGTCGGCGAGCGGCAGAGGAACTCTGCGCGCATCCGGAGTGGTACGACGGGATGAACGCGGCGCCGCTGCTGGAGTCGCTGGCGCATGGCCCGGCGCCAGAGAATCCGTTGGACGCGGCTGCGGAGGACGAAATGCGAACGATGCTGGCGGAGGTGCTGGCCTCCCAAGTGGAGGCTCCGGAGGCGAACACCCGCTCGAGAACGTCCGGAACGCAAACCATGCTGGAGCAGGTGGAGGGCGCGCTGGCGACCATGACGCGACGATTTCTGGAGCGGCGTCAGCGGGAGTTGCGGGTTTCGATCACCGAGGCCGAGCGACGCGGCGATCAAGCGATGGTAGACACGCTCACGCTTGAAAAGATGAAGGTAGACCGCAGGCTGAGGGAACATTGAGACAAAACGCGAGATGCGGAATTGCTAAAGCCGGGGCTCCCACGGACCTTCCGTTTGCGGACGCCGCATCATGAGCATCGACGCCGGGACCAGGCGCCGCCTGATCCTGGGGCTCATCTCGCAGTGGATCTCCAAGCTGGCGAACACGGTTATTCAACTGGCCCAGGTGCCCGTGTTCTTTCACTTCTGGTCGGAGGCGGTGTACGGCAACTGGCTTCTGCTGAATGCGATTCCCGCATACCTCAGCTTTTCAAACATTGGCTTCGGGTCGGTAGCCGGCAACGAGATGACCATGGCGGAGGCCCGCGAAGACCGCGAGAGCACGCTGCGAGTCTTTCAGAGCTGCTGGTGGCTAATCGTTCTTGTGCTTTCCATAACGGGGCTCGCGGCGCTTATCCTGATCTCATTTGTGCCGGTGGGCACGCTCCTGAACGTGCACGCGATCGGCGAGCATGACTGCAAGTGGATCGTTGCCTGGCTTGGGGTAGCAGTGCTGGTCGGGCAGTTGGAGCAGTTGCTGCAATCGGCCTACCGCTGCGTGGGCCGGTTTCCGTACGGGTCGTTCGTCAAAAGCTGCATGACGTTGGGGGCGTTTGTGGCCATGCTGGTTCCGGTAGGGATGGGGTACGGCCCGCGCACGGCGGCGATGGTCTTTGCTATGGCCAACATTGCGGGCACGGTGCTGCTGATCGGGCTGGTGAAGCACGATCTTCCATGGCTTCGCTTCGGCTGGACCCATGCCCGGTTCGCGGAAATACGCCGCCTTACTCCGGCTGCGTTTGCCTTCATGGGTTTTCCGATGGGAAACGCCATCAACCTGCAGGGCACGCTGCAAGCGGTGGGCTATGCGTTGGGGCCGGTCGCGGTTGCGGTCTTTGGGACCGCCCGAACAGTCTCTCGGGTGGCCCTGCAAATGGTGCAAATGGTCAACTCAACGTTTGAGCCTGAGGTGTCGAAATCGTTTGCACAACGCGAGATTTCGCTTCTGCGCACGCTGCACCGGCGGGCGTGCCAGATGGCGCTCATCCTCGCGATTCTCATCGTCACGGCAATGATCCTGGGCGGCCCGTTCTTTCTCAGCCACTGGACGCAAGGCAAGGTGCCGCCGAACCGCGAACTGCTGTCGATCCTGCTGACGGTAGTGATCCTGTATGCGCTGTGGTCGACCAGCTCAACGATTATGACGGCGACCAACCAGCATAAGCGGCTGGCAGCGGTGTACCTGGGGGCCACCGCGATCACGGTGGCGGTAACGTTCTTTGTGGCGCGGCGCTTCGGCCTCTACGGTGCGGCGGCTTCGCTGCTCATCTCGGAGCTGCTGATGAATCTCTATGTGCTGCCGGCGACGTTGCGGATTGCGCACGACACGTTCTCCGGCTTTGCGCGCAGTCTGCTGGATGTGCCACCCGCGCTGCATCCGCAGGCCATCTGGCGGCGGCTGCGCAGATCCCATCCCGCGCTCGAGAGCTAGCCCAAATACCTTGAGGTGCGCCAC
>CALMVK010000339.1:0-8539 GCA_937873145.1 uncultured Granulicella sp. | reverse complement strand
TAACCCGGCCTCGGACGATACACTGGATCGTCTACTCATGAAGATCCTGACTGAATGGCTTCGCTCCTACCTTCCCCAGTTGGACGTCGACGACGCCCAACTCGCTGAAGACCTTACCTTGCGCGGGATCGCCGTCGAGGGTGTGTTTGCATTGGAGAATCGCGCCGGCAACTCGCCGGGCTCGCTTTTCGATATGGACGTCACCACGAACCGGGTCGACGCCATGAACCACTTTGGCATCGCCCGCGAGATTGCCACGCTATACAACCTCCCGCTGAATCCGCAAGGCGTAGCCCCCTTGCAATCGAGCGAACCCGAAAAGCCTTCACTCTCCATCCGCATCGATCCCGACGCCGAAGCCTTCTGCGGACGCTTCACCGCGCAGATCGTCCGCGACGTGCGGATAGGCCGCTCCGAGGGCCGCATCTCCCGTTACTTCTCCGAGCTCGGCCAGAAACAAATCTCAAACGCCGTCGACATCTCAAACTTCATCCTGCTCGGTATGGGTCATCCTACGCATGCCTTCGATCTCGACAAGATCGACGGCGGCGTGGTCGTGCGGCGCGCCTCCTCCGGCGAGCAGCTTCGCCTGCTCGACGGCTCTACCCGCACGCTTTCTACCGACGACCTGGTAATTGCCGACCACTCCAAAGCTCTCTCACTGGCCGGGATCATGGGCGGCTTCGACTCCATGATCACAGCCGCCACAAAAAACATCCTGGTGGAATCCGCCTGGTTCGACCCCGCCCGCATCCGCGCCAGCTCGCGCCGCCACCTGATCCACACCGACGCCAGCCATCGCTTCGAGCGCGGAGCCGACTTCAACGCCGCTCCCGTCGCCAATCGGCTGGTCACCCAATCCATCTTGCAAGCCTGCGGAGGCAAGCTCGACGGCGATCTCGTCGACTGCATCGTTGCCGAGCACCAAAGACAAACCGCCGACCGGCCGCCGATCCAACTCTCCATCACTCACACCCAGCGGCTGCTCGGCACAACCCTCGATCCTGCCGGGATCTCCTCCGCGCTCATGACGCAGTATCTCACCGGGCTCGGCTGCAGGCTTACCCCGCTCGACTCGGACACGTTCTCCGTGCAGCTCCCCTCCTGGCGTCTCGATCTCACTCGTCCGGTTGACCTGATCGAAGAGGTGGCGCGGGTTTACGGCTACAATCGTTTCGCCAACACACTTCCCGCGCCTGGTACGGTACTCGCCCACCCCTCTGCGCGGATCCAACGCGCCGTGCGAGACCGGCTCTACGCCCTCGGCTTCACCGAGACGCTATCGAGCACCTTCGCAAGCGATGCGGATTCCAGGCTCTTCGCCCCACAAACCTCCGCCGTCCCGCTTGAGAACCCTTTGAGCGAGGAGGCCGCCAATCTTCGCCCCTCACTTCTGCCCGGCATGGTGGCCATGCTCGCGCACAACCTCAACCGCGACGTTGGCTCCGCGCGACTCTTCGAAGCGGGAGAGATCTTCGCAGGCTCCACGGCACAGGTCGCCGAGTCTCCTTCGCTGGTCCTCGGCACCTTTGGCGGGGCCGCGCAAACCAGCTTTTACACCGCTGAAGACGCTCCTTTTTTTGAGCTCAAGGGCGCGGTAGAGTCGCTGCTGGGCCTCTTCGACGCGCCCGCCGCGCAGTTCACTCCACTTTCGCCCGGTTCTCTCTTCGAGCCGGGCCGCGCAGCCTCCGCAACCGTCGACGGTCATCTCCTCGGCGTCTTCGGCGAGTTCTCCCGAGCGGAAGCCACGCGCCGCAAACTTCGGCAGCCCGTCTTCCTGGCTAAGATCGACCTCCATCTTCTGCTCCAGCTTCCGCTGCGCCGGGCCAGCGCGCGTGAACTCTCCCGTTTTCAGGCCGTGGAGCGAGACTTCTCGTTCCTGTTCCCCGACGCCGTTCTTTGGACGAATATTCAGACCGCCATCCACGGCCTCGGCCTCACCGAACTTCGCACCCTTGAGCCCATTGAAGTCTGGCGCGACCCCCAAAAGCATCCGGGCGTCTACTCGACCCTGATACGCGCCGTTTTTCAGTCCGACGATCGCACTTTGGTCGACACAGAGCTCTCCGCCTGGTCCGCGGCAATCATCGCGGGTCTCGAAGCCCTCGGCGGCACTCTGCGTGCCTAGATCCTGGCGACTCATCCACATCTGGCCCTCTATACTAAGGAGGAGGGTCATCGCTTGAGCGACGGATTTACCAGTGAAACACCGGACAGCGCCTCCGCTACCCAGGATGATTTCCAGGCTTTAGAGGCTCGGGTCTTCCGGGCCGTCGAAGTTCTTCGCCGGGAACGTGAGGCTCGCCTCGCTGCCGAAGCGGAGGTCGGCGCGCTTCGGCAACAACTGGACGAGCTCACAGCCGTCTCAAACATTGCCCAGACCCAGATCACGGCGCTCAACCAGGAGCGCGATACCGTCCGCCTGCGGGTGGAAAAGATGCTGCAACAGATGGACGAGCTGCTCTAGCGTTCGTTCAGGAAAGAGACCGATGTCCCAGTCCGAAGAAGAAAGTACCCCTACCGAGTCCATTACGGTCGAGATTTACGACCAAATCTATCATCTCCGCGGCACCGATCCGCCCTACATTGAGCAGCTTGCGGAGCTCGTCGACGCGAAAATGCGCGCCGTCGCAGCCCATGGAGGCACGGTCGACAGTCTGCGTGTTGCGGTCCTGGCCTCGCTCAACATTGCCGACGAGCTTGAGTGCCTGCGCTCCCGCTACGCCGCGCTCGCCGGCTCCATGACGCAGACACAAAGTACGCTGCGCAGCCGCTCAGCTTCGCTCGCCGCCCAGTTGGACGAGATCTTTGAAGAGGTGGAACCGCCCGTGCGCCGCGCCGGCTAGGGCGCGTACGCACGGCGACAGAGAAATCCTGCAGCATTCTCTCGCTTTCGCCACTTTATCTCCCCCAAGCGGCGTCTTATCTCCCCTAAATAGAGTCTTATCTCCCCCACCTGGCTCGGCGAGCGGCAAGACGCCCAAAGGTGTCCAGGTCGCTGCTGTGTAGAAGCCCAAAAGAAACGCAGGCCTCTGGCTTCGCCGACAGGATGATTTGCTCCGTCCGCTTACTGCCATCAAAGATGTACTTTTGTTGACTTGCGCGAATGAGGAAGCCCGGTTAGCATCCAAACCAGTGACCGGCCTGCAAAGCAGGTACGCGAACAACGCAGGTTGAACCAATACTTAATGAACAGGGATTTGGCTCGTAGATATGGCTCGGTGTGCTAGGTCCGCCAGTCCGGAAAGCCTAAAGAGCCACGGCTCGATCCCACCGTCTTAGACGGGTTCACCTGCGCTTCGTCGTACGGCCCCGTGGGTCGGTTTCTCCTTCTACCGATAGCTGCGCCTGGCCTTTTGAGCGCAGCCGGCCGGTAACCTTTCTTACCTTTCCTGTGCACCCCGACCTCCTTCACCTCGGCCACCTTACCCTCCCTACCTTTGGGGCTGTAGCCGCAAGCGGTCTCATGCTTGCGCTTGGCCTGTCCCAGCGTACGGCGCGGCTGGCGGGCGTCGATGCCGACCAACTCTGGGACGCGGGACTCTTTGCCGTGCTTGCCGCCTTCCTGTTCTCGCGTCTTCTGCTCATCGTGGAGCACTTCGCGAGCTTTCGCGCCTATCCGTTGCTGCTGCTGGCCGTTCCGTCGCTCACCCCCTCGGGGCTGCTCCTCACCGGCGTGACGACCTATCTTTGGCTGCGTTGGAAGCGGTTGCCCATGCTTGCGTCTCTTGACGCGTGGGCTCCGTGCGCCGCGCTGGTCTGGTCATCTCTGGCCTTGGGTCACTTTGCCGAGGGCTCGGACCCCGGCCTCCCCGTGCACCGGGGCACAACGCAGCCGCTCTATCCGGTAGCGCTGTTTGCCTGCGCACTGGCGCTGATCCTGTCTCTGGCGGCGTACTTTTGGCTGCGCCACACCTCCCGCGCAGGTCAGACGGCGGGCCAGACCGCAGGTCAGACGGCAGGCCAGACCGCAGGTCAGACGGCGGGCCAGACCGCAATCGCCGCCGGTTTGCTCCAGTACGGGCTCAGCTTTCTGCGGCAGCCCGGCCTCGAGACTCCCCTCGGTCTGGACGCGCTTGAGTGGGTCGCTCTCGGCATCGCCGGCGCCGGCCTTCTGCTCTTGCTCACACCGCGCCCTTCGCTGCAGCCACGTCGCTCGCTGCCGTAGAGCAACTTGGCGATCGGTGTAGAACGGACTTGGCTTCGTTGTCATTGCCCGAAGGCAATCTGCGTTTGCTCTTGCGTTCTTCGTTCTCCACACCATTTAACAAAGTCAGCTCTAAATGCCCGTCCGGCAAATGGCTTACCATGCGAGTGTGCTCATCCCCGAGACCATCCGCGAGTTCTTGCGTTGCCGGATCCTGCGTCCTCTGCTACGGCAGCTGCGCGGCGGAGTCACGCCTCGGCGCCTGGCGTGGAGCCTCGCATTGGGCATCGTGCTCGGCATCAATCCGTCGGTTGGCGTCACCACCTTCCTGGTCATTCTGCTCGCCTGGACCTTCGGCCTCAACCAGGTGGCCTCGCAGATCGGCGCGCATGCCATGACGCCCTTCCATCTACTTTTGTTCGTCCCCTTTATCGAGCTGGGAGTCCATCTCTTCCATACGCGCCGTCTGCCGATGAGTCGGAGCCAGATTGAACACCTCAGCCGGCATCCTCTGCGGCTCGTTCGCGAGATCTGGCAGTGGGAGTGGCATGCGTTGATTGTGTGGGCCATTGCAGCGGCAATCCTGATGCCGCTGCTGGCCAAGTACATTCGACGCGGCCTGGTGCTACTGCTGCGCCGTCATCGCACGCTGGTGCGTTCGCAGGCAGCGCTCGAGCCACGCCAGTGATCGCAAGAGGTGCGAAGAATCGTTCTTATTTCTCGATCGTCTTCGCTATCTCCGAGCAGTAAACCCGGTTCCGCTCAAGCAACGGAGCGATCGGTGTAGAACGGCTCTCCCTTGCTTGTCATTCCCGAAGGGAATCTGCTCTTGCTCTTACTTCTGCACCCCATGAACAACGATCCTTGCTGTGTCCAACATCATCCGCCTTCTCGCCCACAACCGGCAGCATCCAGAGCTGTCAAGCCCCAGACCTTCATTCAGAGAACCTAAGCAATTTATAATCAGTAAGTTAGCACTGCCAGAAACTTGGCATACTTCCCCCAGCCTCCTGCTATGCTTAAAGTAGATCGAAACAAAGAGCCGGACCTCCAGCGCAAAGCCTTCTCTGCATCCCTAAGCCCTTTGTTTAGACGACTTTGCCCGTAAGTCCAATGAAGAGAAGACTTTAGCTTGCTCTGCCTTGGTAACCCGAACATTCTACTAGACTTACTAAATTACGTGAGGGGGGTGCCCCTTCGCGGCTTCAGCCAGCCACCCTGTCTTCGCTGATCTCCGTTCAACCCTAGCACCCAGGAGGATTTCCAAGCCCATGCCCGGCCTGTCGCTTTCGCTCGACGGTAAAGTCGCCCTCATCACCGGAGGCTCACGCGGCATCGGCGCCGCCACCGTCCGCATGTTCCGCCAGGCCGGCGCCCGCGTCGTCTTCAGCTACGAGAAGTCCCGCGAAACCGCCGAGGCCCTCGCCGCGGAACTCGGTGGACCAACCCTCTGCCGCGCCCTCCAGCAGCCGCTGTCTACGCCGGAGGATGGCCGCGCCCTCATCGCCGCCGCGCTCCAGAGCTTCGGCCAACTCGACTGCCTCATCGTCAACCACGGCATCTGGCCCGCGCACGACCAGCCCTTCGACACCATGCCCGACGCCCAATGGGAGCGCACCTTGGCGATCAACCTGGCCAGCGTCTTCGGCCTCGTCCAGGCCGCCGCGGCCCACATGCTCACGCAGCCCGGCCCTGTGCGTGGCCACATCGTCCTCATCGCCTCCACCGCCGCCCAGCGTGGCGAGGCCTTCCACGTCGACTACGCCGCCAGCAAGGGCGCCCTGCTCTCGCTCACCAAGAGCCTCTCGAGCGAGCTCGCCCCGCGCGGAATCTACGTCAACTGCGTCGCGCCCGGCTGGGTCGCCACCGAGATGTCGCTCGCAGCCCTCCGCGACCCCGCAACGTCCAAGAAAGCGACGGCGCTCATCCCGCTCGGCCGCGTGGGCCATGTAGACGAGATCGCCGGGCCCGTCGTCTTCCTGTGCACGCCGCTGGCCGGCTTCATCTCCGGCGAGATCTTCAACGTCAACGGCGGAGCGGTGCTGGTCGGATAAAGCAATCAATGCTGGTCGGCTAAAGAAAGCTATGCTGGTCTGCTAAAGAAAGCTGTGCTGGTCGGCTAAAAGGAAACAAATGTTCACTCATCCTCAACAACCCGCACCCCAAAAGCACAAGTCGTCATTCTGGCGAAGCCAGAATCCCCGTATTGGCCTTTCCGTCCTTCTCCTCCTCGCATGCTTCCTGCAAGCCTTCCCGGCCCACGCCCAGTCCGCCACAGAGCTGCAGAGCGCCGCCCCCGAGAAGCGCCCCGGCGAGACCGAAGAGCAGCACGGCAAGCGCCTGCTTGACGAGATGGTCCAGGCCCTCGGCGGCAACGCCTGGCTGAACAAGACGACCATGTACCGCGAGGGACAAACCGCCGCCTTCTTCCGCGGCACGCCCACCGGCTCCGTCGTCCGCTTCGTCGAGTACCGCCGCTACGCCCGCGGCAACGAGCCCGAGACCTCGCGCGTCGAGTTCCTCCACATCCGCGGCATGATCATGCCCGGCATGAAGCGCGATGTCATCCATCTCTGGACCGCAAGCAACGGCTACGAGCTCACCTACAAGGGCCAGACGCAACTGCCGCAGCCGCAGGTCATCGACTATCTACGCCGGCGCGACCACTCGCTCGAAGAGGTCATGCGCACCTGGGTCAAGCAGCCCGACGTCATGATTGTCGCCGAAGGCATCGGCATGCGCGACCGCCACGCCATCGACAAGGTCAGCATCCTGACCGCCAACAACGACAGCGTCACCCTTGAGCTCGACCAGGACACCCACCTGCCGCTGCAGCGCGCTTTCGAGTGGCGCAACACGCAGTTCAAGGACCACGACCTCGACGAAGAAGTCTACGGCGACTGGCGCCAGTTCGACGGCATCATGACTCCCATGAACATGACCGACTACCGCAACGGCGACATGGTCTCGCAAAACTTCTACACCAAGGTGCACTTCGACCAGCCGATGAACGACGATGTCTGGAACCCCGAAAAGCTGAAAGATCAGGCCTCGCAGTTGAACAAGAAGTAGCCGTTATACTCAGGTCTGCCATGGCTGACCTTGAACCCGCACTCCCAACGCTGAAAACGACACTCGACATCCACGAGATCATGGCGATCCTGCCGCATCGCTATCCCTTCCTCCTGATTGATCGCGTCATCGAGATCACGCGCATGCAGCGCATCGTGGCCCTCAAAAACGTCACCATCAACGAGCCTCACTTCGCCGGCCACTTTCCCGGCTATCCCATCATGCCCGGCGTCCTCATGGTCGAGGCCATCGCCCAGACCGGCGGCGCACTCCTGCTGACCGAGATCCCCGACCGCGACCAGAAGCTGATGGTCTTCACCGGCATCGACAACGCCAAGTTCAAGCGGCCCGTGGTTCCCGGCGACCAGCTGCGCATTGAAGTCAACGTACTTAACTGGCGCACGCGCGCGGTCAAGATGCAAGGCTCGATCACCGTCGAAGGCAAGGTCGTCTGCGAAGCCACGGTTACCTGCATGGTCGTACCCCGCGTCGCTGCAATCCCGGCTCCGGCTGAGGCCCCGGGCTCCGGCCTGGAGCTGCCCGAGTGAGCATTCATCCCACGGCCATCGTCGCGCCTGGAGCCCTCATTCCCCAGAGCTGCACCGTCGGCCCGTACTGCACCATCGGCCCAAACGTTACGCTCGGCGAAGACTGCGAGCTGGTCTCGCATGTTGTCCTCGACGGCCATACGACCCTTGGCCGCGGCAATCGTGTCTTCTCTTTCGCCTGCCTCGGCATCGCGCCGCAGGACCTCAAGTACAGCGGCGAGCCCACTGAGCTGCGTATCGGCAACCACAACTCTATCCGCGAGTACGTCACCATCTCGCGCGGTACCGCCGGCGGCGGAGGCTTCACCCGCATCGGCTCCGACTGCCTCATCATGGCCTACACCCACATCGGCCACGATTCCTCGATCGGCAACGGCTGCATCCTCGCCAACGCCGCCACACTCGCCGGCCACGTCACAGTCGAGGACTTCGCCACGGTCGGCGCGCTCTGCCCCGTGCACCAGCACTGCACCATCGGCCGCTACGCCTACGTCGGCGGCGGCACCACCATCACCCAGGACGTGCTGCCGTACTCGCTCACCTCGGTCGCCCGCGACAACCACGCCTACGGCCTCAACAAGGTCGGCCTCGAGCGCAAAGGCTTCACCCCGGAGCAGCTTCGCGAGCTGCGCGCAGCCTACCGCATCCTGACCGGCAGCGGCCGCAACGTCTCACAGGCTCTTGAAGAACTGCGCGGACAAATGGACGCGGGAGGCAGCGGCGAGCACGTCCGCTACCTGATCGACTTCGTCAGCCGCAGCCAACGCGGAGT
>CALMVK010000338.1 GCA_937873145.1 uncultured Granulicella sp. | reverse complement strand
CAAAAACGACTCAGGGCTTGTTGGGCGTCCAACGCACAACAAGCCCTGAGTCATTTACGCTTACTCCGCAACGTGTGTCTATTCCTGCTAAGTCAACATAGGCGCTGGACGCACAAAAGAAGGGCTGAATGAATCCTTGGAAGTATTATTTTGTTCGTAACTGCTGCTTGCGCGCTCGCATGGATTGTTTGGCTATCTCTGTTCCTTGGCCCGGCCAGGCTTGAAAATTACACATCACAACCTAATTTGCATGTTTGCAATTGCATTCTTAGCTATTGTCATCACAAGAGATAAGTTGAGACAACGATGGACCGATCCAACATTGTCCCCTGTCTCTGACGCGGTGTTACCGTGAAGCCGGCTCTCGATTCATCATTACTGCCAAGCCGCATAGGTAGCCAAACACCCAAACCACCCCACACCCGCCGTCATTCCGGCACAGCCGGAATCCCCGTATTGACCCTTCCCCAATCCTTGCAAAGACCTCAAGGTTAGAGTTTGCCGCTTGACGCCGCTTTTGCTGCCCAGCTTCCCTGACTGGTATGAGATCCGTTTGATACGAATTCCATTGGCTACAAGCGAACGCTTTTAGTAGACTCGTCTCGTTCTCGTTAGCCCGCATCGAGCAGCCTCTACCCGCATGCGTTCTTTTCGCCGCACATCAGACGTAGGCTCATCGCGAAAACTGCGCATCCTGCGCACTCAGGAGAGGAATGTCCACCAACAAGATCGCATATATTGAACTTCCCGCAACCAGCACAGAGGAGATGAAAGCCTTTTACGGTTCTCTGTTCGGCTGGTCTTTCCAAGACTGGGGCGTTGACTACGCTGCCTTCTCCGCAGCCGGTGTGGAGGGCGGTTTCCATGCAGGAGAGGAGCACCGAACCAAAGCACCTCTTGTCATTGTCGAAACGGACAACATTGAGGACATGGAGCAACGGGTACGCCAGACTGGCGGAACCATCACCCTGCCAACGTTCAAGTTCCCAGGAGGTAGCCGCTTCCACTTCACCGATCCTGCTGGAAATGAACTAGCCGTCATGCAGATACAGTAAAAGCGAGACTCCGGCTATCCCTCGGTCGCCGGTGTCTCTGCCATGATCCTGATAAGTCTCGCGAGCCGTGTGGCATTACTCTTTAGAAGAACTGCCAGTATCTTGGCGCTCGAGCGCAGGCTGCCGAACAAACCGCGTCCAATTCTCGATCTACTTCGATACAAGCACTTGCTTACAAGCATTGACACTGAATCAAATGCCGATCACCTGACTTCGACAGGCACCGTTCAGACTAAATTCAATTCCCGTGCCGAGGCAGTAGCTTATTGAGAAATTTAGGGTGAGCAGACCTAGGATAGCTTCTGTGCGTTCTGTCGAAGAGAGCCCTTTCATGTTTGCGGAGCCGAACTCCGTCACCATGAACTGAGTAT
>CALMVK010000337.1 GCA_937873145.1 uncultured Granulicella sp. | reverse complement strand
CTTCCGGGGGCAGTTTAGGGGACTTCCGGGGGCAGTTTGGCTCTGCATATAAGGAAGTCAAGAAGTACAAGAAGAACAAGAGGAATAGCAGGATGTAGATTGGCCGAAAACGATGAATCCGTGGAAAACAAGGGGAGCACGTCCTTCGGACGCGGGCTAAGGGCCTAACGGCCCATTTTCTTGGAGATACGTCCCAAACCCGGCAGAAGCAACAGCAAAAGCAAAACCTTCCTAATGAGAGTGGGGTTGGTCTAGCGGTTGTGGCTAACGATTGAATGCCTTGGCAATCGAACGGAGAGGCATCCAGAACAAGCCGCAACGCGGCGAGTGAAGCATCCATGCCAAAAACACGACACAAGCACCGCCACGAGGCCAGGGAGCCTAGAGCCAGAAATCCGCAAGCAAGCGGGGTGTCGGGCCGGATCAATTTATCAAATATGATAAGTTGGGGGTATGAGTTCGCCTGTGCCGGAAGTTTGGAAGATCGACTTCTACACCGGCGACGATGGCTCATTCCCGGTACGCGCTTGGCTCGACACCGTGCCGCAGGATGTCCGAGGCAAGGTGCTCGCCCGGATCGAGCTGCTCAGGACGGGAGGGCCGACGCTCGACTATCCCTATACCTCGCAGATCGAGGGCAAACTCCGCGAGGCCAGGCTAAGAGTCGGCAAGACCCGGTATCGCGTCTTGTACTTCTTCGACGAGGATCGCACTGCCATCCTCCTGCATGGCTTCACCAAGGCCACTGCAGCTGTTGAGGAATCGGACAAGAAGATCGGACGGGCCAGGATGGCCAGCCACGAGTCCAGGCTGGCGGCAAGAACCGGACAGAAGACCGCACCACGAACACCGGCAAAGGAGAACAAGCGCAGATGAAAAACGCATGGGACAGCTATCTCGACCAGCAGCTCGCCGATCCAACCGTCCGCCAGGCATTCGAGGAAGAGACCAAGGTTCTCGGCATTGGGCTCCAACTAGCCGATCAGAGGAAGCGGCAGGGACTCACTCAGGCCGAACTCGCCAAGAAGATCGGCACCAGTACCCCTCAGCTCAGCCGCACCGAACGGCGTCCCGAGAACGTCAACATGCGAACTCTCATCCGGTATGCCGAGGCGGTAGGCATGAGCTTGGATGTACGTCTAGTCGCCAAAAAAGCTTAGCTTACTAACCTATGCGCGATCACATTCTGAACGAGATCAAACGACTAGCTGCTGCGAGCGGGGAGTCTCCGGGCAAGCAGGTTTTCGCCCGTGAGACAGGCATCAAAGAAGGACAATGGAGCGGAGTTTTCTGGGCGAGATGGAGTGATGCTTTATCCGAGGCTGGACTAGAGAACAATAAACTCCAGGGTCGTTTTGTAACAGAAGATGTGCTCGACCAAATAGCAAAGGCCTGCCGCAGCTACGCACACTTTCCGACATCTGCAGAAATGAAACTCTACCGTAGAGCGAATCCATCATTTCCAAGCCACGGAGCCATAGCGAACCACTTCCCGAGCCGTTCGGATCTTTTAGCAGCCCTCACCCAGTATGTGGGTGCCAGAGAGAAATATCAGGATGTGGCCTTGCTTCTGCCTGAAGTTCGTCAGACTGCATCCTTAATCCATAAGCAGCGCACCGAAGGATTTGTTTACCTCTACGATCAGGCAATCACTACAAAATTGGTCGAAGTGATGAGCTTGAGCGACGGGTTAAGGAGATCCGCATCTCCCTACCTGAAACCGTCTCGTTGGAGCATGCGATCAAAACGGATGATCCTTCTGGTATCGAAGCGTACTGGCATCGTCGTTTCGATAGCTTGCGAGCAAATGGAGAGTGGTTCAAGCTTGGACCCAATGAACTCGCTGCTTTCAAAAAACGTAAATACCAGTGACCGAAACTAATCCTGTTCTGTATCGCTTTCGGGTTTTTTGACCGCCAGGGTCAAACCGAAGAGCGAGGCTTTGAGGCGTTCGGGCGAATCGGAATAGAACTCTTCGAGCAGCGCCTTGAACTTGCCAGCTGAACCCTCCGAAATCTGACACTGATGGATCATGGCCACACCGATGAGGATTTTGGCGTGGTTCTCACGTCTCTTTTGCTCTCGGATATCCAGCGCTCGCAGCCGTCGTTCGCTGCTCTTGAGTGCTGCGACCTTCTCCGCTGTCGCTTTGCGGATGGCTGCGACCTCCGCTGCCGCTGCCTCTTTGATTGCTTTCTTCTGTGCTTCGAGTTCCTGGATGCTCTTTGGGTTCGCCCTGGCCATGCGTCCTAGGATACAATCAAGAGCGTGCAGGCGTAAACGTTCGTTAGCTACTAATGCGCGGTACCTAGTTTGTTTCACAAACTACGCGCACCTGCGGTGGGCAGAGGCAAAATCAACCGCAACGGCAAGAACAACCGCAACAGCAACTGCAAAGGCTCGCTCGCTTGGCCATCGTTCACGTGGTGATGAAGTCGTCCAGCACGGCACCGCCCG
>CALMVK010000336.1 GCA_937873145.1 uncultured Granulicella sp. | reverse complement strand
CAAAAACGGCAGCCAGCACCTTGGCCCGGACTTCCGGGAAGAGTGCTTCGAGAATGGGAGACATACGCACAATGCGTAATTATCTACGCAATATGCGTAAAAGTAAAGCTGCGTAGCTTTACTAAATTCCAGCACTAATAAAGAAAACGGCTGTTTTCTTTATTAAGCGATCTTCCGTGACGTGAGCGCGGTGGGCGAACCTTCAAAGAAATAACGAAATACACCTTTACGCAAAAGTGACCGAATTGAGCTTTTCCCCGACCGAGGATACATTCCGTGCAAGTTCGTACCGCCATCGTCCATGGCTTCCATCTGCGTTGACCGCATCCACCCATCGAGCCGCCGCACTTGCCTTGACGTCAGCAAGCAAGTCGAACCCTTTCGTTTCCAGAATAACGGTGGTATCCGGCATGTCATGAAGCCGCACAAGGAAATCAGGCACATAATCGTGCATCTGCCCATTGTGCAGGTACGGAATGCCGAACCCAAGACCCGCATTCTTAACGAATGCCTTAACACGTGGATGAGTATCCAGGATAAACGCGGCAGCTTGTTCCCATTGTTGTGTGTCGGCGATCACGAAGTTTACATGGCTTCGTGTGACTTCCCGGACCTCTTTGCTGGTCCAGGTGTCCACATCGGCGGTGGACCCTCCGACGCGATTCTCTTCATAGCGCGGAATCTCAGGAGCTTCACCTTGCGCCAGATCCGGCCGAACATGCTCTCGCAGCACTTCGATCAGCCAACCGAAGTAGGGTGACAGAAAGGCATCCTTCAAGTCCCCACCGTGCAGGACTTCTACTCTTTCGCGCAGGTAACGCTCCACCACGGGTACAAGCTGAGGAAACAGCACATGAGCAGGGATCGTCGCACCTGGTTGAGCGCAGTATTCCCGCGTCAGACGCTGAGCGCATTCGAAGACAAGCTGCTGTATCCGATGACGCTTCCGAAACTCTTCCAAATCGGCCTGCAATGCCTTTCCAGGGCCGCTCATGGTTAGCCGGCCGCGATCCGTCACACTCAGACCGCGCATCTCCACTTCCGTTGGAATGTGCAGCGGATCGATTCGCAGTGGAGGCACGTTCTCCCAATCGAAAACGATCTTGTTCCGTATGGCTTGTGTGTAGCCTTCCACACGCGGAAAGGTAATCTTCAAGCCTGATCGCTCAGAAAGTGCATGAACATGATGTCGCTTGACGCGGGGCTCTGGAGCCGCCTGCTTATTGGCTTTGAACGGCACCACCTCAAACGGAACACCCAACACTGTGGCGACTTCTTCCGAAAACAGGTCGTTCTCTCCGAGTGCGTAACTTGCTCGGCGCAGCCCGCGACCCACAACCTGTTCGCACAGGAGCTGCGACATGAACGGCCGCAAACCGACGATGTGCGTGACCGTGTTGCAGTCCCAGCCTTCCGTGAGCATGCCCACGCTCACGATGCAGCGCACGTCACGCCCTGGAGGATGCAGCGGCCGTTTCAGCTTGGTTGCCGTCTCCACAAACTTCTCCGGGTAGATCGGCTGGCCCTGGCTGTCGTGCGTCCAATCTGTCTTCCCAACGGTGTCCAGGGTGAAGCGCATCCATCGCGCTTCGTCGCCCTTTGCGCCGTCGGTGTTCGTCTCCTTCACCACCTTGGAATCCACGCGGATCGTCACCGTGCGCCCGTCCCGATTGCGTAGCTGTTCCAGGCGGGCAGGCGGCAGCCCTGCGGGTGTTTTATCTTCCGCGATCCATTCGTGGATGACCTTCGCCAGCTTTGTGTTTTTCACCACCAGGATGTACACCGGCGCCCGGTTCCGGCCTTCACTCTTCCAGTGCTCAAACTCTGCCTGCCAGAGACTCCCGAGCATGGTGATGGGCTGCTGCGCCCACTTCAAAATTGCTTCTGGCTGAGGGTTGGCGCGGGTGCCACCGCGCTCCCGTGCCGTTAGCCGGCCCGGCTGCATGATCCATTCCCAGATGTTGCGATAGCCAGGGATTTCCGCGCCGGTGTTGTCCCGTGCCGCGAGCTGGGGAACTTTTACGAGGCCGGATTCAATCGCGTCGATCAGGCTAAAGTCGCTTACCACCCAGGGAAAGGGCTTGTTTGTCTCCTGTCCCACTCTCCCTACAAAGTACGGAGTCGCGGAAAGATCGACGCAGAAGTTGATTCCACGCATCCGCTGAATGCGGTCGAGACCTTCCACCCAGACCGTGGCTTCCTTTTTATCCGTCAGCAGGTCGTCTTCTTCATCCTCGTTCTCTTCGTCGTCATCGTCCGCGACCTCTTCAGCGATGCGGTACGCATGGTGCGCTTCATCATTCAGCACCAGGATGTTCTTCTTGCCACCGATGTCACGGCCCAGCACACGTTGCAGCAGAGCAGTATCGCTCTCCACGTAGCGTGCCGATTCCACAAAGACCTTCTTGAGCGCTCCGGTCTTCGGTTCCGTCTCCACATCAATTACCGTCAGCAGACCGCGCGAGACCTGCCGCTCATACTCTTCAAGAGTCAAATACCTTTTGTTCCGAGCCGTCGTAGTCTTCGGGCCGATGCGGATGGCCTCACGCGTCCTCACCAGCACGCCTCGCTTCTCCACCTTGGCACCATCGGTTTGCACGCTCTGCGGCTCGAAGATGTGCCAGTTCGTCACCAGCACCCTTCCCTGCGCGAGCTGCGGCATCAGGTGCGCTGGCACCAGGTCGCGCGTGCGATAGATGCTTGCCTCGCCTCGCTCCGATTGCAGCTCGGTCAGGCGATCCCGAATGGTGACGTTGGGGCAGACAACCACCACAACATCTGAGAATCGCTTATCGCCACGGCTCGCAACCTTGTTCAGGATGCTCCAGGCCGTCAGCATTCCCATCACAGTCGTTTTGCCGGAGCCGGTAGCCATCTTGCAGGCATAGCGCAGAAAGCCTGCGTACCCAGATTCTTTTCGTTCGACGCTTGGCTCATCCCGTGGGACTGCGATTCCTTGTAGAAAGTCCTGCCGCGCTTCCGTCATGAAGATGATCGTCTTGGCCGCTTCCAATTGCGCGTAAAAGAGCCGTTTCTCTCGGCCCTCATCCTGCCAGTACGCCAGCAGCTCCGCCGTCGTACGTGTGGCCCCGGCGTAACCGGACTCTTCCCAAGCCTGCAGCCGCTCCCGGATCAGGTTCACCATCACCAGCTCATACGCGCCGGTGTACAGCGTGGAGGGCGCGAGGATGCGGTCATCGGTAGACCAGGAGGTACGTTGGTCGCGCGGCTCAAAGACAAAGGACGGCCGCCGCCCGTCTCTCTTCTGCGGCGTCTCACCCTCTCGCAGGTACCAGAAGCATTCCGGCTCACGGAATGGGCTGTTCAGGATCGGTTGGCTGACCTCATTGGCACTCATGCATTATCCAGATGTACAGGCCAAGTGTTCTGATTGAACTCAATTTGAACCAGCTTCTCGCCTCTAGCTTTAGTGCGGTAGAACTCGAGGTTTCCACTGCCGAAGGTGAGTTCCCAGTCGTCAGGGAAGGGCTCCAAAGCTCTTCGAAGTTCACCCACTGTGATTGAGTACTGCGGCATCTTTTCGCTCATCTGGCCTCCTTTAGGTCCTTCACCACCATCAGTTCATTGCCACGATCATCGATGACCTTGACCGCAATCTGTCCTGTCGCATTCGCTTCAAACGGTGCGCTCACCGCACCGGCCAGGTGGTCCCACAGGCTGGCTTCGTAATCTGCCTTTAACGCTTTCTTTAAAGCGTCCCAGGCACTGGTGCGCGGGAAGAACGCCTGCGTCACGTGGAAGCACATGCCGTTGTAGTCCGTATCCAGTAGCCAGGCCGGTACGTCGTCACCCTTGGCATGGTGGTTTTCCATGGTGATCGGGTCGAATACGTCCAGACCCTTCAGCTCCACGTGATATCGACCATCCGTTCGTTTGGTTACCGCCACATCCGGCAGTCCGCATACGGAGAAGATCTGGCTCGACCGCATGTTCTTCAGCAGGTCGCCCATATTCAGGTCCATAGTCGCCTGCACATACGTTGCCGGCACACCCATCACTTCATCGCAGCTCTGGATGAACTGCCGCGCGTTCGGCTCGATAGCGAATCCCATGCAGTACAGGTGCGTATAGTCCTTGGCTGCTGCCTCCTTCGCCGCACCGTAGACCAGGCCTTCGGAGATGCTGCCGTTCTCCGGTCCAAACACGATGGCAACGGGCTTGCGCGTTATCCCCGTCAGCAATGAACCATTGCGTTCCGCAGCTTCGTCTACTGCATCGGTCAGCGTGGGTGTCTGCCCTTCGGCTGTCGCATCCACCGTCGCCTCCAGCAGGCCAGCCAGAGTACGCGTCAATAGGCGAATATTATGCAGCTGCACCGTACGGTTACCTTCTAGGCGCAGCAGCGGACTACGCCGCAGAATGTCGAGCATCCGATCCGCATAGCTGCCCGCCTGCTCGCTCGGCGTCTCTTCGGCCGCACGCTCCGTCTCCGGCTTCTCTGCACCGTCTACGTCGAACGGCGTCGGGATCGTCGCCTCAAAGACAAATGGGCCGGTGATGCGAGTGACGTTCTTGTCCTCTTCCGGCCGGTCCACCAAGACCTCTTCCTCTGGCGGCTCGTTGTTGGCAATGGACTTGAGCGTGACGTGCGGCACGATGCCGCCCACCTCTTCGCCCTTGCGGTTCTGCCGCCGCTGGTACTCAAACCCGGAGGAAGGATGCTCGCTGCCGTCCTTGACCTTGTACCAGGGGAACGTCGCGGTCAGCAGCCGCTGGCGAGCAAGGGCCAGCGGAACGCGGGAGGTGTCGCAGGTAAGCCAGCGGCGACCCCATTGCTCGGCGACGTAAGCCGTGGTTCCAGAGCCACAGGTTGGGTCGAGGACGAGATCGCCGGGATCGGTGCACATTAACAAACAACGAGCTATGACCTTGGAGTTCGTCTGTACTACGTACAGCTTCTCCTCCACAAAGCCGCCGGTTGCCGTATCACTCCACAAATTCTGGAGGGGTTGGAGAGGAAAATCATCGGCAAATCGTACGTAATAGATCCCATTTCCGACTGCGCTCAGGCGTTTTGCCCGTGCCAAGGCTGACAAGCCATCTGGGGTTGTCCCCCACCATCGCTTGCCCGGACTGTACATTCGTCCGTCAAATTCGAAATCAAACCGACTACCCGGGCCTGGTTTCGTCAAATCACCAATTCTGAAGACGCGAGCACCCTCTGGCAATGGCGCTCCATCCTTTTCTTCTCTGGCAAGGCTTCGCCGCTCCCCTGTCGCTAGTTCAAT
>CALMVK010000335.1 GCA_937873145.1 uncultured Granulicella sp. | reverse complement strand
ATTTGGATCGGCTACTTCGCCATTCCTGAGCCGAAGCGGCGCATGATTGTCCTACCGACTACCTCACCCTTCCTGCGCTGGAATCAGATCTCAGCCGCACTCGGCGACGAACCAGGCTACGTCGTCGTCGGCGAGTTTACGCCGGACATGTTTGCTCCAGCCGAAGTCGAAATAATGCGCCGCGCCACCCTAAAGATGCGCACCCCAGTCACTAGTTAAGGATCTGCCAATCGACCACCCCAGCCGTCGATGTTCGATCGGCTTCTACTGCTTGATCGAAAGCTTACCCCGCGATCTACTGGGCGTCTGTCTTGAATATCTGCTCGGCAAAAAAATTCTCGACCTTCGCCTGATCCCGGAGCATCTCGAAGTACGCGCCCTTCAAGAGCTGCGAGCGATTGTCATGCAGGCCTTGCCGGATCTTTTGCTGGATCTGCGGTTCGGACACATCGTGCTGACCGGCCGGATCTTTTGAGAGCAGTTGAAAGATAACGTAGCCGCCAGGTTTCTTTGGGTCCTGGGCATCCGGAAAGGGGATGATGTCGGTCACCTGCCCTGGTTTCAGCTTGGCAATAGCATCGTAGACGGGAGGCGTCTTCATCAGATCGGGTTCTGCGAGCGTGCCCATATCGCCGCCGGACGCCGAGTTTCTGGGGTCCTCAGAGAAATTCATCGCGAGCGAACCAAAGTCCTCCCCAGATTCAACGCGATTGCGAAGCGCGAGAATCTTCTTGCGCGCCTCGCCGTCCGTCGTCGCCTTGCTCCCCTGCAGATTTCCCGGCTGAGCCGAGGGCGTGGTGGTCACCAGAATCTGTGCCAGGTGATACATCGGAAATTTGTTGTTGAACTCGTTCTTATGCAGCGCGTAGTAACTCGCGATGTCGGAGTCCGAGATCGTGATCTTGGAGTTGATCTCCTTGTTGAGCAGCTTGTTAATGGTAAGCGTGCGCCGGATGTCGTGTTTGATCTGCTCGCTCGACGTATGGCGCTGCGCAACGAGCTGGTTGAACTGCTCTTCGCTGTAGGGAGCCTTCATCTCGGCAAACTTCGCATCCACCTCTTCCGGCGTGGCGGTCAGATTCATCTTGGCCGCACGTTGCGCGACGATCTCTCCGGGAACGATCTGGTTATCCAGCAGCCCGAGCTTCTGCGCATCGGCCTGCTCCGCGGAAGGCTTTCCATCCTGCTCGGAGTCGCTCAACTGCGCGTCGTACGCTTGGTCCAGCTCCGTACGCAGGATGGGATGCCCGTTTACGGTCGCAACCACATCGGCCGAGTGGGTTGGATGGCAACCGGCAACAACCAATACAGCAGCAGTCAGGGTGAAAACAGCGGCGTTCTTCGGCACAAGCTTCAACCTCTACCTCTATTGTCCGTCATTCCGGGTCCGCGTGGACGCGCAACAGCTTAGCGCTCCTGAGCGTATTTGTGCGAGATGACGAACTGGATACGCAAGTCCAGATTAGGCCCTGTAAACTCTGCCGGCAGCGGAGGGAACTGTCCTTGGCTCTTAATGCTGCTCCACGCTGCTATATCGATTGCCGGATCGTGGGTGCTGTCATCGAGATGCATGTAGCTCAGGCGTCCGTCGGGATCGATACGGAAGCGAATCAGCGTAGTGCCTTCCTTGTTCAGCGGGGGCTCGGTCTCTTCGGGTAAAAGTGGAATCCACGCTTCGCGAATGCGCATCAGCAGACGGTTAATGTAGGGCCCAAAGTCGACCCCCAAGGTAGGCGAAAGAATCTCCGCCTCGCCGCTCCCGCCTGTATGGCCCACGGGAGCGCTGAAGCTTCCCGCGCCGCTCGCCCCATGGCTTCTTGCAGCCCCTCGCTCCAGATCACGCATGTTCTGTGAAGCCGAAGGAGCGCTCCCAAAGTTGGGGCGCGGCGCATCCGGAATCGCCGCCGCGGACGACGAGGGAGCCGGACGCACCGGAACCGGTTTCGGCAGGGGCGTCGGCGTCGGCTCCACACGCGCCTGTTGCGGCGGAGTCACCGGCTGAGGCTTCGGCGCTTCCGGTAAGCTGCGCGGCGGCGGTGGTGGTTTCGGAGCTTCGGCCGCCCGACGCATCGCCTGCAGTTGCTCCAGTGTCTTGCGATCGAGCTGGCGCGGAGCGGTCTTTTGCGGCACGGGTTTTGCGGACTTCGGCGTGGGGACCTTCGACAGATCTTTCGGCAGGTCGAGGAAGGTCAGCTCTTTTTCGTGCTGGCGAATCGCATCGGCCGGCAGCACGATCTTGCCTTGATGGAACAACACTTTGGGCCCATACAGCAGGAACCAGGCAAGCGCCAGATAAACAAAAACAGAGATATAGATCGATTCACGGAAGCGGCCGCGCGCGCGCTCATCGTCGATCGCGTCCAGCATCTGCAGCAGTTCGTGCTGCTCCAGCTCACCATGGCGCCCGGCCTGCACCTTTCGCGGAGCGGCCGGAGCCTGCTCACGAGGGGGCGTCTGCGACGGATTGTCAGGAGTCTCTGTCAAGGGCATTGGAGGACTACTTAGCTCAGACGTTCAGAATCGCGGATAAGTTCTCCGGCTGCGTAACGTTCCTGCGGCAGCCGGCCGCAACGGCCACGGCAGCGCATCTCCAGTGTAGTGGAGGAGGCCGTACCTTGGCGGCAAGACGCGTTGCCCGGTCGCAATTAGACTGGAGTCAGTGATCTCTGGATTTCAAAGTGATGCAAGAGCCGTCGTGCTCACCATTAGCGACCGCTGCGCAGCCGGTACGCAGGTGGATCGTTCCGGACCGGCGGTCGTGCGCAGTCTGCAGACCTCCGGCATGCTGCACCTGCAGGCGGCCACACTACCGGATGAGCTGGGTGAGATCGCCCACGCTCTGCGTCACTACGCGGCGCAGGTGGACCTGATCGTCACCACCGGCGGTACAGGCCTCACGATCCGCGACGTGACCCCGGAAGCCACACGTCTGGTCTGCGACCGCTTCGTCGAGGGCCTCAGTGAGCGTATGCGCGCGGAAGGCGCTCGGCAGACCCCGCTTGCTGCACTCAGCCGCGGCATCTGCGGCTGCATCGGCCAAACGCTGGTAGTCAATCTTCCCGGAAGCCCGGTCGGCGCTGAAACCTCGCTTGCTGCCATCCTCGAGTTGCTGCCTCACGCGCTCGACCTGCTGCGTGGCCACGCCAATCACCACGCCTTGCCGCACAGAGCGCAGCCATGACGCCCGTGGCCGCGTTCCTGCTGAAGGTTCCCTGGGCCAAGATCGGCGCCTGGCTGCTCAAAGCCAAGCTGTGGCTGATTGCTGTGCTCAAGCCGTTTGGTATCTGGGGTCTGCTTGCACTCTCGACCCTCGACTCTGCGTTGCTGCCACTGCCTTTTCTCGATCCGCTCATCGTCAGCTACGGCGTACAAAACCCTGCCCGGGCGATCCTCTACGCGTTCATGGCAGCCGTCGGTTCCGCCATCGGCAGCATGTTGCCCTACTACGTCGGCCGCGCAGGGGGCGAGCTGTTTCTGCTCAAGCGCATTAACCGCAACCGGTATGAGCGGCTCCGCGACCGCTTCGAGAAGCAGGAGTTCCTCGCCATCATGCTTCCGGCCATGTGCCCTCCGCCCATGCCGGTCAAGATCTTCGAGCTGGCCGCGGGCGTCTTCGAGATGCGCCCGCTCTCTTATTTCCTGGCCATCTGCTCCGGCAAGTTTCTGCGCTTCCTCATCGAATCGGTCCTGGTGATCGTCTACGGCCCCGCCATCCTGAACACGGCGTTGCACGTCATGCGCCAGCACATGAACCTGGTGCTGGGCACGGTAGGCGCGATCATCTTCGCCCTCGCCGTCTACATCCTGCGCAAGATCTTCGACCGCCGCCGCGGGATTGTGCTGCCGGTAGAGGAGACCTCGCAACTAGAAGTCACGCGTGACGACGCGGTTTGAAGGCCAACACTCAGAGTTGACGGAGCGGATCATCGCTACGTTCTACCAGGTCGCCAACGAACTGGGATTTGGCTTCCTGGTTTCGGTCTATCGGCGATCGATGCTGATTGCGCTTCAACAGGCAGGAATGAAAGTGGAAGAGGAAGTTGCCACACCGGTCTACTTCCGAGGCATTCTAGTGGGCACCTTCTATGCGGATCTAATCGTCGAAGACCGCGTCATCCTGGAACTGAAGACCGCCGAAGTCATTACCAAGTTTCATGAAGCACAACTGCTTCATTATCTGCGCAGTTCAATAAAAGAGGTCGGCTTCGTCCTATGTTTCGGACCAAAAGCCACATTCAAGCGCATCGTCATATCGAACGACCGCAAACGGAACCGTAACGCGGATCAGAGGGACAAAAACGGATAAGAGAAGATGGCCTAGGCTGCACGGGGAATTATTTGCGTCCTAGGTTAGCCCTGAATGTTCAGAGGTAGAAAGTCACTCACAAGTCCACTCTTATTCGTTTTTATCCCTCTGATCCGCGTTTCCAGGACTTACTTCTGCACACGCCCACCCATCGTCATCTCCACCACCCGCTGCCCTTCCGGAGCCGCCATGTCCAGGATCACCGTCGCTCCCAGCGGAGGCGTCCGGCTGCTCGTCCTCAGCAGAGACGTGTCATACAGGAAGCGCATATCGGTAAACGTCACCGCCTTCAGCGGATGCCGCGGGTCGTCGTCCACTTGTCCCTCGGACAGCACCGGAAACATCGACCAGTCCAGGTAGACCTCGCCCAGGTAGGTGCGTTTCGCCGCCAGCAACGCCAGCGTCGTCTCCGGTTTGTAGAACGTATCCGCTGGGCTGGCCGGCAGCACCAGTTCGCGATGCGTGTCGATCACCATACGCTGGTAGAGCGCCGGTGTCTCAAGCACCACGTGCCAGACAAACGGATTGGTCGGCTCCGGACTGGCAAAGATGCGTTCGGTGTCCGGCGGCTGGTTCTGCGCTGCGATCTCTAACGCCTTCCCATGCTCCGTATAACGCAGCGCGTACAACGCTGCTATGCCTACCAGCCCGGCAATCGCCCATCCGCGCCCTGTAAATTTCGGCTTGCGTGCGCCCACCTCTGCGTTAATGAGACCGAACAGCCACGGCAGCACCAGCGCGCCGATCAGCAGCGCCAGCAGCACCGGCTCCACGATAAAGACGAACGACCCCGCATACCACCGCGCGTTGAACGGGAAGAACGGCCGGATGCCGTAGTTGTTGGTCCAATCCAGCAGCAGATGACTCAGCAGCGCGAGCAGGCAGCCGGCATAGAGCCAGCCCCAGCTCACCGGCGCTCTCCACTGCGGCCGCTTCCACCAACGATGCAGCAGCCAAAACGCGCCCACAAGCAGCGCCGCCTCAAACGGCACGCCCACAAACGTATGCGTGATGCCACGATGGTGCTGGAACCCCGTCACCGGCCCAAGCGCCGACCAGGCCGTATCGATATCCGGAAACTCCGCCGCAATCGTCATCGCCGCCGTCGCGTACGCCGCCTTGCGGTTCAGCCCGGCCCGCGCCAACACCGCGCCCGTCAGCAGATGCGTTACAGGTTCCATCTTGCTGAGCATAGCTTGTCCGCGTGGTCTCTTCGTGTGCGCATCTCACCTCACCGTTAAGGCCGCAAATTCTTCCTAAAAGAATGTCTTGACCTGCACCGGCGTACGCTATTCTTCTCGGCAAGGGCAAGGCAGATGACAATGACGCGCGCAGTGTTCTTGGAATTGCTGGTGGTCTTTTCAGGAGCAGCCTACGGTCAGGCGCCCTTAAACCAGGCGCCCTCCGGAGCAACGCTCCCCACAACAGAAGGCGCAAGCGGACAGCCCTTGCCTCCCGTTTACCGCGGGGTACAAATCCAGATACCTGGAATCTTTATCACGCCGGTCCCGAACGCGCCCTTCACCGCCAAGGTGCAGATCGTCTCACAGGAGCAGCTTCCGGACGGGTCCGTGAGAGTTCGAAAGACCATTAACCACATCGCGCGGCAGTCTTCGGGCAGAATCTATAACGAGCGCCGTCAGTTAGTGCCTCCGTCATTCCAGGATGAGCCAAGGCTGCTGTCTGCGCACATCTACGATCCAGTCACTCGATTGAACACGTACCTCAATCCATCGACGCACATCGCTCAAGACATCGTGCTGAAGCATGCACCGCTCGCCCCGTCCAACTCCGTGCCACAGCGGCTCCCGCAGCAGGATCCACTGCTAAAAGAGGAGGAGTTAGGCCAGCAGGCCCTCGGACCGGTCACGCTGCGCGGTATTCGGCGCTCCCGAACCGTTCCCGCAGCGATAAGCGGAACGGGAAAAGACGTCCTCGTGGTCGACGAATACTGGTACTCCCCCGACCTCTCGATCTACATGATCATCAAGCACAACGATCCGCGAACAGGCGAGCAGATCGTGGCAGTCTCCGACGTGGAGCGAGGAGAGCCGAACGGGACGCAATTTGCCGTTCCAGCCAACTACAAGCGCGTCGATGAAACGCCGGTGGAATAAAGGTAGAGTAGTCCAAGGGCTGTACTCCACCTGATCTCGCATCTGGACCCCACGCCGACCGACCTCCATGCCTCGCGCCACCCCCGCCCACCCGATCCAGGACCAGCTCGCCGCCCTGCGCGACGAACTTCGTCACCACGAGCACCTC
>CALMVK010000334.1 GCA_937873145.1 uncultured Granulicella sp. | reverse complement strand
TAATCCGGTGCAAAAAGCTTGTCTGAAGAAAGACTTCCATGGCGGCAATTTGTAACGATGTTCTATGGATTCTGCGATCTGGAAAGAAAGTACGAAACGAAACGAGCCCGCCCATCGATGCATGCGCGGAATGCCCCTTGCATCTGCCATCACATGCGTGTGTCTTTTCTGCACACCGGCTGTCCGGGCCCAGGCCGATCTCGCTACAGCGCATCTTTCGCCGACGCTGTACTTTTCGTCCAACGCAGAAGAGTCGACGAGCCGTGCTGCCCTGCATGCCCGGGCCGCACCTGAAGTTTCGGCTATCGCATCCTCAAATGCCGAATCGGTGACCCAAGAGCTTGATCGCTGCGAAGCGCTTCTTTCGGCTCTCAGGAAGCATGAGGCGTTTCTGAAAGTACGGACGCTGGAGGATACGCTGGATCAGGCCGCAAAGAAGGCACGAGCCGAGGTCGATACGGACCAGTCCGTGCTGGAGGCAGCCATGGACGACCGGCTTCGACGCCTTTCACCCATCCAGACTGCCTCGTTAGGCCGTTACGTGCTGCTCGCACAGACCGCGCAACGGGAAGCCGCCCACGCCCTCTCAGTGGATGCCGAACGTTATCGCGGTGAAGTCTACGCCCCGATGCTGAACAGCCTCTACGACGATTACGCCCGGATCGAAGGTGGTTTGAAGCGTCCGAAAGAGGCGACCGCCTCCGATACGACAACACGCAGAAGGGGCCTCACCGCCTGGGATCAGGCCTACGATCAGGCGGCACCGGAAGAGGCCGCGCTGCTGGGAACAATCGTGGACCTGGAAAACAGGGACGCCATCGCGCAGGGATACAAGAACGCAGCCGACCGGAAGTACCAGCTTCGAGGACTGAGCGATGCGCTGGTGACTACGACTCTGGCGGCGGTGCAGGCCGAGGCCCCGGCGTACCGTCACTATCAGGAGGTCTTGGCCCAACACGCCGCGAAGGTTCTTGGCGTCGCACCGGTACTCTCCACCGAGGTAGACCTTGCCGCCGCCAAAGCTCCTGCCATTCCCTTGCCGGAAGCAAAGCGCCTGATTCTTGACGCGCTGCAGCCCCTGGGAACGGATTACACAAAGCGCTTTGCCGCGCTCCTCGATCCGGCCAATGGCCGCCTGGACCTTGATGGGGGAGCGCATCGCGCCCGAACGGGAACGTCGATTGACGGCGTTCCTACAGCGCTCTACTACAGTGGTTACGACGGGACGCTACGAAATGTAAGCACGATCGCCCATGAAGGTGGCCATGCCATTCACAGAGAGCTGATGAACGCAGGCAGTGCACCGCTTTATCAACATTCCGGGCCGAGTTACTTCTTCGAGGGCTTTGCGATCTTCAATGAACTGTTGCTGCTCGAGCATGCGACAAAAATAGCCCAGACACCGGCGGAAAAGGCGTATGCGCTGGAACGGCTGCTTTGGAAGCTGACGGTAGAGCTGTTCGTCTCTGCTGAAGAGACGGAGTTCGAGAGGAGCCTTTACACACAGAGCGTTGGCAAGCAGATACTCGACCAGGCCGAAGTAGATTCGCTGTTTCGAACATCCATTGCTCCATATGAATACTGGCCGGCATCGGACGTCGGGCAATCGCGCGGATGGATGCGCAAATCGCTTGTTTTCGAAGACCCGCTATACCTCGTCAACTACCTGTACGCTTCAGTGGTCGCCGTTGCACTCTTCGAGAAGAGCCACACCGATCCCGACTTCGCGGGTAAATACGAAGTCCTGCTACGCCGGGGGTTCGACGTGGAGCCACAAGCTCTCCTTGCCACCCTTGGCATCCGGCTGGATGACCCCGCCCTCATCAAACCGGCATCCCGGCTGCTCTCAGAGAAGACCGAAGAACTGGAGAGAGCTTACGCCGAAGAGGGTGCAAGGTAATTCCACGGCTAACTCTAAGCTATTCAAAGTGCGCGACGCTGGGCAATGATCTGTCCGAAGTGAAGCGGGAAGCCATCGGCCTGTAATAATCCACGGATGACCTGAGAACCTGTCTAAGAACTCTGGGTACGCCTGAGCAGGACCATCGTTGCTGCGAGGAAGAGGAAGCATTCCGTAGATGCTGGGTTGAGTTCGTAGTCTTTGCTCAGTCTTCTATTCCAGCCGAGCCAGGCGCGAAACGGCTGGTGGCAGCTCAGCCAGAGCGGAACATTCTCCGGCCACTGACAACCTGTCCGCGCTACATACAAGATCGCGTCCAGCACCCTTCGAACCGGGTATTTGCGAGGCCGCCCGCCACCACGACGGCCTCGCCGCTGCCTCAGCAAGAGCAGATACCAGAACCGGCTCCAATACAGCCCACGGCCCATCGATCAGATCACTCGGATACATCCCTAAAGATTCAACAAACACCAGAGTCGGAGGAAGTATTTAGACAGATTCCAAGAGCTCACCGATTCCATTGACACCGGAACACCTTCCGCCCGGTAGTTCGGACAGGCGGACGCACGCGGTC
>CALMVK010000333.1 GCA_937873145.1 uncultured Granulicella sp. | reverse complement strand
CTGCTGGATCTCCTTCTCGGAGACCCAGCCCGGCGGCCGCGGCGGGGCGGCCGGGGCAAGGGCGGGCATGGCCCGGCCGCGCGCACGCGCGGCGCACCCTTGCGGCGGCCGTCACGACAGCGGCAGGGCTTCTTTCACATCTAACTCCGGCGCGATCTTCCTTTACTTCATTAGTCCCCCTACTCTTCCTGCGCTTTCTCATGAGGCAGCCGCAAAGGACGTGATGGGGCAAGAGCGGAGCCGGCGATGCCGAACGCGAATGCGCCCCTTGTCCAAGCGCGGACGTATGCGGCATTTCCACAAACGCTGCTGTACTAGGAAGCGATCTGCGCGCCGGCTTTCAGCCGCAAACGCTTGTTTTCCACATCATCTCGGGGAAGCAGTGGATGACCAACGAGGATAATAAAGCCAGAAAGGCGAGCAGACGTGGACACACGCTAGAGAACTGGGAGATTGCAATCGTAAAGGCGATGATAAATCGCGGAACTCACTTTACAACCGACCAGGACATCCTGGCCTACTTCACCCACCCGACACGCTCGGTGAATCACCGCTTTGTAAGCGAGATACGGGGTGAAACGAAGCACAAGTCCATTAAGCAGGCGAGTGATGAGGACCTTGATGTATTCCTTGCAATATGGCCTGACATTGACCACGAGACCGGGTTAAGTTTCCGGGGTGATGAGCTGCTTATCAAAGCCCGAGAAGCTATGATCGCAGCCGTCCAGACGTTTAATGGCGCTGGCCTTACCTTTCGCGCCGAACTGTTCATTGTCACGATAATCATCGCGTGGACATACCTCCTACACGCTTGGTTCAAGCGAGCCGGCGTCGATTACCGGTACTCTGGCCAGAAAACGAAGGAAGGAGCAGACAAGTTCTGGGAGTTGGGGCACTGTCTGAAACAAAGCCAGTGCCCAATTAAGGGCGGCATAGCCAGGAACCTTGAGTTCTTAATCGAAATTAGACATGAGATCGAGCATCGGTCAACAAGTCGGATCGACGACGCCATCGGTGCCAAATTCAGTCATGTGCGTTAAACTTCAACGAAGTCCTCAAGAAGGAGTTTGGTGCACAGTACGGTCTCGAAAAGCGCCTTCCGATTGCACTCCAATTTGTCTCGTTCGGTGCCGAACAAAGATCTGCGCTCAAGAAGGCTTATGGTCTCCCGAAGAACCTTGAGGCAGCTATCGACGCTTTTGAGCATGGGCTTAGCGAGGAACAAATGAAAGATCCCACTTATCGCATGTCTTATGGCTTTGTACCAATCGCGGCAAAGAAGCCCGGCTCTGCCGACATAGCCGTACAGATTGTGCCCGCTGACAGCCCGGAAGCGGGAGAGATCGAGAAGATCATCTTCAAGGAAATCAACAAAACCCGTTACCCACCTGCCAAGGTCTTGGAGAGAGTGTCAGCTGCAGGGTTCCCAAGGTTCAGCATGCACGACCACACAATACTCTGGAAGAAACTAGGAGCAAAGGAGGAAGGTAAGGGCTTCGGTTGGTCGTCGTGGAGACGATGGGGTTTGCTGATGATGCGTATCGGGACCGGAAGCACCGCACTCACGGGCTGATGTCGCGGATCCTGGGTGATGCTCCGGTCGTCGAGCACGACTTCTGGTCACCGACGAGCATCGGCCAGGGTCAACGTGACCGGCAGTTCTGGCTTGATGCGCGGTGGATGGTGACCGGTCCGGAACCCGCCGGTGCGGATGGGCGATCGGGGTAGGAGAAGCAAAAGAGGGTATTTCCCCGCACCCAATGAGGCGGTTGAACATCGACATGAACGCCGCAGCCTTAAGCGCCCTCCGCGAAGCCAAGTCTGTGATATCAAAAGGTTCAGTCCCGGAGAGGCGGGTTAGCTGCCCCATGCCGCTCCTCGGGTATCTGCCCGACGTGCCAAGGTGGGTGGCCGATCGCGGCGACTGTGAGCATACCTCACGGAGTGGCGCGCCGTCGCCACGCGCTACGAGAAGACTGCACGCTCCTTCATGGCCGTCCTCTACCTCGCCGCCACATGCGATTGGATCAGGCGCTAACAGACCTTAGACCAATGCTCGGTGAACAGGGCCAAGCACGAGATCCGGGGCTGGCGGCAAGCCGAGGGCACGTCGCCGGACGCCGTCGCGCAGGCGATGAAAGCCCTTCGGATCAATCGTCATGAACTCGTCCAGCCGGCCGGCGGAGAGCCGCTCCAGCTCGGCACGGTTGTCGCGCGACAGGGACAGGGCACGACGTGCCTGCGCCAGGAAGCTGGCGGAGACGGTCATCGTGAAGGTGATGTCCTCCTTGCGCTGGCCGCGCTTGTGCTCCTCCAGGTCAATCGCTGCCAGGATGCCCGAGGCGCGCAGCGACTGCACCGCGTCGGTGATGCGGCTGAGCTGGTTGCGCGTCGCCTTCCACTCGGGCATGCCGCTGTCGCGACGTATCTCCATCGCGGTCATCTGGTGCAACGGATCGCCGGCCTCGCCGCACTCGGTCCAGACGTGCTTGATCAGCCAGCGCGCCACCGGATCGCGCGTCGCCATCAGCAGGTCGTAGGGGGCCTGGTGGAAGCTGAGGGTGCGGATGGCGTCCGCGACCAGGGGGTTGAACTCCACAAAGGTCTCACGGTCGTCGCCGTCGTCCTTCTTGCGCATGCCCATCACCGGGAAGGCCGCGGCCGAGAGCAGCGGCGAGCGCCGGCCGTCCACCTCCTCCACCTTGAGCCGCACCTCGTTGAGCAGGGTGATCGCCTCGCGGATCTCCTCCAGGCGGTAGGAGTGCTGCACCCGCTCAAGCTCCCGGCGCACCTCGTTCAGGGTGAACGGGAAGCGTACCTTGCTGTCACCGTGCAGGGTCAGGCGCGAGCGGTTTCCCGCCAGGCGCCGGATCACCTCCTCGACGATCTGCTCGCGCTCGCCCAGGTAGCAGTCACGGGTGGTCCCGTCCGACGCCACGAGTTGCGTCGGCTTCAGCGTGATGCGGTAGCGCTTGCCGCGGTGGGAGAACTCCCGCTCGATCACCTTCCGGCGCTCGACCTCCCCACGCAGGTAGAACACGAACCGGGGCGCCAGGTCGTAGAGGGCGACCATGTTGGTCCTGTTGGCGTCGAACACCTCCCACATCCCGAGCTGGACGGCCTGTGCGGCCCCGCGTCTCGCCTCCACCCGCGCCATGCCGATCCTCCCCGTGCCCGACGACACTGCGGCAAGCGCGGGGATCAGGGCAAACCCGAAACGGCAGCAGGCGTCACGTCACCGGTCGGCAGGCGGTGCATCTTCCTGGGACAACGAGGCGGTCAGGGTGGAACAAGGAGCGGCATGGTGGGAATTTAATGCAGCAGGGTCCGGTGACCGGCCTATGAGGGCCTTTGGGAGGGGCTGCGTGGACATTGGGCGTCGATACGCACCGGAACTGGGCGCTGATGGTTCTCTTGGCGACTGGCGAGACTGATGCCGTCACCCTTCAGCGTCGATCTACGCCGTCAGCGACGCCAGCTCTTCCTCCGGACTGCATCAAATTCCGACCGGCCACCGTGTTCCCGGGCAGCAGCTCGAGCCTGGGTCATTCACCACGCCTGATGCATCAAATCCCCACCAGGTCGCCCGTCCTGCCTATGCCTCCGCACGCTTCTCTCCGGTTCCTTAGGCCTTGACCAGGGGCATAGCGATGGGCAGGAGGCAGGTCGAGCTGGTCAGATGCATCAAATCCCCACCACTCCGCCCTGATGTCCCTCCGATGTTGCACGATTGCACGATGGTTGCGCCCCATCTCGCTGCCGCATCGCACGCCTTCCCCACGGCAGCGCCTCGTCTCCCGTCCGACCGTGTTTGACCTCAGGGGGCAGCCCTGGACGCATGCGTCCCACACGCATCCAGGTCGCAGGAGGCTCCATGCCCGTCACCACCGACACCGCAACCGCCGGCCAGGAGACCACGACGCGCTGGGGGCGGCTTCCAGCCTGGTGGCTGCTGCATCCCGAGCTCGACGCCGATGGCTTCTGCGTCCTGGCCGCGCTGTCGACCTATGCCGACGCGGAGGGACGGTGCCGGCCCTCGCAGGCGACGCTGGCGCGCTACCTGCGCCGTAGCCGTCCCTGGGTGAACAGGGTCATCGCCCAGCTCGCCCGTGACGGCTTCCTGAGCAAGACGACCCGCACGCGGGAGAACGGAGGCACCAGCTCCTGCGCCTATCGCCTGGCGCTGGAGCCCTCGTGGATGCGACACGGGATGGTCAGGGACCTGACTCTCCCGTGTTCGCAGCATGACGCCCCCCGTCACGCCGATGACGGGAATCAGAGCAACCTTAATCATCATACCCCCGCACCCATCGCGAGCGCCGCATCGATGCCTGCCGAGGCCGAAGGTGTGGAGCAAGACGCCTTGCCGTCTGCAGACTGGATGCCCTCAGGGGAGATCATTGCAAGGGCCGAGCGCGCCTTTCCGGACGTTTCACTCGACGGCCATGCCGCGATGTTCGTCGCCCGATGC
>CALMVK010000332.1:4695-10635 GCA_937873145.1 uncultured Granulicella sp. | reverse complement strand
CTAGGCATCTCTGAGCCTCAAAGCTAAGACAATTGACATAGCAGCTCGGCAAGCCTCGTTCCCAAATGTTATAGTTGCCCGGCATCCCCTTTGGAGGAACTTCCATGGCTCCCTGCTTCTCGCGCAACCCTGCGCAGCGCTTCGCGCGACACTTGGCACCGTCCCTCTCCGGCCTCGCGCTCGCGTTGTGTCTCGGTTCTCTCATCGCCGCCGCAGGGGCTCAGCGGCCAATGATCGAGACCGCCACCCAAGCGCATCCCGCCGCAGCGTTTGCCTTCCCCGCCTCGCCCGATCCCTGGTGGAAACACGCCGTCGTCTACGAGATCTATCCGCGCTCCTTCCAGGACTCAAACGGAGACGGCATCGGCGACCTCAACGGCATCACGTCGCGCCTCGACTACCTCAAAACCCTTGGCATCGACGCCATGTGGATCTCGCCCATGTACCCGTCGCCCCAGGTCGACTTCGGCTACGACATCTCAAATTACGAATCGGTCGACCCGCAGTACGGCACCCTCGCCGACATGGATAAGCTCATCGCCGAGTCGAAGAAACGCGGCCTGCGCATCTGCCTCGACATGGTACTCAACCACACCTCCGACAAGCATCCGTGGTTCATCGATGCGGCCAGCTCGCGTACCAGTCCAAAGCACGACTGGTACGTTTGGAACGATGGCAAGTCGGCCGACGCTCCGGGAGTGACCGCCTATCAGAAACGCTTCGAGCATGAAGGCAAAGTGCCGCCGAACAACTGGGTCTCAGGATTCGGCGGCTCCGCGTGGGAGTGGGTTCCGGCTGTGCACCAGTTCTACTATCACAAGTTCTACAAGCAGCAGCCGGACCTCAACTGGGACAACCCCGCCGTTGAAAAAGCCATGTTCGGCGCCATGCGCTTCTGGCTCGATCGCGGCGTAGCCGGCTTTCGCCTTGACGCTATTCCCACACTGTTTGAGGATCCGCAGTTGCGCGATGAACGCGAACTGGGCGGCGTCAACGCGCAGGGCGATCCCAATCTCGCCGGGAACTACACCGACAATCTGCCCAAGGTACACGACGTGATCCGTCGCATGCGCGCTATGGTCGACTCCTACCCCGGCGACCGCGTCCTCATCGGCGAAACCTATCTGCCCAACACCGCGGCGCTCGACCAGTGGTATGGCGGCGAGGCGCACGACGAGCTACAACTGCCCATGGACATGCTGGTCGGCTTTCATGGCGATCACGACAAGCTCACCGCAGACAGCTTCCGCCAGCACATTGTGGAGGTCGAAACCCAGGTACATGGCTCGCAGCCGCTCCTCGTCTTCGACAATCACGACAACGTGCGCGCCATCGATCGCTACGGCGACGGCACGCACAACGATCAGATCAACAAGCTGCTGGCCACCGTCTTGTTCACGACAAAAGCAACCGCGCTGATGTACTACGGCGAAGAGCTGGGCATGACCACCACCACGCCCACGCACAAGGAAGACGTCAAGGATCCCATCGGCATCACCGGCTGGCCGCAGGAAAAAGGACGCGATGGCGAGCGCACGCCGATGCAGTGGACGCCCGGTCCGCAGGCCGGCTTCAGCACCGATCCGCACACCTGGCTGCCAGTTGCACCGGATTATAAAACCGTAAACGTGCAAGTGGAGTCGAAGGAAAAAGGCTCGGAGCTCGCATGGTTTGAGCAGATGATGGCCTTGCGCCGCAGCAATCCCGCCCTGCGTTCGGGCACCATGACCATGCTCGATACCAGCAATCCCGATGTGCTCTCCTACGTGCGCTCGACCGGTACAGGTCCGGCCGTAGTCATCGCGATGAACTTCACCGCCGAACCAAAGACCCTCTCGCTCGACCTAAGCAGCGCCGGTGTAACCGGCACCAGCATCAAGACGCTGGCCGCCGACGATGCCTCGCTGCTCTCGATCGGCACACTCAAGAATGTAACCTTGCCTCCCTATGCAAGCTGGGTCGCAAGCGTCCAATAAGAAACGTTTCGCATCAGCAGCCCCGGTCGTTGAACGCACCGCCGGGTTGCTTTAGTCTGGGGATCTATGCATCTTTCGATCGTCGCTCAACGCGCCTCGTGGGCTCTCGTCCTGGCAGCTTCTGCTGCGGCACAGACCCCGAACACCGGCACCACTGATATCCACACCTACATCGCGAACGGCTGGACCACGCTCTCGCGCTCCATGTCGGAGTGCAAGTCGCTCGTCGACCCCAAAGTGCAGACCACGCCCGTGCTCTATCTGCCGGCAGACATGCAGGAGCCCACCGCCATCACCGCCCTGCGCGATACCTGCCACGTCGATGTGCGTCCTCTGCCTCGCGTCATCCACGCGCCCGGCGACGTCACCGCTGCTGACCTCCCCGTCGAGGGCCTGCTTTATCTTCCCAATCGCTACGTCGTCCCTGGAGACCGCTTTAACGAGATGTACGGATGGGACAGCTACTTCATCCTGCTCGGCCTCCTCCACGATGGCCATGCCGATCTTGCGCGCGGCATGGTCGAAAACTTCTTCTTTGAAATCGAGCACTATGGCTCCATCCTCAACGCCAATCGCACCTACTTCTTCACGCGCTCGCAGCCGCCTCTTCTCACCTCGATGATCCGCGAAATATACGAGCATCCTGCGCCGGCAACGAAGCCCGATCGTGCCTGGCTCGAGCGCGCCTACGCCTACGCGCAACGCGACTACGCGCTTTGGATCTCGCCCGAGCATCGCGCCGGAGACACCGGCCTTGCACGCTACCATGATCTCGGCGAAGGTCCAGTCCCCGAGATGACGGACGACTCCAGCTACTACCCGGACGTGATTCGCTGGCTGCTCGCGCATCCGGATCAGCATCCCGAGTACCTGGTAGATGGCCCCGCCAAGCCCACTCCTGCGCAGGCTGCGGTCCTTGCAAAGACGAGCTGCGATCTCGCCTCATCGCACGTCTGCGCGCAGGCCGCGGTCGGAGGACATCGCTTGTCTGCCGCCTTCTATCGCGGCGACCGCGCCATGCGTGAGTCCGGCTTCGACTCCACTTTTCGCTTCGGCCCGTTCTCTGGTTCCACCGTAGACTTCGCGCCCGTCTGCCTCAACAGCCTGCTCTTCCGCTACGAGCAGGACATGGCGCATTTCGCCACCGAGCTTGGCCGCACCACGGAAGCCGCACAATGGACCAGGCGCGCAGCCGCCCGCAAATCTGCCATGGACAAGTATCTTTGGAACGCCACGGCAGGCCTCTACCTGGACTACGACTTCGTTGCCAACAAGCAGTCGAGCTACCGTTATCTCACGACCTTCTATCCGCTGTGGGCAGGCGCCGCAAACGCCTCGCAGGCCGCCGCGGTGCAGGCCCATCTCAATCTCTTCGAGCAGTCAGGCGGCCTTGCGATGAGCGACAACGTCTCCGGCGTACAGTGGGATGCGCCCTTCGGCTGGGCTCCGGTCACGTGGCTCGCGGTCTCGGCCCTTGAGGCAAACGGCTTCCACGAAGACGCACAACGCATCGCCAGAAAGTTTGACGCAACGGTGCTTGAGAACTTTAAGCGCGATAGCACCATCCGCGAAAAGTACAACGTAGTCAGCGGCTCAGCCGACATCAAAGTTGCCGCGGGATACAAGAGCAACGTAGTCGGCTTCGGCTGGACCAACGGCGTATACCTGAAGTTGGAGGATCTACTCGCAGCCCCAGTAAGCGGTAGTCATTAGAAATGAGTATAAGTTCGATCCGCTACGCAGTTATCTCAACTTAGTGATCGATACTTAGCTCCTTGGCTCTTTGTTGTGATTCCCGAATGGAAATTAGCATTTGCTCGTGCTGTTGTCTGCGCATAAGCAAATAAGCTAGCTCCAAAACCAATTTTCAAAGCTCTGCAGCTTTAGGCCGTCATTCTGGCGAAGCCAGAATCCCCGTATTTGTTCTATGCTTACTCCCCAGCACCCGGCACCTTAGCTCCGGAGTCGTCTTTCTGGCGACGCCAGGATCTCCCTATTCATTTACCGCGCCGATCAATCCCAACGCAGCGTTACAGCCTGCGTCACATAGCCCGCACCTGCCCCGAACGCAACCCGCACTTCGTCTCCCACCACATGCGCACCCTCAGCCGTAAGCGTCACCGCACCATTGCGGCGGACGTGCAGCGTCGCTGAACTTCCAGCCATGCCTTCCAGTTCCAGCCGCAGCGCATGAGCCTCAGTCGTCTCGCTCAGCACCTTCATCTGCGCCGTCCTCGCCCCGCGCAAAGGCAGCCCATGCGGCACACTCACCTCCACTGCCGGCAACGCCAAACGCAGCGGCGCACTCTCGCCCGTTGCGCCCGCAAGCCGAACCTTCGCCCCCTTCTCATTCACGAACGAAACCACTAACTTCTGGGCCTCGCGCTGAAAGCGCAGGTCCACCACCGAAGCACCCACATGCAGCCCATCGACCTCCGCGGTATCCCAATCCGCAGGCAGATGCGGGTCCACATGAACCTCCTGCTTCAAGCCATCCACTGCAAGTCCAAACAGCCCGCGCAGCACCGGCGTCACCACCATCGCGGACGACCAAAGCTGATGACTGGTGCTGCGCCCGAACGGCTCGAAGAAGTCTCCCGAGAGCAACTCCGTCACCGCCCCGGGATCCTGCGCATAGGTCAGCTCCACATTCTCGATCGCCGCCTGGTACCCGGCCAGCGGCTGGCCCGCGCGATACTGCGCCAGTGCCGCCCAGCCCGTAAACAGCGGCCACACCGATCCCTGGTGGTAGCTCATGCCGTCATAAAGCGGGTCGTCCGCAGACACATCGCGCAGCCCCCAGTCCGTCGCAAAATCATGTGACGCCCACGCGCGCAGACTCGCCTGCGCATGCTCCAAACCTTTGCCTCCACTCCACCACGCCAACGCCGGATAGATCGTCGCCGTCGTATCGAGCTGACCCTTATTCCAACTGAAACCATACGTACCCGTTGCGGGCTGAAAATACTCGCGTTCGATCGTCGCCTCGACGGCTGCCGCACGTGCACTCGCCGCAGCCGCAAGCCCCTTATCTCCCAGCAGCCCACTCAGCTCCGCAATCGCCTCACACGCCTGCCCATCGAGCAGCGCCAGATAGATCTCCTGCTTGGGCATTCCCGGCGGCCAGCTCTCCACCCAACCCGTGCCTTGCGCATTGTCGTAGATGCCGTCGCCATCGGCATCGTGCGTCGTCTCAAACTGCCATGCACGCAGCACCTCCGCACGATGCTCCTTGAGAAAAGCCACATCCCCGCTCGCACGCACATAGTCCAGCATGGCAAGCAGAAACAACGGCGTCGCATCGGCCGCCGCATACTCATACGGCAGCGCCTTCCAGTCCAGCTGGTCCGCGGTCTGCGAGTACTCGTGCATCATCTTGCCATCCGCCCGCTGACGACGCATCAGGAACGCAAGCTCCGCACGCACCAACGCAAAATCCCCATAGCTATCCACCGCAAACAATGTGTACAGCGCATCCCGCCCAAAGAACCATCCAAACCCCGGACGCGCCGAATCTCCCGACGCATAGTACCCAGCCACCAGCCCTGTCTCACCCTCGGCCGTCCGCGCCCGCAACTGGCCGATCGACGTCTCCGCCCACCCAAACGCCGCGTTCAGCCTCGCATCTGGCGTAACGATCCTCGTCAGGCTCTGCTCCTCCGCCGCGTAGCGTTGGCGATGTGCGGCATACAACGCCGGCAGACGCGCATCTAACGCCGCCAGCTTCGCCGTCAACGCCCCCCGGGATGCCGTCTCACGCGTCGTGCCTACCGCCATCAGCAGCGGAAACACCTTGCCGCGATCCGTCTGCGGATCCACATGCAGATGAAACTCAAGCGGATGCGTCTGCGGCCGCTCTTGATACGGCGCCAGGATTCCCGCAGTCGCGCCCGGCAGTGCGACCGCACCGGCAAAGTCCGGAAAATCGCTGTGCAGCACATACAGCCCACTCGCACCCTGCCCA
>CALMVK010000332.1:2702-4595 GCA_937873145.1 uncultured Granulicella sp. | reverse complement strand
CCAATCGCAGCCTGCGGCACCCACTCCGGCGCAGGCTGCCCACTGCTCAGCGCCGGCCACATCTTGCGCAGCTCCGCCGTAAAGCGAAACGTCAGCTTCACCGGATGCAGTGCGTCGACCGTAAACAGCACCACCGCGCCCGTACCCGCATCCATTCCATCCGCCGCAAACATCGTCTGGCGCACTGTCAGCGCAATATGCGCGTACGTAATCGTCGTGCGATCCGGCCGTACCTCGATCTCCCGCGCCATGGCGTTCAGGTCGATCGGCACTGGATAGCCCTCCACATTGGCCTCGATCGTCATGTGACTCAGCAGCTTCACCGGCAGCACCCATGCCTCGAACTCACCTTGCTGCTGGCCCACCAGCACGCCGCTCGGCCCGGCCACCGTGAAGGGCTCGCCCGTCCGTACCGGCTGCGTCAGGACCGGCCCATCCAGGCGCAGCGGAAACGCAGCCAGCGGAGCCAGCACCGGACTCTGCGAAGCCAGCACCGGCGTCTGCTGAGCCAGCGCACGCATCGCCATCCACAGCCCAAGCGCCGCCAATCGTCTACACAGCATCCAGGCACCTCCTCCGTAAGCGGTCTCATTCTATCTTGCAAGCTGTCTGTACAGTTCCGTAAGATCACCGCGTATGCCAAGCCTCAACCTGCGCGCGCCAACGCTCGTTCTCCTCACCTGTCTAGTCCTTTGCACCACCGCCCCGCACAGCAGCCCCGCACAAACTACCCCGCCAGCCTCACCCGCCGCACCCGCCGCCGATGGCGGGCTTAACCGCGAACAGGCCGGTCTGCTCAACCGCGAACAGGCCGGCCAGCTCCTCCCCGCCACCGTCTTCTACCACGGTCAGGTCGCGCCCATCCAGGCCCGCAACTCCGCCGGCCTGCGCCTGCCCGGAGGCAAGCTTCTGCTCGTCGCCCTGGTCGATACCTCCGGCTACGCCTCGAGCGTGCAGCAGACTTACCAGGGCTATCTCCTCACCGAGATCCCCTTGCGCCTTGGCGATCAGACACTCCCTGCAGGCGCCTACGGCTTCGGCTTTCTCGCAGGTGACCAGATGGCGGTCCTGGACCTCGGCGGCACAGAGCTCCTGCGCACCGCAACCACACGCGACGCCCAGTTGCGCCGGCCGACCCCGCTGCAGATGCTCACCGATCCCTCCGCCGCCAACCGCTACCGGCTTTACCTGGGCCGAAGCTTCGTCGCGCTTGAAGCCGCACCGCGCCAGGACCGCTAATGCTGCGGCCTACTCCTGCTTCCCTGCTCCTTGCCGTCGCCAGCCTTGCCGCCGTCAGCCTCGCGCCACCGGCCTCGCCCGCCCAAACCAAACCAGACCTGGCCGCGGCCAAATCCCTGATGCAGGAGGGCCTCACGGCAGCCCAGCACGGCGATCTCCCCCGTGCGCGCGCCGCCTTTACCCGCGTCGTCCAGCTTGCCCCGCAGGTCGAAGCCGGCCACGCCGCCCTCGGCTCCGTGCTGCTCTCTCTGCAGGCGTTTGAAGCCTCTGCCAAGGAGCTTGCGCTTGCCCACCGCCTGGCCGCCCACGATCTCGCCGTCGACCTCAACCTGGCTCGCGCGCAGGTCGCCCTCGGCCACAACGACGAAGCCGTCGCGCTATTCCGCGAGTCTCTCGCCGCCTCCATACCGCCCGCGCTCTCGCCCGAGGAGACCGTCGCCTACGCCACCGCGCTCGCCTCAACCGGCGAAGCCTCCGCCGCCTCCAATCTGCTTGCCCGCGCCGTCGAAGCCGCACCGAACTCCGCGCCGCTCCAGGACGCGCTTGGCACCCTGCTGGCCGGCATGGGCCAGACGGAACAAGCTGTACCGTTCTTTCAGCAGGCTGTCGCCCTCGACCCCACCTTCGGTCAAGCGCAGTACCATCTCTCCGCCG
>CALMVK010000332.1:0-2602 GCA_937873145.1 uncultured Granulicella sp. | reverse complement strand
CGTCCAAACCGGAGACGCCGCCGGTGCCTTGCCGCTCTACGCCCAGGCCCTTGCGCTCGGCCCGGACTCCGCCACCTTGCGCGAGGACTTCGGCGCGGCCTACCTGCAACAAGCCGACCTCACCCACGCGCTCCAGCAGTTCCAGGCCGGGCTTTTGCTCGAACCCGACAGTCCCCTGCTGCACTACGATCTCGGCCTCGCCTTCAAGCTCAAGGACGACCTGCCGGCGGCCATCCCGGAGTTCGAACGCGCCTCCACGCTCGACCCCGCGCTGCCCGATCCCGCCTACACCCTCGGTGTCCTTTATATGCAGCAGGGACGCTTCGCCGACGCCGCCGCCAACCTGCAGCGCGCGGTCGCCCTCGCACCAACCAACGGCGACGCCTGGGCTCTGCTCGGCAGCGTGCTCAAGGACTCCGGTCAGCCAGCCGAGGCGGCCGCCGCCCTCGAACACGCTATCCTGCTCGAACCCGACCAGCCCAGCCTGCACATCCAGCTCGCCGCACTCGAGTCGCAGGCCGGTCAGCGCGAACAGGCCGCCGCCGAACGCAAGCTCGCCGCCGATCTCAGCCGCGCAGCCAACAATCGACAGCGTGCCAGCTTCGCACTCAACAGCGGACGTGCCCTGCTCAGCGAAAACAAGCTCGCCGAAGCCGCGGTACAGCTAACCAACGCCGCCCAGGCCGAGCCCACTCTCGCCGAGCCGCATCAACTGCTCGCCCTCGTCTATGCACGCCAGGGCAAAGCCGCCGAAGCCGCCCTCGAACGCAAGCAGGCCGCGGCCCTTGTCTCTGCTCCATAGCCGTAAATGGATCGAGGACGCCTTGCGCAACATCGCTCCAACTCGAGGCTCCGAGTCACTCCGCTTCGGCGCATCGGCCGCCGCTCTGCTCTGCTCCGTGTTGCTTCTGTGCACCGCATTCGTACCGCGCAATCCCGCCCTCGTCCACGCCTCCGAAACCCTCCAGATCCACCTCGAAACACCCGACCAGCGCTGCGCCCACTGCCACCAGGCCATCTACGACACGTACGAGAAGACCTCCATGGCCCACGGCAGCGGCCTCGCCACCGAGGGCCTCCTGCCTGGCAAGCTGCACGACACCGCCTCCGCCATCGACTACCGCGTCTTCGCGCACGCAGACGTCGCCCAAATGAGCTTCACCCGCCCAGCCAGCCCCGGCCAGCCCGCACTTGCCGGTCAACGCCGCCTCGAGCTCTTCGTCGGCTCCGGACATCGCGGACGCACCTACCTCTACAACGACGACGGCCTCTGGTACGAGCTGCCCATCAACTTCTACACTCGCCGCGCCGCCTGGGGCATGGCTCCCGCCTTCGACGGCGCATCTCACATGCCCGCGCCCTTGCCGGTCGATCCCAACTGCCTGCACTGCCACGCCACCGGCGTCCAGGCCTCCCTGCCCGACGCCCGCAATCACTTCTCTGCCGCGCCCTTCACCCAGGCAGGCATCGGCTGCAGCGCCTGCCACGGCAATCCCGCGCAGCACCTCGCCAGCGGCGGTCACGGCGGCATCGTCAACCCCGGCAAGCTCGCCTCCGCAGAGCGCGACAGCGCCTGCCTCCAGTGCCATCTGGAGGGCGACGCCGTCGTCTATCGTCAAGGCAAATCGTTGGCCAACTTCGTCCCCGGCCAGCGCCTCGCCGACACCGCCGTCTACTTCATCCGCGCCAGCCAGCCAGGCGGCGGAGCGCGCGCCACCAGCCAGTACGAGGCCTTGTTGCGCAGCGCCTGCAAGCGAGCCAGCGGCGACCGCCTCACCTGCACCTCCTGCCACAATCCTCACGCCGATCCCGCCCCCGCCGAGCGCGTCGCCTTCTTCCGCCAGCGCTGCCTCGCCTGCCACACCTCCTCCGCCATGGTCGCCCATCATCCCGAGCAGCCCGACTGCGCCGCCTGTCACATGCCCTCGCGCAAGACCGCCGACATCTCGCACGAGCAGGTCACCGACCACGACATCGAAGCACATCCGCTCAAAACCAGCGCACGCCACCAGCTTCGCATGGAGGATGAGGTGGAACTGATCCCGGTAGGCGATTCGACCGCCGGCGAGCGCGAGACCGGCCTTGCCTACGCGCAACTCGCCCAGCGCGGCAACCGCCAGGCAGCCGCCAAAGCCCTCGCGCTGCTCACCGCACTCGCACCCACCCATCGCTCGGATGTGGACGTACAGGTGCGTCTCGGCTATCTGCAGCAGGTCTCTGGCGATCTCACCTCTGCGGCCTCCTCCTACAAGGCCGCGCTCCAAGCCAACCCGTGGGAACCCACCGCGCTCGCCAACCTGGCCGTCCTCGACGCCGCCACCGGCCACCTTCCCGAGGCCGTTCATCTGCTCGAACGCCTGATCGCCGCCGACCCCGCACAAACCGCCGCCGGCCTCAACCTCGCCTTCATCGACTGCCGCATGCACCGCACCGCCGACGCCCGCACCTTGCTGGAGCGCCTGACCGCCGTCCACCCCGACGACCCCCAACTCCAGCACTTTCAAGCCACCGGAGACTACGGCGGCCAGCACTGCTCTCTGCCTTTTGCTGCCACACCCTGAATTAAAGTTATGCCGTGAAAGTGCGATTGCACTTGTTATTC
>CALMVK010000331.1 GCA_937873145.1 uncultured Granulicella sp. | reverse complement strand
TGAACACCCCCGGCAGCTCCTCATACTCGATCCGCACCGCCCGCACCGCCGCCGCAACCTCCTCCACCGAGATCCCGGTCAGGCACTTCTTCGCTTCCACCACACAGGTCTCGAGCCCGCATCCCATGCAGTCCACCGCGTGATACACCACGCGATGCTGCGCGCCATGCGGAAACCAGACCCGTGGCAGGTTGCGCGCCGCAAAGATCGCCACGCACGTCGTCCCCACCGCCGCCGCCAGGTGCATCGGCCCCGAGTCGTGCCCCAGAAAGAGACGCGCCCGCGCCAGGCACGCCGCACTCTCCCGGGGAGTCAGCACACCGCATAAATTCACCACCGGGCTGGCACCGGCCGCGCGCCGCCAGCCCTCGGCCGCCGCCTCGCTCGCCCGGCTCTCCTCAGGCGCGCCCATCAGCGCCAGCGCATACTCCGGATAAAGCTCGCCAAGCCTCGCCAGCAGCCCCCGCCAGTTCTCTCCGCCCCAGTCTTTCGACTGCACCTTCGTGCCCACGCTCACCGCCAGCACTGGCCGCGCTCCGGCAGGCTGCAGCACCTCCCGCGCCCGCGCCCGTTCGGCCTCCGTCAGCCGCAGGTCCCACGCACCCGGCGAGTCCACCGCCGCATCCCCCAGCTCAGCCAGGTTCCGCGTCAGGCGTTCCGGCTCCGGCTCAAGCGTCCCATCCGCCAGCCGGCGATTGCTCTGCATCGCATCGGTCAAAGGCACGCCGATCTGCCGCCCGATGCCGCACAGCCGAAAAAATCTTGCATCCCGCCGCGCCGCCTTCACCCCGCGCACCGGACCCATATACACCAGCACCTGCGGTCGCCAGCGCCACAAACTCCACCACAGCCGCAGCAGAACAAGCAGGCTGCGCGTCCGCACCGGGTAGCGAAAGTATCCGTGGATCAATCCATTCTCGGCCAGGATCGCCGCCGCCGCCGGAGCCTTTACGTTCACCGGAAAGTTGGTCAGCATCCGCCGCTCCGCCTGCGGAAAGGCGCGCGCCACCAGGTGCAGCGCCGGCAAAGCGACCACCGTATCGCCCAAACTCCCGAGCCGGTACACGAGTACGCGCTTCCCCTCGCTTTGCATTAGGCTATTCTACGAAGCGAGGCGCTGCACGCTTCTCCGCACTTGGCTCTAAACGCGTTCATGCTCAATCTCGCTTCCCTCACCCGCATCCACGACGAAGCCACCCGCACCTGGCATTTGGACCAATCCATCTCTCCCGCATTCCAGCCATCCAGTCATCCAGCCATCCAGCCTGCAAGCCCTCTTGAACTGCTGGCCGTCCAGCAGCATCGCGCCAACTTCGACCTCTGGCACCAGGAGGACGCCGCCCGCAACCCGCAGGCCACCGACACCGCCATCGCCGAGGTCAAGCATGTCATCGACCGGCTCAACCAGCTCCGCAACGATCTCGTCGAGCAGATCGACTGCGTTCTGCTTTGCGAGGCCATCCAATCGGCCGACGCTCCGCTGCACTCCGAAACCCCCGGCCTGATCGTCGACCGGCTCTCCATCCTCGCGCTCAAGATCTATCACACCGCCGAAGAAGCTCATCGCGACTCCGCCAGCCCACAGCACCGCGCCCGCAACGGCGACCGCCTCTCCGTCCTACTCGAGCAGCGTCAGGATCTGGCCTCCTGCCTCGAAGATCTTTGGGCTCAGGTGCTCGCCGGCAAACGCCGCTTTAAACTCTACCGGCAGATGAAGATGTACAACGATCCCGACCTGAATCCGGTACTTTACTCCCACTCCAAGATTACAGCCCAGTAGGCTTGCTCCGCACTGCCCCGTTTGGGCCATTGACCGCACATCGCGCAATGCGTATAACCCCATAAGACTCCGAGTAAGCCTCCATTTCCTCCACTCCCACACGCCTCCAGAACGAAGCAGGTTTGATATGGCTCAAGCAAAAACCGTCACCGCAGTCCCCCAAAAGCGCTCTCCAAAGACACTCGCCGGCATTATGCCCGCGCAGCTTGACCCCAGCCGCGCCCAGGCCATCGCCAGCTATGAAGCCGCCTTGCAACTGATGCAGCAAGGCAAGTACGACAAGGCGCATACCGCCTTCGATAAAATGCTCGCCAACTCACCCGGAGACCTCGCCGACCGCATCCGCATGTACATCAATGCCTGTCTGCTGCAGGTCTCGAAAGGCAAAACCAGCTTTACCAGTCACGAAGAGCAGTACGACTACGCCATCTCCCTGCTCAACCTGGGCCACTATGAGGACGCGCGCGAGCACTTCAAACTTATCCTCGAAGAGCATCCCACCGCCGACTACGCCTTCTACGGCCTCTCCGTGCTCGCCAGCCTCACCGGAGACTGCAATCAGTGCCTCGAGCACCTGACCCAAGCCATCCATTACAACCCGCGCAATCGCATTCAGGCCCGCGCCGACTCCGACTTCCAGGACATGGCCGACGACCCGCGCTTCACCGACCTGCTCTACCCTGAGGTCTAAGCAGGCTTCCAGTTGCTCCGCAGCTCTCTCCTAAACCATCACCATAGCCGTCCTAACCCACCACATAAACCACCCTTACAAGCCGTCATTCTGGCGAAGCCAGAATCCCCGTATTTGCCTTTACTCCCTACTACATAGCACCCGTCAAAGACCGTACCCAACACAGCCTCAGCCGTTGAGGAACGCCTGGCTTCCCCGGTTCGTTCCCAAACTCCTCAACCCAAGCCGCGGCCGCACACTCCCCAAGGCTCTTGCACAATGGGTGCACCTATCTTCGAGTCCGACCTGCTCCCCGACTTCGCCCTCCAGTCCGCACCGGACGCGAGGCCCAGCCAGTTCGTCTCCATGCCTGCCGCTCAGCGCACGCTCAAAGTCGTCGCCATCGGCGGCGGTACCGGGCTCTCCACGCTCTTGCGCGGCCTCAAACGCTTCGTCGCCAATCCCGCCGCCTCCCTGCCTCCGCCGCATCGCCAAGACAACCCCCAGCTCGCCTGCACCATCCGCGACCTCGCCGCCGTCGTCACCGTCACCGACGACGGAGGCTCCTCCGGCCGGCTCCGCGAAGACTTCAACATGCTTCCCCCGGGAGACGTCCGCAACTGCATGGTCGCCCTCTCGGAGGACGAACACCTCCTCGCCCGCCTCTTCCAGCACCGCTTCGACCAGGGCCAGCTTCAGGGCCACAGCTTCGGCAATCTCTTCGTCGCCGCCCTCACCAACATCACCGGAGACTTCGCCCAGGCCGTCCAGATGTCCTCGCAGATCCTCGCCACCCGCGGACACATCTTCCCTGCCACCAACAAAAACGTCACCCTCGCCGCCCGCATGGACAACGGCGCCCTCGTCCACGGCGAGACCAACATCACCGCCAGCCCGCACCGCATCGTCGAGCTTATGCTCGTCCCGCCCAACGTCGACCCCTTGCCCGAGACGCTCGAAGCCATCGCCAACGCCGACCTCATCACCCTCGGCCCCGGCTCGCTCTACACCTCGCTCATCACCAATCTGCTCGTCCGCTCCATTCCCGAAGCTCTGGCCGCCAGCCGCGGCACCCGCGTCTTCATCTGCAATCTCATGACCCAGGCCAACGAGTCCATCGGCCTCACCGCCTCCCAACACATCATCAAAATCCTCGAGCACGCCAACGGCGTCAAAACCCCGCTGCTGGACTACGCCCTGATCAACACCGCACCCATCAGCCCCGCGCTGCTTGAGCGTTACGCGCTCGAAGGCCAGGCCCCCATCGAGCCCGACCTCGACGCCATCCGCATCCTCGGCATCGAGCCCATCACCGGCAACTTCGTCCACGAGGGCAACGTCCTCCGCCACGACTACGACCGCGTCACCGAGACCGTCCTGGAGCTGGCCCTAAGCCACCCGCGCGCCTAGCAGGGCTACCACAGAGACGCCATCCCTAGCGTCTGCTTTTTACCTCCATACCTTCGCTACCTGATCCGCTGTCAAGCCCCAAGCCCGGTAAAACCTGCGTAACTGATTGCATCGAAACCACTTAAAACCAAAAAAAACTGGCACAATCCCTGCGTCCAAACCACTAGAATAGAAATAGGGATTAAGCGAGCCACCGGTCCACCAACTCACCCCCAACCCTCTGGCCCCTCCTCTCAACCCTCGAGCAAATCGTCATTCTGGCGAAGGTCTGAACGGCGAAGGTCTGCACGGTGAGTGGTGGCAGGATGTTAGTGCTCTCAAACATCGAGAAAATCGTAATTCTGGAGAAGCAAGAATAACCGTATACGCTCTAGTTTGC
>CALMVK010000330.1 GCA_937873145.1 uncultured Granulicella sp. | reverse complement strand
AACCGGAGGACCCCTGCTTTGCCGTCGAGACCCGATAGTATGCCACAAACTTTCCGTTCGCCACGCGTGCACCTCTGTTACATTTCAACCTACCACCGTTGATAGAAATGTAACAGACTTATTGCCGCTTTTTCCAGGCATTTTCTGAGGTGGTGTTTGCACAAATTGAGGGGGATACATGTGGAAAATTGGGGTACCAGTGGAAAAGTAGATAAGTGGTTTGTTTTGCTGTACTTAGAGAAAAACCGCACTGTAGTGTAGGGCTAATTAGCGCTTAGCAGTGCTGAGCGGCGCTAGGAAAGTGAGGAGTTATGAATGACACGAAGCACGTTGCTGAAAGTCCGCAAGACCGGCTGCACTCGGTTCAATCCGCAGCCGAACTACTCGGCGGCGTTGGGCATTCCACGATTCGGATGTGGCTGACTCAAGGCCGCCTGACCCGGTTGAAGATTGGGCGCGCGACGCGGGTTTACGAATCCGAGCTACTCGCGCTCATAGAACCTCAGCAGCCACGACCTACCACCCGGAAGTTGGTCGTTTAGTTGTCCAGCGAACGCGCAACTTAGTCGCAAGCAGGTATGACACACCCGGAGGAACGATCCATGAGCAACGTAAACGAACCCCGTACTTCCCGCACTGCCAAAACTTCCCGCCCCTCGCGCAAGCCACGAGGAATAAGCCACACAATCGGCGGACACACCTTCCCAACCACGACCGCCGCAGAGGAATTCATTCAAACCTTGCTCCACGCTCGGCCTTTGAGGGAAATCGTCGCTGAGCCAGACCATTCTTTTCTGTGCGATCTTCTTTCTCGGCACCCCGACGCAGCGGAAAAGATTGGCACCGGAGTTCGTCACTTCACCGCCGAACCATCAAAGGGTGGGAAGCGCTGCTTTTACGTGACCCGTGTTGACGACAGCAAGATGGACTTCTCAACCGGTAAGTGCCTGAGAGGTAACAAATGAACCTCTTCAATGGCGTGCATGAAGTCCGTTTGCTTCGGCCCACAATCGCAGCGGCGCACTTCGACTCGTGGGAGGCGGCTGTCTCCGCCGTCGAGAGCGAGCCGGACTATCGAGCGGCTTATTTCACTTTGAACCCGCTCCGTGAGGGCGGTACGCTCAACCCCAAAAGCTGCAAGGCCGCCCGTGTCACGGCAGGGGATGCCGACATCGCACGGCGGGTGCGGTTGATGATCGATCTTGACCCGGAGCGACCCGCCGGGACCAACAGCACGGAGGCTGAAAAGGAGACTGCGCGCTCGCAGGCTGAAGATGTTCGCCGGTTTCTCAATGGCCGGGGCTGGCCTTCGCCGCTGTTGGGCGACTCCGGCAACGGATGGCATTTGCTCTATTCCATCGACTTGCCGAACAACGCGGCATCAGGCGACTTGGTGCGCGGTGTCCTTGCACGGCTAAAGTCGCTCTTTCCGCTCGTGGATGCCGGCAACTACAACGCCTCGCGCATCTGCAAGCTGTACGGGAGCTGGGCGAGGAAGGGGCCGCATAGCGACGAACGACCCCATCGACGCTCTGCCATTGTTGAGGTTGGTTGCGACACCATCGTCACAGAACAGCAGCTTCGCGATCTGGTGCCCGCGACGCCGCAGGTTGTCCTTGCTAGGCCGGGCGACGTAAAGCTCGGCGGCCTCGTGGGGTTCCTTGAGCATTACAGCGTCGTCTTGCGGTCCAAACCGCGCGCGGTCGCCGGGGGTTGGCAGATTGAAGTCGAGTGCCCGTGGAGAGACGCACACAGCAGCGAGGGCAGCCGCGACACCGTTGTTTCGTTCATCGCGGGGGTTGGCTACGGGTTCAAGTGCTTTCACTCGCACTGCACAGAGAAGCGTTGGCAAGACTTTCGCGATGAAGCAGAGAAGCAAAACCCGGGCCTTGCGCCGTACTTCGGCAAACTGCCGGCTCTGACTCATTCGGATATTGCACGCGACTTCGTGCGAAGTCACGATGATTTTGTGAGCGTCTACGACCTGGAAAACGAGACCGGAGTATGGCTGCCTGAGACCCGCTGGCGCTTGTCTGACCCGAGAGACGCGAACTTACGCCTAGCCATCCGGCGACACCTAGACGATCTGTTCGAGCGCTGTCCCAAGCCGGAGGGCAAAGACACCCGGTTGAGGCTCAAAGATGCTTCGTTCACAAGCGGCGTGCTGAGCGAACTTCGTCCACTGCTTCCGCCAAAGTCGCATAACGACTTCGACCGTGACCCGGCTATCCTCCCACTGCCGGACGGGAAGGTCGCCGATCTGCGAACGGGAGACATCCGCGACATGCGCCGAGAGGACTGCCAAACACGGCGGCTAAAGATCGTTCCCGCACCGGTGCCGATTCCACGGTGGGACAGGTTCCTGCGTGAGGTGTCGTGCGAGGACGCCGAACTGGCCTCGTATATCGAACGCTTGATGGCAATATCGATCACGGGCTTGTCTTTGCACCAACTCATTTTCTTTTACGGTTCGGGGCGCAACGGTAAGGGTGTTCTGCTGCGCCTGCTATCTAAGATTCTGCGGGGCGAGCCATTTGTCGCGAATATCCGTCCGGAGGAGCTGGAGTTTCGGCGCGGCGCGGAGGACAAGGCAAAGCGACTCTTTGGGCGCTTGAAAGGCGCGCGGCTTGCGTTCACATCGGAGACGGTAAGCGGAGGACTGGACTGGACGTTGCTGAAGCTACTAACGGGCGGTGATGCGCTGGCTGGTGCAAAGGTCTACCAAGACGATTCGTCGTTTGACCCTAGTCACACACTCGTTCTTACAACCAACGAGCGGCCCGTGCTACCTGCTACAGCGGCCTTCAAGGGGCGGCTGCGCTTCGTGCCGTTCCGCGCGGACTTCAGTGGACGCGAGGACTTGCGGCTAGAAGATTCGCTGGCCGCTGAGATGCCCGGTATTCTGTGGCGACTCATCAAGCTTGCACCTACAATTTTCGACGGAGACAAACCACCCGTCGCCGTTGTCGATGCAACTCAGGATGTCCTTGACGAGAACGACGTAGCAGCCCCTTTTATCGAAGAGGTTTTGATAGCTGACCCAAACGCCGTGACGCGGGTGGCAGATATGGAAACCGCGATTGAGCAGTGGCAGGGGCTGCGGGTTGGCGGCAGCGATGCTCGCCGTGTCATGGATGGCGTCAAAGCGCGTTGGCAGCACGGCAGGCAGCGCGTCGCCGGTGTGCACATTCGCGGGCTTGTAGGAGTCAGGCTGCGTTCGTCGTGAGTCCTGCTTAGTTCTGTGCCACCTGTGCCGGTACAGAAGCATTGTTATTGTTTGAAAAAGTAGAAAGATATATCTGGTGTCTCTACGACGCAAGATGGAAACCGCTGGCACGGGTGGCACAGTGGCACAACACCAAGAGAGAGACGACGAAATGCCCGGTGGGGGCGAAACCGACCCGTAGCACAACGTGCGGCCTGGCACTTGCCGTTACTTTCGCTTACCCGGGCACGGTCTGCCGCAAGGGTAAGTACGCGCCTGCCAAACGCTCTAGGACGCCCTATACGGCGTTGATAGCAGCGGATTACAAACTACGTCAAGGTGACGCAGCGAAGGCGTGCCGGTGGCAAAGAATCGCAGCGCGGGGCATCGATAGGACCGGGGGCGGTCAAAATGTTGGCTACCGATGCTAAAAAAGAGCGCAGCCAACCAAAATTTACACAGGCCAAAATACATCTCGTTTAGAAACAACAACTTGCGGTAAACACCTCAGAAAGGCTAACCATGAAGAACTTTCGATGCATAGCGTTGTGTCTTGTTCTTGTTGGGGGTGGTACGGCTCAAACCGTGACCGTCTCTTCGTCCAAACTCGGGGGGACAGACCCTATCTCCGGGACCATCACTTTTCAGCCCGCCTTGTCTAATGGAACACTAGCGAGCGCCCATCTTAGCGGCGGCGGGATAACCTCTCGCTTCGCCACGACCGCCACAGTCACCGCCGGAGTGTTCTCCATCCGCGTCGCGGACACATCCGGCACTAATCCGGTGAACCTTTGCTACTCAGTTTCGGTCCATACGGCGAACGGACTTGAATTGCTCGGCCCGGGGTTTACGTGCGTCCAGCCGGCAGCGAACAATTATTGGTGTACCGCCGGGATTTGCAACTTCGATGCGTACCTCCCGAGCGTCCCCGGTCTCGCCGTTATCGCAGCCGGGCCGGCGGGCAAGGACGGGGTTCAAGGGGTTCAAGGCATACAGGGCGTACCGGGTATCCCGGGGCTTCAAG
>CALMVK010000329.1 GCA_937873145.1 uncultured Granulicella sp. | reverse complement strand
CGCTACGCGCGATCGCTGCGGAGCTGAACCTTCGCACGGTGGATGCGCCTCGCGGAGGTCAATGGAGCGCAGTCCAGGTGCAGCGGGTGCTTGCCCGTGTTTTGTAGAAAGCAGGTGCTCAACTTTCGCTAAGCGCTTTCTCGGGAATTATCCTGTTCCCAAAGCCCACGTGGCTTGACCGGAGACACGGCTTGCGAATACTTGTCCTACTTCTCGTCGTATCGAGCTTGTCAGCGTTTGCTCAAACGTCCGTGCCATACGTTGGGTGCCCTGGAGACGGCCAGACGGGCCCCTTCTCAGCTGCGAAAGGCTCACCGAAGCCGGTAAACCTTCCGCCTGAAATCGCTAACAAGCTGGCGTGGTATGAGTACAAAAGTGACCCAGGTCAGTTCGGAACGCTCGGTCCACGAGGCTGGAACTGTTTTGTCACTATCGGATCCGATGGCGAGACTTTGTATGTAGCTCCTGAGGCACTGGAGAGCGCCAAGATCCTAGAACACAAGGATTGGAAGGGCTTCACGGGTCCAGTCATACAACTCTCCGGTTGGGATGGCGGCACATCGGGCCGCTTCGAAGTGGCACGGACGGTAGCTCGTGTTTTTCCGGCCTACCGCAACTACGCCCGCAAGATCATCGCACAAGGCTTTGGTCCCGCCTCAGACTATCCTTTCGGTCCTTTCCCATCCGATCACCTCACATACAAAGGTAAGAAGCTCGTCGAGTTCACCACGCCCGGCCACCATAAAGGGCTCGGCACGATGTCCTGGCTTCTGCCGTCTGACCAGCCCATCACCGGCTTTGCCCTGCTCGCCGACACACCTGACCTCGACACGGGACTTTTGCAGTTGAGCGTGCGGCTGCCGCTCTCGCTTTCTTTCCTCTCTGCGACCCTCATTCAACAAGCTGAAGCGGACGGCTCAATCTAACGCCTGCAGAGCGCGGCTCTTCCGATAAATACCGGCATAGCCGCGTGCCTAAGGTGTTTGATAACGTCCTTTATCAAATGTACGGTGGACGGGCAGGGACCTACTCAGGACGAGGTTTCCCATAACGCCGTATTCCGGGAGCCGGTGGTTTACCTTGAGTTGGTGACCGCAAACAGCTCGAGGAATATGAGGTGGAAACGTCTGGTATTCTCCCTCCTTTGCGTACTCCTAGCCTCGATGCTGTGCTCGTCAGCGCTGGCACGGCAAACGGGATTTGGCCCGACGGCTTTCATCGAAAACGTCTTCTACTTCGGTGCTGCCACTTTCCTATGCAGCTTGCCAGGGTGGATCGTCGCCATGCCCCATTGTTTGTTCGTGTCTAACTTCAATGGTTGGCGTTTGTGGGCAATGCTGGCACTCGGAGCGGGCATCGGGCCCCTCGTGATGTTCACGGTAGCCCTCTACTTCCAAGTGACTTCTCCAAACCCCAGCCACTATGCACCTGAGGCGAGAAATCTGGTGTTCTTGGCTACTGGGGTCTCGACGTTGACCACACTTTTGTACCTGCTTTGCGTTGCCGTTTGTCGAAGGCGAGTCTCGCTTAGATCTTCGCGGTCGTTTGGATTGAACGCTCCTGCAAAGTCGACTTTTCGGCAACTTCGATTCCGAAGGAGGGTCGGAGCGCATGCGTACTCGTCTGAAATGTC
>CALMVK010000328.1 GCA_937873145.1 uncultured Granulicella sp. | reverse complement strand
GCCTACATGGAAGCCGTGCGGCAGTTTTCTGCATTCTGCACGGAGCACAACATCCTCGATCTTGCTCAGATAGAACCGGTGCATGTGGCGGCATTTGTCGAGGCGCAGCTCCGGCTGCACTCCAGGCCCACCGTGAAGCAAAGGCCTGCCGCGTTGCGCATGCTCTTCGACTGGATGGTGGTCGGCCAGGTCATTCCAACGAACCCCGCGCACGCCGTCCGAGGCCCGAAATACACCCAGCGACGTGGGAAGACGCCCGTTTTGCAAGCCGATGAAGCACGAACATTGCTCGATCCATCGACACCAGTTCCCTTCTCGGCTTGCGGGACCGCGCCCTGATCGGCCTGATGATCTACACGTTTGCGCGTGTCGGAGCGGCAATTTCCATGAAGGTTGAAGATTTCTACGTACAAGGCCGGCGTGGCTGGGTCCGGCTGCACGAGAAAGGCGGCAAGGAGCACGAGATGCCAACCCACCACAATCTCGACCACTATCTTGAGGAGTACATTCGCGTTGCCGGCATTGAAGACGACCGTAAAGGTCCACTCTTCCGAACGACGCGCGGGCGCTCTGGAGAGTGGACCGGCAATCCCCTACTCCAGTCCGACGTCTGGCATATGATCCGCCGATGTGCGCTTGCGGCTGGGATCAAGACCGAGATCGGCTGCCACACCTTCCGAGCCACTGGCATCACTGCCTACCTCAAGAATGGTGGACGGCTGGAAGTCGCACAGCAGATAGCTGCGCATGAATCCTCACGCACCACTGGTTTGTACGACCGACGCAGCGATGAAGTCTCGCTTGATGAGGTTGAGAAAATTAGTATCTAAAAACACTATGTTCACTCGACCTTGTAGCGCCTGAAAAAGACTCAGCTCCACCACGGGTAGGATCAATGTCATCCGCAACCCGGCTAACCCAATCAGACCAGCGATGTATCAGATCCTGATCTCCCTCAGCAGCAAAATGCTTCTGAACATAGCCAGTGAATTCGCGCAAACGTGAAGCTTCTTGGAGCTGCTTCATGTCGGATTCCAGTTGTTGCTTGCGCGCGGCATACAGCACGCGTTCACGTTCTTGCTCTGCCCAAATAATCGCCTGCTTTTCTCGCTCTATGCGCTTCTGATGGATTGCCAGGCTCGCATCTAGGACTCCAGAGATCACGCCATTGAGCTGGTCCTCAAGCTTTAGTTTTACTCCGTCGTACCAGTTCTTCCGAGGTATCTCTACGTACTCCTGAATGCGAAAATGAGCTTTCCTGTAGGCTCCAACTCGGAGGTGGGAGACCAAGAGTGCTTTCGTTTCGACTCCGAGACTGTGATGCGCCGGCTGGGCTCCTCAAGCAGAAACCGAACCTCTTCTCCCTTGACAAGGATCAGCAATTCCCTTTGCTCGTTTGCGGCGACGCTGTAGCCTCTTTCCTCGCACGCGTAGAATAAAGCACTCAGGATGCGAAGGGCGCGATCCCTGGAGGACTTGCTCACGCGGACGTTCAGGGCAACAATCTTTCCGGTGGGCTCCATCCTGCCGGAGAGCATCTGTTTCGTCGTTTGGACGAGAGAATGAAGCTTACGAGAGAAGTACGCTTCGCTAATGCGATTCTCAGGAGCGGCCTTATGGGCTTGTTGCTCCTTCACCGCTTCCGGAACATCGCGTGATTTTGTCTGAGAAGGTGACACCGTTGCGGAGGTCTGATCTCCGGGAGACAGGTGAGGCAGCGACGGTTTCGTCACCTTATAGCCGTTTCGAATCCGTGCCCAGTCACCGCGTGGAGGTACGGGCACTTGCAGCTTTCTACATACCTTTGCGAATGCGACATCTGAGATGTTGTACCGTTTGGCCAGAGAGGACATCGGTTCTGCCCGGGTTCCCTCTTAAAGTGCTTCGCGTTGAACCGTGATCGGCGACATGGAGACTCCTCGTCTGCTTTATTTAGGCCAGCTTTACTAGTGCACTCACTATTAAGGGAAACGAGCATTTCCTTTATTAGCTGCTAGCTTTGTCGGTGCATCAAGGCAAATTTATGGCCCTGGCGTACTCATAATGAGTACAATCGTTCTCGTTATGAGTACAGCGGCCAGTTCGGTTGGAGATCTTCTTTTCGGCCAGACGAGAGGGCGTATTTTGGCCATTCTGTACGACAAGCCGGAGGTCTCATTCTTCGTGCGGCAGATTGCCAGGCTCATTAAGGGCAGTCCGGGAACCGTTCAACGTGAGCTTTCGACACTCGCAGGTGCAGGACTGATCCTTCGCGAAGACCATGAAAAACAGGTGTTCTACCACGCGAACCGTCTCCATCCTGTTTTCGAAGATCTACATTCTCTACTTGCCAAAACGGCTGGAGTCTTCCATCTTCTCGGCCAGGCCCTTGCACCGCTTGCTGAAGACATCGAGTTCGCCTTTGTCTATGGGTCGTTTGCCCGAGGAGAAGAAACCAGCAGCAGCGATATCGACTTGATGGTTGTCGGGGAGGTCACACTAGATCAGCTTCTGGAACGACTCCACCCTGTTGAACAAGAACTGAAAAGGCCTATCAACCCGACCATCTATGCCCGTGCGGAGCTACGCCGAAAGATCCATTCACAAAACCACTTTTTAAAGGCAATTCAGAGCGCTCTACTCCACTTCCTGATCGGACAAGAGCATGAGTTTAGAGAGATACGTTGAGAACGCCTGGCTGCGTCGTGAGCCGACTAGCGCCCAGGAGATCGCGGACCAGCTGGGCATCGTCAACCGCTCAATGAGCGATGCCGCTGTAGAAGCCATCTCCGATGATCTTCGCTTCTACACAACATTCAATGCAATCCTGGCGCTCGCCAATACAGCCCTGCGAGCAAGTGGCTATCGGACGACAAACCAGCAGGGCCACCATACCCGGATTTTGGAAACGTTGGAGTACACCATTGGTGCCGAATCGAAGCTCATTCGCAAGCTGAAAGCTTTTTCTACAAAGCGCAACGTAGCCAGCTACGACTCAGCAGGCTCTATCTCCGACCAAGAGCTCAAAGACATCTTGGCTACCGAAGCTAACTTGCAACAAGTCGTTGAGTCCTGGCTGCGAACTGAGCATCCAGAGTTGCTGCCTAGCGCTGTCTAACCCCGAGCAGTACAGCCGGAGCTTCAGTACGCATGTCTCTCACCTCATATCACGCCAAGCTCTTTGCCCATGAACTGACCCGAAGAGCTCCGTCAGACAGCGTCGAAAAGCTCGCCACAGCTCTTTCCGAGGCTCAAGTCGACCTAAACCCTCACCAGATCGAGGCTGCACTCTTTGCTTTCCGCTCCCCGTTATCGAAGGGGGCGATCCTAGCGGACGAAGTGGGGCTTGGCAAAACGATTGAGGCAGGCATTCTGCTTGCACAACGGTGGGCAGAGCGCCGCCGTCATCTGCTGGTGATTTGCCCTGCAAACCTGCGCAAGCAGTGGAGCCAGGAGTTGGCGGACAAGTTCTTCCTGCCCACTGCCATTCTGGAGGCCAGAACCTTCACCGAGGCGGTGCGCAGAGGGAACCTCAATCCCTTCGAGCAGTCCAAGATCGTCATCTGCTCCTATCAGTTTGCCCGAGCCAAAGAACCATACTTGCGCCAAACGGCATGGGATTTAGTCGTCATCGACGAAGCGCATCGGCTTCGGAACGTTTACAAATTGGGCAACAAGATTGGCAGCGCCATCAAAAGTAGCTTAGCGGCTCGGCAGAAAGTGCTGCTCACCGCAACGCCACTACAAAACTCTCTGGACGAGCTCTATGGGCTGGTGAGCCTCATTGATGAGTTCACGTTCGGGGATCTGCGCAGCTTTCGCCGGCAATTCAAGAAGCAGAGTGGTTCCAAAGAAGAATTCCAGTCTTTGAAAGAGCGCCTCGCTCCAATTTGCCAGCGCACCCTGCGGAAGCAAGTACTGCAATATGTTGCCTACACCAAGCGCCACGCTCTGGTGCAGGAGTTCACCCCAAGCGACAACGAGCAACGCTTGTATGATCTCGTCTCCGACTACCTGCAGCAGCCGAATCTCTATGCTCTGCCCTCCAGTCAACGCCAGCTTATGACGTTGATGCTGCGCAAGCTGCTCGCCAGCTCCACGTATGCCATCTCCGATACCCTCGCAGGGCTTGCGCAGAAGCTGGAGAGCGCCGAGACGGAAAGTGAGGCTGCAGGTATTCCACAAGAGTTCGCAGAGAACTTCGAGCTGCTCCCGGAAATAGAGGACGAATGGGCCGAAGACGATGAGGACTCCGAAGAGATCGTCAAAAAGCCCATTACGCTCACACCAGAACAGCGTGAAGAACGTCGGCGGGAGATCGCACGCCTGCGGGAGTTTCACGAACTGGCGAGGAGCATCCAGCGTAACTCCAAAGGGGAGCAACTGCTGACCGCGCTGGAAAAGGGTTTCGCCGCCGCAGGCAAGGCACAAGCAGGCCAGGCATCCAGCCTGCAGCAGAAGGCGCTCATCTTTACTGAGTCCCGGCGCACGCAGGAGTATCTCTTCCGCCTGCTGCAGCAGACGGATTTTGCGGGTAAGGTCGTCCTCTTCAACGGCAGTAACACCGACGACGGCAGTTAGCACATCTATCGCGAGTGGCTGCAGCACCACAAAGGAACTGAGCGCATCAGCGGCTCCATGACTGCCGACAAGCGGGCTGCTCTGGTCGAATACTTCCGCGACGAAGCCAGCATCATGATCGCCACGGAAGCTGCCGCGGAGGGCATCAATCTCCAGTTCTGCAACCTGATCGTCAACTACGACCTTCCTTGGAATCCGCAACGGATCGAGCAACGCATTGGCCGCTGCCATCGCTACGGTCAGAAGTTCGACGTGGTCGTGGTCAATTTCCTCAACAAGGCTAACGCGGCCGACATGCGGGTGTACCAACTGCTCGCAGAAAAATTCCAGCTCTTCGACGGCGTATTTGGTGCAAGCGACGAAGTGCTTGGTGCTGTCGAATCGGGTGTGGACTTTGAGAAGCGCATTGCGAGTATCTACCAGCAGTGCCGCACACCGGAGCAGATCGGCTTCCAATTCAACCAGCTGCAGAACGAGCTTGATGCCGAGATCGGTCAGGCCCGCGCCCACGCACAGGAGCAGCTGCTCAACAACTTCGACCAGGACGTGAT
>CALMVK010000327.1 GCA_937873145.1 uncultured Granulicella sp. | reverse complement strand
CGTTACAACGCAGATCTCGGGTATAACTTCGGCAACCACGATCTGCCGCAAAGTTGGAACCGCGGCTTTGTACTCGGGCATGAGTTCAGCGACCACACCGAAGCTTATCTCGAACTCTACGATCTGCAGGAAGCAAATCGGCTACCCGTGGGGCGCGGGCTGGACAACTTCACCGCATCGGGAATCAAGCAGCGTGAAACAACACTCGGCCTGGGCGGACGTCAGGCCTTGAATCGAAGTAAAACTCGTAACCTTTTACTCATGGCTGGCCGCAGCTTTCAAACCGCCTCCGCGGTCACCGGCCAGCCTAGCTGGATCGCCTACGTCGGGGTGCAGTTTCTCTTCGGCCCGAAGACAAAAACCCTCGACCTGCCAGCACAAACCTCACCGCATCTCAGCCCTGGATCGAACACTCATCCAGCATCGAAGTCCGATCGCTAACGTCCATCCTCAGCGTAGGCCAGGCCTCTTCAGCAGTGCCGGATAACCTGCTTCAGCGAACCCGCTCCAAATCGCCAGGTCGAATACGAAACCCACTGAGCCCGAAATAAATCAAATACACATAACAAAGCAAAATCATTAGAAAGCTTGGTTGATAGCCGAAGCGATCCGCCGCCAGGCCTTGCAAAGCCGGAATCAGCGCCCCTCCAACGACCATCATGATCAGGACACCCGAGGCCTGACTGGTGAAGCGGCCAAGCCCGCGCACCGAAAGCGGAAAAATACACGGCCACATAATCGAGTTGAAGAGTCCGCACGAGACGATCGCCCAAAGCGCGAGACTGCCATGTCCGAATACGGTGACGCCCACCAGAATGGCCGCAGCCATCGCGACGAAGACCAGCGCACGTTCCGCCAGCACCTTGCGCAGCACAACGAATCCGATGAAGCGGCCGATCATGGCACCACCCCAGTAAAGGGAGACATACTGCGCAGCGCGAGCATGGCTCATGCCGCCCAGCGCAGGCTGGCCCAAAAACGAAATCATGAGACTGCCGATCGCCACCTCCGCCCCGACATAGCAAAAGATGGCCACAGCCCCAAGACGCAAGTGGCGAAAGCTCCACGCGCTTCCCTGCGACGCTCCCTGCGCTTCATTCTTTTCAATCAAATCCGGCAGAGAAACAAAGCGCGTCAAAATCGCCAGTGCGAACGCGCAACAAGCCAGCACGACATACGGCAGACGCACAGAGTGCGCAAGCTGCGCAGCGGTTGCACCGGCCGCAACGAAGATGAGCGCAGCCCCAACCCGCGGAGCGATCGTCGTCGCCAGCGAGTTGAAGCCTCCGCAAAGATTGAGCCGGGAGGCGGCGGTCTCAGGCGTCCCAAGCGCGCCCACATAAGGATTGATCGCAACCTGCAACAAGGCAAGTCCGCTGCCGACAACGAACAAGGCGAAGAGAAAAATAGGATAAAGAATCAACGTGGAAGCCGGCACAAACAGCAGCAAACCCACGCCCACAATGCCCAGTGCGACGGCAATGCCGTTCTTACAGCCAATGTGCCCGACAATCCAACCCGAGGGAAGCGACATGACGAAGTACGCGCCGAAGAACGCCATCTGCACCAGCAGCGAAAGAAAGTTGGATAAGTGAAAGAGATCCTTGAAGTGAGGAACGAGAATATCGTTCATCGCCGTAATAAAGCCGATGGCAAAGTAGAGGGTGACCATCAACGTGAGCGGTAGCGTATAGCTCTGCGTCCTGGTCTCTGTCCGGGCCATCCTCTCCGGCACATCTATGCCAACCGCCATCTCTTTCTCCCTTGTCTTCTGCGAAAATATCCCTGAAGTCCTCTGCCACGCAAGCTCAATGCCACGCCTAACAGCAGAACACGTGAGTCGAGGCTAACAGAAGGCCTATGCGAATCACCCCGTACTCTTGTTCAATAGCAACAGGCCTCAACCACTTGGCTGTATCCAAGATAAGAGCCTAACCAATGCTCGTAGGAAGAAAATCACTAGACAGACTATGAATGCAGCCCCAGAATCCTCCACGCTCTACGCACACTGGATGCTCGAAGAGATCTACGCTCAGCCCCAAACCTTGCTGGACACCTACGCCCGGTACGCCGGGCAGGAAGGCTTTCATCCGGAAGCGTGTGCGCCCATCCGGGCCTGGTTTCAAGCCATGCAAGGCGGACTCGTCATCGCCGCCAGTGGTTCGAGCCGCCACGCCGGCATGGTGGCGGAGATCACGATCGAAGATCTCAGCGGCATCACCGTCGATGTCGAATATGCCAGCGAGTATTGCTATCGCGCCAGCGATTCGCTCAAGGATGCGGCTCTGCTCGTCGTCTCGCAGTCCGGTGAAACAGCCGATACCCTGGCCGCGCTGCGCAAGGCCAACGCCTCCGGACGCAAGACCATGGCCATCACCAACGTCGAGCACTCAACCATGGCGCGCGAGGCATCGCTCTTCGTTCCCATCGTTGCCGGCAGGGAGCGCGCCATTCCAGCCACCAAAAGCTTCACCGCGCAACTGCTTGTGCTGCATCTGCTCGCGCTCTTGGCCGCTGAAGCCACCGGCCAAACGACCGCTGCCCAAACACAGCAAAGGCTCGAAGCCGTACGCATGCTCCCCGCGTCGATTGAACGGCAGCTTCCCGCTTGGGAGGCCAATGTACGCACGATCGCAGAACAGTATCGCAGCATCGAAACCTTTCTCTTTCTAGGCCGGGGCGTGCACTACCCCATCGCACGCGAAGGCGCGTTGAAGCTCAAAGAATCCGCCTATCTGCATGCCGAAGGCTACCCGGCCGGCGAGCTCAAACACGGGCCCAACGCACTCGTCAGCGACCAGACTCCCCTGGTCATCCTGGCCACCGTCGATCACGCCGACCAGGACTCGGTCGAACGCTACACCCGCACCCTCGGGCTTATGAGCGACATGCGTCGTCAAGGTGCAAACATGCTTGCTCTCGCCAATGCCGGAGACGCGGAGGTCGCCGCCCTGGCCACTCACACCCTCTTCATCGAGCCGACGACAGAGTGGCTCCTGCCGCTCTGCGAGGTCGTACCTCTGCAGCTCTTCTCGTATGTCATGTCGGTCATGCGCGGCATCGACGTCGATCGTCCGCGGAACCTGGTCAAAGCTGTAGTCGAGGAGTAGCGGTCATGAGTTTTTATCTTGCCCTGGATGTTGGTGGAACCAAGACGGACTATGCGCTCGTCGATGAGACGCGCGAACTGGCCCGCGTCCGCACCGGCACCATCAAGCGAATGCGCGTCGACCATCTCACCGCAACCCGGCATCTCGACCACGCGCTGAGCGAGCTCTCGGCCGCGAGCGGAGTCGCCCTCAGCGCCATCCAACGTACCTGCGTAGGCACGGCCGGCGAAACCGTCGCACTCGTCTCTGACTGGCTGCGAACGGCGTTCCAGGCCCGCGTTCCAGGGGAACTCCTCTTGCTGGGCGATGTCGAGATCGCCTTGGACGCCGCCTTCCCGGGCCAGCCAGGCATCGTGGCGATCGCCGGCACAGGCTCGAACGTCGCAGGCCGCACGCACACCGGAGAGCTGGTCACGGCGGGCGGTTGGGGTCCAGCCCTTGCCGATCAGGGCTCCGGCCATCGCATCGGTCTTGAAGCCTTGCGTGCTTTGTTTCTCGCCTTTGACGAGTCAGAAGCACGGCCGGAGGTCGACACCGAGCGGCTCTTCCATGCGGTCCTCAGCTTCTGGAACCTGTCCTCCCGCGACCAACTCATCGAGTTTGCCAACAGCACACCCGCGCCAGACTTCTCCGCGTTGACGGGCCTTGTCCTCGCCTGCGCACAAGCCGGCGACCCCTTGGCCAGCCAGGTCCTGCAGCGTGAGGGAAAAGACCTGGCCTACCTGGTCAAGCTTGTAGCGCAACGGCTGCAAAGGCTCTCTCCAGACCCTGCCTGGATACCGCAGCTTGCGTTCACCGGCAGCATCTTCGAGAAGGTAGCCCCAGTCCGCGACTCTCTCGTACAAACCCTCCAACGCGACTACCCAACCCTCGAGGTGCGCCCCGGAGTGGTCGATCCGCTAGCCGGAGCCATCTGGCGCGCACGCCACAAGAGCTAATCCTGTCCAAATCCTCCAGAGTGAGGCAGCACCCTCATACCTTGTCTGTAAAGTCTTCCTTCTATTTGCGCCTTCTTGTGAACAAATACAGGCTTAGGGTATAGCCAGAAAGGGCCCGGAGGGTGCCGGGCTCTTCTGTGGGTGACGTCAATCCTTGTAGGGATCAAACTCGTTGGTTCCCGCTATGGCTACGCAAGCAGAGTAAGGATGTCCATGACGCGGATGGTCACCGTGGGCGGCGGGGACCTCATGCAGGCGCTTGTAGCGAACTCTCAGGAACAGGAGAATAGAATGTAATGACCTTGAGGAACGAAGATATGAATGTAGAGCTCATCAATGAACTTCTTCTCGATCTGGAGTCGGACAGAATTGAGCGAACAACTTCAACGAACAATACCGATAAGTTTAGTGAGGCGATCTGCGCTTTCTCAAATGATTTTCCGAGGAATAGACTACCTGGATACTTGATTATCGGTGTCACAGATAACGGCAACATCGTTGGAACCAGTGTGACAGATGAACTCTTGCGGAACCTGGCCGCTGTTCGTTCAGATGGAAATATCCAACCAATACCTGCTCTTACGGTTCAGAAGATCAGCTTGTCACAGAAAGATATAGCTGTCGTTGAAGTTCAGCCATCGGACTTGCCTCCCGTCCGATACAAAGGACGGGTTTGGATTCGGGTCGGGCCACGACGAGCACTTGCCACGATTCATGAGGAGAAACTCCTTTCCGAGCGAAGAACAGCAGCGGCGCAGACCTTTGATTCACGTCCGTGCCTTGAAGCCTCCCTTGAAGATCTTTCCATTCGTTTGTTTGAGGCGTATCGCGGGTCGGCCGTAGCGAATGAGGTCATACAAGAAAATCAAAGAAGCATTGAGCAGCAGCTAGCATCGCTGCGTTTCTTTGATCTACAAAGGAAGGCACCAACAACCGCTTCAATTTTGCTTTTTGGCATGAACCCACGTTTTTTTTTCCCAGGAGCTTACGTTCAATATCTTCAGCTTCCCGGCGGCGAGATAACTGACGTCCCGGTAGACCAGGCAGAGATTTCCGGAGATCTTCGGAGCGTTCTGGAGGAACTGCTGCTACGTACTCGCATTATCAACACACACGAGTTAAAAGCGCGTACGGTCTTGCAGGAAGAATCTCTTGCTCGTTACCCGGATGTGGCGCTCCGAGAAATTCTGCTCAATGCAATTGTACATAGAACCTATGAATCGAATACACCCGTGCGCTTCTCAGTCTTCTCCGATCGCATTGAGATAGCTAGTCCGGGCGGCTTATATGGTGAAGTTGACATTCACAACATGGCTTCAGTTAGTAGCTATCGCAATCCGGTCCTTGCTGAAGCGCTAAAGGTCCTCGGATTTGTAAATCGTTTTGGATACGGCATTCAGCGAGCCAAGAACGCCCTTGCAAAAAACGGAAGTCGACCACTCGAAATCGAAGCTACATCTTCTACTGTGTTGGTAACTTTGTGGGCGAGAGATTCAGTATGAAGACAATAGTATTTTTCAACAACAAGGGTGGTGTCGGTAAAACTTCGCTTGTATATCACCTTGCCTGGATGTTTGCAGAGTTGGGAAAGTCTACCGTTGCCATCGATCTTGATCCGCAGGCGAATCTGACTGCCATGTTTCTAACTGAGGACCAGCTTGAGCAGCTTTGGAAGAGTGGCAGAGCGAATACTGTGTTTGAATGCGTTCAACCCCTTATTAAGGGCATCGGTGATGTTGCCACTCCCCACTTGCAGACACTTACTAGCAAACTCTCCCTTATTGCAGGCGATCTACGTCTCTCTAAATTTGAAGATGCTCTTTCCGAGAGGTGGCCCAAGGCCCTCGACGGCGACGAAGCTGCTTTTAGGACCTTGGTGGCTTTTGCCAGGATTATAGGTTCTGGAGCGTCACAGGCGACTGCCGACGTAGTATTGATGGATGTTGGACCAAACCTGGGAGCAATCAATCGTTCAGCCTTGCTTGCCGCCAAGGACATTGTCATTCCGCTAGGCCCCGACCTTTACAGCTTGCAGGGTTTGCAAAATCTAGGTCCAACTCTTAGAGAATGGAAAGTGGGCTGGCGCAAAAGGATAGATGCTGCTCCATCACTGAATTTCAAATTACCAAGCGGCCCAATGCATGCCGCGGGATACGTCGTGATGCAATTCGGAATGAGAGATAGGAGACCGGTTAAGGCATATCAACGTTGGATGGACAAAATTCCGTCAACTTACCGCGAAGCAATTTTGCAAGCTTTACCGGAAGTTAGCCTCACGGTCCAAAACGATCCGATGAACTTCGCATCCTTGAAGCATTATCAGAGCCTAATGCCGCTCGCGATGGAAGCTCACAAGCCTATGTTCTTTCTCAAGGCTGCTGACGGCGCTATTGGAGCCCATGCCGACGCGGTTAAGCGTTGCTTTGAAGATTTTCAGCAACTGGCAGAAAGAATAAGCAAGGCAACATCGTCCTAGTTTAGACAGTACCCTTAGCCTGGGCTATCGCCCAGGCTCGGTGTGCTGCCAAGCATATAGCCTAGGCCTGAGGCTCTTCTACAACAAGCTTGGTCTGGGCAACAGTCCACTCCGGGGCACCCACCTTAAACCGAGCAAAGCGCCGAACCGAGATATTCTCGCCCAGCTTCGCAACTTTACTTGCAATCAACTGCGAGATGGTCTGCGACGCTTCCTTGATAAACGGCTGATCAAGCAAGCAGACCTCCTCGTAGAACTTCGACATCTTGCCTTCAAGAATCTTGCCGATCACAGCCTCGGGCTTGCCCTTCATCGCGGGCTGGGCGAGAAAGACTTCCTTCTCACGGTCCAGATCGGCCTGCGAGACTTCATCGCGGCCGACGAAGCGTGGGTCGGTGGCGGCGATGTGCATGGCGATATCGCGCAGAAGCTCCTGGAAGTCGTCGGTGCGGGCGACGAAGTCGGACTCGCAGTTCAGTTCAAGCAGCACGCCGATCTTGCCGCCGGCGTGGATGTAGGTGCCGACTGCGCCCTCGTTCGTGGTGCGCGAGGCCTTCTTGGCAGCCGACGCCATGCCGCGCTTGCGCAAGACGACGAAGGCATCTTCCATGTTGCCCTTGGCTTCTTCGAGGGCCTTCTTGCAGTCGCCCATGGGGGCGCCAGACTTTTCACGGAGTTCCTTGACGAGCTTGGCGTCAATCTTTACGGGAGTTTCAGTAGACATGACAATTCCTTTTCTTGTAGAGGCTACGCCCGGTCGGTTACGGAGCGGCGAATGCAGAAAGAGCGTGGGCGGGATCTCTCCCGGAACCACGCTCTCAGAAGAATGCGTGGAGCCTAGGCCGTAGCAGTTTCGGCGTGGGCCTCGGTGTGTTCGGCTTCGACGGCGGAGTCGGCAGAGTCCTCATTGGCGCTGACGACCGCCTTCTTAATACCTCCGCCCAGCGCGGCTTCGAGATCGATGTTGTCAGCGTCCTCGTCAGCGGCATCGGCTGCAGCCTCAGGGGTAGACTCAGTCGTCTCCTGCACAGGCAGGTCGCCTTCTTCGTCCTCAAGCCCGATAAAGTGCGACTCGGTGGGCATGGGGCGGATGTCCGACGTTTCGGTCGAGAAGGCGCGCTCGGAGACCATCTGGACGCCTTCAGCGGCGGAATCGGCCATTTTGGTGGTGAAGAGGCGAATAGCGCGGAGAGCGTCGTCGTTGCCCGGGATCACGTAGTCGACGACGGTAGGATCGCAATTCGTATCGACAACGGCGACCACCGGAATGCCAAGCTTGCGGGCTTCAGCGACCGCAATCGCCTCGTTGTTCGAGTCGACAACGAACAGGGCGTCGGGCAGGCGCTTCATGCTCTTGATGCCGGCAAGGTTGGTGGTAAGGTGCTTGCGCTCGCGCTCGAGCTTGATGACTTCTTTCTTGGTCAGGAGCTCGTAGCGCCCGTCGGTGGACATATCGTCGAGCTCAGTCAAGCGCTTGACCGACTTCTGCACAGTCACCCAGTTGGTGAGCAGGCCGCCCAGCCAGCGCGAGTTGATGTAAGGCATACCGGCGCGGGTAGCCTCTTCAGCAACCGCATCCTGCGCCTGGCGCTTGGTGCCGACGAAAAGAATGAGCTTGCCGGTCGAGGTCAGGTCGGTGACGAACTTGGACGCCTCTTTGAACATCTTGAGGGTCTTCTGCAAGTCGATAATGTAAATGCCGTTGCGCTCACCGAAGATGTACTCCTTCATCTTGGGGTTCCAGCGCTTGGTCTGGTGTCCAAAGTGGACGCCGGCTTCGAGCAGTTCTTTCATCGTAATACTGGCCATGATGTGGCTCCTGTTTATAGACCGCGCCGGAAGGGCTCTGATGGGCCCGGGTCCGCCGGTCTGGATTGATCCCCTTGCGTAAGCGTCGGAGAGATTTAAGTCCGTGCCTCCGATGACGAGTGATTCGGAGGGTGAAGCTCGATGTCTTTCGCGAAAGCCCAGGTCTCAGATACGAGACCCGGGGCACCCTGATGAGTAAAAGAGGATTAGCGCTTCGAGAACTGGAAGCGTGCGCGTGCGCCCTTCTGTCCGTACTTCTTGCGCTCTTTGCCGCGCGAGTCGCGGGTCACAAGGCCGTCGGCTTTAAGAGCCTTGCGCAGGTCGGGGTTGAACTCCATAAGGGCCCGGGCAATGCCGAGCTTGACCGCGTCGGCCTGGCCCATGACGCCTCCACCGCGAACGGTACAAAGCACGTCGAAGGTCTCGCCGATGTCGGGAACGGCAAGCGAACGGCGGGCAGCGGCGCGCTGCTGGGCGGTGACGAAATACACGTCGGCATCCTTCTTGTTGACAGTGAAGGTGCCGCTGCCGGGACGCAGGAAGACACGGGCGATCGAACTTTTGCGCCGGCCGGTGCCGTAATACTGAATCAGGTCTGCCATGGTGCTCCTTAGCTTTGGTGGCGGAAACGAAATACGGAGATTCTGGCCGCGCCAGAAGGACGACAGTGCGGGCTACGGGCTTAGGCGGTGGCGTTATTGCCCAGGCCGGCATGTTTCGTCTGGCCTTCAAGATGGTGATGCGTAGGCTGGCCAGACTTCGGCACGCCGGGGGTCTTGGGCACGTTCGAGGCGTGGAACTCAAGCGGCTGCGGCTGCTGCGCGAGATGCGGATGCTTGTCGCCCTTATAAACCTTGAGCTTGGTAGCCATCTGGCGGCCGAGCTTGGATTTAGGCAGCATGCCCTTGATCGACTGCTCCACAATCGCCTCGGGACGGCGGGCAAGCAGCTTGATGAAGCTCTCTTCACGCAGGCCGCCAGGATAACCGGTGTAGCGGCGATACAGCTTCTGGTCGCCCTTCATGCCGGTAAGCACGATCTTCTCGCAGTTGATAACAATCACGTGGTCGCCCATATCGATGTAGGGGGTGTACATGGGGTTGAGCTTGCCGGCGAGGATGGACGCGGCCACAGTCGAAAGGCGGCCAAGCGTCTTGCCGGTAGCGTCGATGACGAACCACTTACGCTTGATATCTTTCCCGCTGGGAATGGAGGTTCCGTGAGTATTGCCGATGTTGCTCATGCGAGAGTTACTCCTTGAATCTGCCGTCTTCGGTTAGAGCAGCGTGAAGCGCGAAGATGGGTGAAGCCGGTGGAAAAGAGCGGTTGAGACAAGCTCGACCGCAAGACAAAGGGCCTGGCGGGTGCAGAGGATGAGGCTCACGAACGAGCAACAGATCTCACGCAGACCGACTGCCTGGGACAGAGGCTAAGCGAGCGCGGGGTCTGTCTCCCCTTGCGGATGGCTCTCAGGCGATGCCAAGGAGAGGGTCTCCGCGGAGAATCTCAGGTTCAGTGCCTGTCCGATCCAGGCTTCGTACCCCAAATCTCAGGGCGCACAACTTGAATGGACGTGCAGACGTGAGACTGCGCGAGCTTCCAGACTAACGAAAACCTGAGCATGCGTCAATGCATTCCTGTGGGGAAAAGGTCATACGAGCAGCGCAAAGCCAATTGGAAGGAGGAAGCCCCGCGTATGATGAGGGATCGAGGACCGGGTGATCTATGAACAATCGCAAGAGCGTGCTGCTGGCATTGGTGCTTACCTTTTTCTTCGGGCCGTTTGGGATGCTGTACAGCACGGTCGTGGGGGCAATCGTGATGCTGGTGCTCTATGTAGCGTTGGGCATTCCAACGCTAGGCTGGGCCATCGCCGGACTGCACCCAATCGCAATGATCTGGGGTGCGTGGGCGGC
>CALMVK010000326.1 GCA_937873145.1 uncultured Granulicella sp. | reverse complement strand
GCCTTATAGGCGGCGAGGGTCTGGATGAGCTGTTTCTGGAAGGCGAGGGTGGGGACGGGGCCGCGGGAGAGGTCGTCGTGAAGGCCGCGGTACTTCATGGCGGGCCAGTCGCGGATGGAGGCTTCGCGGAGGATGGCGGCGGAGCCTTCGCCCTGGATAAGCTGTTTGGCGGTCTGCGCGGCGTAGAAGAGGCCAGTTGAGGAGGCGGCGGCGAGGGTGAGGGAGTTGGGGCCGGGGGTGATGGTGTAGCCTTCGGCGGTCATCTCCGGCGGCAGGGAGGAGGTGCGCGTGAGCTGGAGGGTGAAGGAGCCGCCGGCCGAGGAGATGCCGCGAGCGGCGAGGGTGGCTTCGAGGTCCTGGCGGGTGAAGGCGTCTTCGGAGTTGGGGTCTGAGGCGCAGGAGGCGCAGACGATGCGGACGCCCTGAGAGAGAGGCTGGCTGGCGCCGGGCTGGACCTGGCGGGGTGTGGGGATCAAGGGAAGGGTCTGGCCGGCAAGGGGAGCGGCGGCCAAGGAAGGAATGGCCACGGCGAGGATCGCCGTGCAGGCGAGAGCGCGAAACGGCGGGCAGTCAAGTGGCTGGGAGTGGAGCGGCGAAGCAGGCCAGCGGTAAGCCTTCATGCATCCACTTTGTCACAAGAACGGAGTACCGAGTACAACTCGACGGGTTAACCGAAGAGGAAACTGTTGCCTGAAAACGGAAAATTCGCGACAGAAATTGTTTTTCTGTTTACAGATACGTGGGACGATGGCCCTACGAGCAAGGGATAGGTTCAGAGAGACTCCGGGACTGGGGCCAAATTCTGATCCGTGTGCGTGTCCTTGCCGGTTGTATTTCCAGAGGAGTTCCATGACGAAGCAGATGACAGCGGCAATGGCGGCGATGTTGATGGTGGGCGCGCTTCCGATGCAGGCACAAGAGCCTTTGAGCACGACGACCAAGACGGTCAAGGTGGCTCCGGGCGAGACGAAGACGACGGTCATTACGAAAGAGGCCGGGGCGAAGGGGGCGAACACGACGGGGACCAGGTCAGCAGCCCGGGGCAGGAAGCGTGCGACGCGGCGCAAGAGCACGAGCAAGGCGGCTCCGGCAGAGAGCTCGACCAGCCGCATGCTGCGGGAACTGCAGGAGAAGCAGGGCGCGCAGCAGGCGGAGATCGACGCGCTGACGCAGGCGAATGCGGCCAAGGACGCAGCGTTGGCGCAGGCGCAGGCAGACGCGCAGACGGCGCAGACGCAGGCCCAGAGCGCGACGCAGGCGGCGCAAAGCGTGAACGCGACGGTGCAGCAGAACTCGGACGCGGTGCAGGCGCTGAAGACGAACGTGACGGATCTGCAGACGACCAATGCGGGGCTGGCGTCGACGATCAGTGCGAACAAACAGGAGCTGAACGACAAGATCGAGAGCCCGGCGTCGATCCACTATAAGGGCGTGACGCTGACGCCGGTGGGGTTCTTCGCGTTTGAAGGTGTGTGGCGGCAGCGGTCGCTGAACTCGGACATCAACACGTCGTTCAACTTGACGCCGTATCCGGGATCGAACGAGGGACACATCAGCGAGCTGAACTTTACGGCGCGGCAGAGCCGTCTGGGTTTGCTGATGGAAGGGCGGGCTGCAGACTTCAAGCTCTCCGGGTACGTCGAGACCGACTTTCTGAGTGCGGGCGCTACGTCGAACAACAACCAGTCGAACAGCTACACGCTGCGTGTGCGCCAGGTGTGGGGCAAGGCGGAGACGAACTCCGGGTTTGCGGTGACGGGCGGGCAGACTTGGTCGCTGGTGACGGAAGACGGCAAGTCAACCGACGCGCGAACGGAGAAGCTGCCGAACACGGTGGACCCACAGTACATGGTCGGCTTCAGTTGGGAGCGGCAGCCGGCGATTCGGTTGCAGCAGAAGTTTGGCGGGGCGAACCAGGTGAACGGAGGGACACTGGCCATCTCGCTCGAGCAGGCGCAGATCCAGCTGGGTGCGACGCAGAATGCGCCGACCAACTTCATCTTCGGCGGAGCGGGCCAAAGCGGCGGTCTGTACAACGCGTTCAACGGCACGTATGCGAACAACATCGCTCCCGACGTTTTGGCAAAGTTTGCGTTCGACGCGCCACATGCGCACTTTGAAGTGGGCGGGCTGGCGCGGTTCTTCCGCGACGAGCTGAATCCGCTGATCTTTACGACGACCGGCACGACGACCGTGGCGACAAACTCGACCACAGTGGTGCGGAATACGAAGCTGGGTGGCGGTGCCTTCGGCGCAGCGCGAGTTTCGGCAAGCAAGTTTGCCGATGTGGCGATCCAGGGTATGTTCGGCGACGGTACGGCGCGGTACGGCTCCTCGCAGTTGGGCGATGTGACGGTGCATCCGGATGGGACGCTAGAGCCGATCCGCAACTATCACGGGTTGTTCTCGCTTGAGACGCATCCGGCTCCGAAGCTGGACGTGTATGCGTACTATGGCGCGGAGTACAACCAGCGTACGTATTACACCAGCCCAACCGGCACGTTGGTGGGCTACGGTACGCCGAATACGGTGGAGACGGGCTGCTATGCGCTGACGCTGGGCACGGCGACGGGCATTGGTACGACCGGTACGTCTGGTGCTCCGGGCTCTGTGGCCGGCTGTTCGCCTTCGACCAAGCAGATCCAGGAGGGTATGTTCGGCTTCACCTACCGCGTGCTCAACAGCCCGAAGTATGGCCGTCTGCAGTACCAGGCGACGTACAGCAATCTGCAGAAGTCAGCGTGGCGCGGGGTTCTGGCGGGGACGTATCCGACGGGAACTCTCGGTTCCGGACGTGCGACCAACAATATGGTTCACGTGAGCATGCGTTACTACATCCCGTAAAGCTGCTTCGTCGCTCAGACGGAGTACAGGCAAAGAGGCATCCAAATTGGGTGCCTCTTTGCTTTGCAGGCAGGCATGAACCGGTGGTCCGTCCAATTCGATAGGCTGCTTAGGCGCAAAGAAAGGTTTGCTGTAGAGGATGGGATCGCACGATGCTGCATGAGTCCAGGCTGTTTCCGGTGGAGAGTTCCGCACGGGCGTTGGCCGTGAAGCTGTATGAGACGGTGCGGGACCTGCCGATCGTCTCGCCGCATGGCCATACCGATCCGCGGTGGTTTGCGGAGAACCAGCCGTTTCCGAATCCGACGGCGCTGTTTTTGCAGCCGGATCACTATATTTTTCGGATGCTGTACTCGCAGGGGATCTCGATGGAGTCGCTGGGGATTGCGCAGACGGGGGCGTCGGGGGATCCTGGCGCGGCGCAGCAAGTGGACCCGCGGGAGGCCTGGCGGATTTTTGCGAGGAACTATTTTCTGTTTCGTGGAACGCCGACGCGGCTGTGGATCGACTATGCGTTTGAGACGCTGTTTGGCTTGACGGAGCGGCTGAGCGGGGACAATGCCGATGCGTTTTATGAGGTGATTGCGCGCAAGCTGAAGGAGCCGGAGTTTTTGCCGCGAGCGTTGTTTGAGCGCTTTCGGCTGGAGGTGGTGGCGACGACCGATGCGGCGACGGACGAGCTGCAATGGCATCGGCAGATTCGGGAGGCGGGCTGGGG
>CALMVK010000325.1 GCA_937873145.1 uncultured Granulicella sp. | reverse complement strand
CGGCGTTCGGAGTGGTGGCCGATTAGGATTGGCTGGCCGAACGGGATGCCGTCGGCGATGGCTGTAACTGCCTTCTGTGCGCGGTCTGCATCCTCGGCCCGATGTTCGCTGTACTCCGTAAACCGTTCGCTGCGCTCCTCGGCCCTTTCTACTAGGGTGCTGTCTTCGTCGTCGATCTCGCCGCAAAGCTCAATCAAAAGGTCTGCGCGTCCGGGCGTCCACATGGGGGCGACGAAAAGCTCCTGCCGGGGAGCGAAGATAAACCCTGCTGCTTTCACGCGGGCATAAAGTTCGGGGGCAAGGCGGCTGACGGAGTAAAGACGGAGCTTGTTATCTTCAGGCGAATAGGTGGCGGTCATGCTCATGGTGATTGCTCCTTTGGTATCGCGGTAGCTCCCGCGTCTGTTGCTTGACTACTGTTTCAGTGTAACAAACTACTAGCTGTTTGTCTACTCTTTTGCGGGTGTTGCTGTTGCTTTTGAGTTGAAAGGCTGTGGCTGTTTTCATAGACACGCCTTGGCCCAGGCCCACGCCTGCGGAGGTAGCAACTGCAATAGCCGGATTCCTTTCCCCGTAGGGGCGGGCGGTACTTTGCCCGGTCTGCACAAGCGCAGCGCGGAAGATAAAGGTGGCTATTGCGGGCGCGAGAGGCAGAGCCTCTTAGGAAGGCTTGGTTTCCTTGCTTTGCGCGTAAGCGCCAAACATTGCATTTTGGAATCTGCTGGGGGAGGTGATGTTCGCTATTCGTCGGACTGTTCACCGATGAAAAGTGCTGTGAGTCGGTTGCGTTCGGTGGTTACGGCTTCGCGCATCATAGAGGCCCACGGTGGGCCGTCTGGAACATATGACAGTTCGGGGTAGTCCTCCCTGAACTCCACTAACGAAGCCTCTTCGGAGTGCGAAAGTGTGAAACTGCCATCGTCGTTTAGTTTGCAGTCGAGCATGAAATTACGCAGCCGGCGAACCGTGTAGTTTTGAAGGCCAATTCCTGCCTGCTCGACCAGCTCCCAAAGGATTTCTGCGTCCTCCGCGTCGGGTGAGTCTGGATTGCGAAGTTGGCGGCATTGGCTTGTAAGGTCGGAGATCCCAGCCGCTATGAGTGCTTTTTCTGGGTCTTCTGCCTGCACGATTACGCTGTTCCCATTTTGTAATCGAATCTGGAAAAGGTCTTGAATCATGACGTTTGGGCCTCTAATCCAGGACCTTAGCAAAACGGCCGAGAGGGCGTTTGGAGGTTCGTTCGTAGTCTGAACGAACCTACCGTAAGGTACCGTAATTGACTGAAACTGAACCGCTGAAAATAAAGCCGCTCGGCTGGAAGTGAGAACTGTTGGGGCGTTGCGGGGTACCCCCGCAGTGGGGGTGACGGAAAAGTGGACCCGGCTTCATCGGTCCGCTTTGCAGGCAGGGGGATTCATCCCACTATGAACGGCTGTGAAGCTGATTTTGCTACTCGCTGTTCAACATCTCCGGCCCTTGGTTGCGGACGTTGCCGACTTGTGAATCTGCATACGGTTCTCTTGAAACGGTTTTAGAGGTGGATCGGTGGCCGCTCGATCTCTTCTCTGTCCAGCCACTCGTCATAATTTTGCGGGTGCAAGATTGCCGGCATTCGGTTATGAACGGACTCTGCGACGGTATTTGGATCGGTCGTTATCACGCTAAAACTTTGAAGCCAGATGCCATCGGGAGATTTCCATGCGTCCCACAACCCTGCAATTCCCATTGGCTCGTCGCCTACGGTAAACCGGAACGCTTGTTTGTCTGACTTGCGCCACTCGAAATAACCGTCCATCGGAACGATGCATCGCTGTCGATGAAGCGGACGTTTCCATAGTGAGCTTTGCTGCAAACCTTCCGCTCTCGCGTTGAACGTACTTCGCTTCGGGTCCGGGCCTTTGGTTCCAAACCCGACCAGGCCCCAACGCATCGGAACCAACTCGCGCTGGAACGTCTCGCGCTCCAACCTGAGCACCGGCTGTTGCGTCGTCGGCGCGATGTTGTAGGCCGGGGCGTAAAGAAACGGGTCGCCGGTCGCCGTGGCGCGTAGCGCCTCGGCAATTTTTTGCTTGTCGAACGTTCGGTAGTAGCGCCCGCACATTAGGCAAGGATAGAGGATTCGGCCTGGGCTGGATCGAACGCCGAAGACGGAAGCCCAAGTCCGGCGAGTGGTCAAGCTCGTTTTGTGTGGAGATGGAACGCAAGACAGATTCGGGGCTTGAAATTCAAGGTGCGGAGTGGTCGCGTAGGAAGCCCGTAGAGCTGTTTTGGAGTGCTGACGTACCCGCATCGCGTCTTGTGCTGTTATTGGTGCCTTTCTGCTCGATCTAGCTAGGCTGTACGCCTTTAGCCCATGCGCTCGAACCCCCCCCCCACCCTGCTCCGGTAGGGTTTG
>CALMVK010000324.1:23969-39046 GCA_937873145.1 uncultured Granulicella sp. | reverse complement strand
CTTGACCTCATCCTTTATTTCAACTTCAGGCGTGTCTACCTCAACTACAGGCTCCACGCCTTCTGGCGTCTCTACTACTTCGTCGAGTACAGGTGCGTCAAGAACTGCGTCTTCTGGCATTTACGTCTCCTCTGTCCAACCCGCATTTGCTTTTAGTACGCCTGCTTGTACCAACAAAGCAATAACCGCATGGTTGAATGCTGCCTGCCGTCGAGCAAGCGAAACTACTGTGTCTGTTTCTTCTGTGTAATCAATGGCTATGTTGAGACCGCTGAGCAATTCCAAATCATCTTGCTTGTTGTCCGGGTGATTCACACACAACGGCGCGTGTTCGCTCATTTACTTTTGCTCCTTCGCGGCCTGAGCCTTTTTCCACTCAACATAAGAAGGAAAGAGTTCCCATAGCTTCTCTTCTTTAGCAAGAACTTCGATTGCCTTGTCGGTAATGGGCATGTTTACTTCTCCTCTGGTGCTGTCTGGTCTGCCAATATCTTCTGCAAACCAACAATTATCGAAGGTATGTCATCTCTGTCAATGCTGGTGAATGATTCCCGTAACGACTTTCCCGGCTCTGGACGAACGACAATAAAATACGCGCCTAACGGGAATGGGTCAATCCACGAATGATACTCGTCAACGTCAACTGCATTTGGGTTTACCAGATACACAGGACCGCTGCCCGCCTCAACGATATCTCCCGATTCCAACAATGCGCTTGCACTCATGGGCATATATGCTACTTCTCCTCCGGCGCTGTCTGGTCCGGTATCTGAATTTGCGTGACCTTCGCAGGCGACACGGCCTCTTTAGCAGCAAGCACTGATTGGTGCTGAGCTTGTGCCGCTACGTGCTGCGTTTCAGCCGCCGTCTTGCGGTCATCCATTACCTGAGAGGTGGCGATGCCGTCTGGCGTCGTTGCCGTCGCTCCTGCTGCCTGAGCAAACTGAGCAATCGTGCTCGGATCGGTAACAGCCATTGTCATACTAACCTTTGGCGGCTCGATATGCGGAGGAGGCGTCTGTGCCTGCAATGCTTGACGATGTGCCGCGCCATGCAGCTTGACGTTTTGGATGCCCAGTACATTGCCTTTACGCTGCTGCTCGGAACAAGCGTCAGAATTCAGCCATTCCTGTACCTTGTCCATCTCCGCTTTGTGGAAGTCCCAATCGACATCAATAGGAACCGAACAAGTCATTGGCGGGAGAGGTGGTTGCTGACCTTGCGCCATCATTTGCTGCGCTCCCTGCTCGTACTGAACCATTTGCGACTGGTCAGGAATCGGCGGCTCGTTTAGAAGCTGCTCAATCTCTCTAAGCTGCTTGTCTCTTGCCTCCGCACCAGGAATAATCAGGTCTTTCAATCCACTATATTGCTTCACCAGCTTCAGGTTGTCCGGATGCAAGGGAATCGACGGGTCCGCCTGTCCAACCTGCGTCAACACCATCTGCAGGCTTGCACGCTTATCCGCTGTCGTCTCGGGAAATGCCGAGTCTGTATCAGGGTAGCAACCAAAGTTTCCCTCTAGGATCGCCGCAGGGTTGAAGGAGTCATGTAACCCTCCAGATTGTACAGCAACGTCACCTTGACCCTCCAGCATTGCTTCTTCACGTACCAGAATGGCGTACGTGTTAGCGAATAGACGCTGATATGCTCCCCATGCTGTCGAGAGTTGTCCTTTTGCCTGATCCTGCAATAGCTTCTGACCCGAAGCCGTTTCCTGATCGGGTGTGCCGCTGCCTTGAAGCGAAGGAAGATCGCCAGTGGTGAACTCCCCGAACTGAAGCAGCGACTCGCAAGCATTGATGAGGTCAGGCGACAGTTGACCGGCTGACTCCTTCGTTACGCACTGGTCAACGGTTAGACCGTTTGGCGGATTGATGACGTGTACCGCCCCCGCTTCTCCAGACTGCTCGGGAATGGCATCCGGATCAACCGCAGCCCCATGTACCCACGTCGCTGAGTTGAGGTACTTCGCCTGCTCGCGCAATTCGTTCTTGTAATCGTTGAAGTCTTCTTGCACTGGCAAGAGGTCATGCAGCATGCTAGGCCGGTTCTGTCCCTGCCCAGGGGATGGCCATGCCACCGCAAGCTTACCGCCTACGTCTGCCCCCCCTAGAGGCTCAGGAATAGCTTCTACCAGCACATCCCCGACGATGGTCATGCGTACACCGTTCGGAAACTGCTGCTGAAGGTATGCTCTCGTTTCTTCCTTGGCCTTGCGATACCGAGATTTACGCAGCCAGCATGTGTGCTCAGTCGTCAACGATTTGAGCGATTCACCAATACCGTGCTTCTTGTTGCTGATGATATCCAACCGCGCTAGACGTTCATACGTCGCATCGGCTGTTCCGCTTGCGTCAGGCTCAATCTCATCCGCGTACTCGCCCCAAGCGTCTCGGGCTTCATGAATATCAAATTCTTCGGAAAGAACACAGTATGACCAGCGCTCAATCTTTCGAGAATAGATCGGTACTTTCGACTCAAGAACGCCGTGTATAGTGCAGCGCAAATTGCCGTCTTTGTCGGTACGCGACCAAGTGATCGTTCTACCATCCGTGCAAAAGTACCCGGCGACTTCTCCCTGCCGGTCACGCATATCTACAATCTGATCGACACGCGCTCGCATCTTCTCAGCATAAGCGGCTGCGGTCACATCGTTGCTCTGCTGCAAGTCCTTGGGAACGAAGTTGATCCCAGGCGTTGCGCTCAGAATTGACACAAACGAACGGTAGTGCGGCGTGTAAATATTAAACACGCCCATAAACTCAGGCAGCTTCTTACCAGACGCTGCTGGCGTGTAAAAAGCGTAGCTGCTTGGATCGTAGTAAAGGTGTTGGATACCATTGCGGAATGCACGCTGCTTCCATGCCGTACGAACCTCTGACCGACGCGCTGAGCGGTCCTCCTTCATTACTCCACGGAACAGGTCCAGCATTCCCGCACGGACGGTATCCGATGCCATATCGAATGGCGTCTGGGGCATCATCTCTTGCTGGTCGAGCAGAGGTGCAGCGGTCAATTGACCTCAACAACAACTAGCGAATCAGTAGGAAACCATCCACGATGAATCCCACTCTTTTCATCAAACCATACCGTCGCCGTAAGCGCGTGATGTACATTCTCCACGGTCATCTTAGTGCTTTCATTTTTCAACACGACTACATCGCCTGACGTCATTCGCTCACCTCTCGCTCCAACTCATTCTTGATGCTTACCCACTGACCACCAGAGGGCTTAGGCTTCGGTTTCTCGGGCGTCTCTTTCTTTTGCGCCATACCGATTGCATTCACGCCAGCATCAAAAGCCTGCACTTGTGCAGCAGCTTTCATCCGCGCATCCCGTTCGCTGTAAGGCTCAGGCACAGCGATAGGATCGTCATCCGCACCAAACACCTTTAGCACACGCGCCAACACGCACGACTCGATCAGCACGGTAAAGGCAAGGATGATGCACAAAATTAGTGTCATGCGGTATGCCCGATATTGATAATTTTTGCCACAACTTCTCCGTCACTATACAAAGCCAACTCATTTACAGGCATACACGGATTGGTTTGTATTGTGATACCGCCCAAGGTGGCAGAGTAATTTGCCGATTCCGGAGTAGCGGATTTTGAGAACTGCACAACCGTGATACCACTATTTTTCCAAGTCGTTCGGGCTTCTTTCGACATCTCCACCCATTCGCAATACTCTGCCCGTACCGGTCGATTAACGAACAGTTGGTTTATCAGCAATCGCGCTAATTTAGGAGTGAGTAAAGCGTTCTCAGCGTCGATAGTCAAAAGTATTGCCTCCCAAACCGTTCTTTCTTCTTCCGCTGATCCATCATCTTCAAGTACACCATGTTCGCTACAGTCGGGCCGCTATCCTGCAGCGCTTGCGATACCTTCTCCTGTAGCGCAATCCTGAATGGCTTCGCATTCAATCCAAACACATTCGATAGGCCCATCGTAAAACCGTCGTAGCAATCATCAGCTTTGCCATCTACTTTTAAAACATCCTCAAGGTTGTCTTCGTCGCGTACGAGCTGCGGGATAGCCTCGATTAGGTTGCGACACGTAGACAACACCACCAACTCATCTGCCTTGAGCTTTTCGTACAGCAGTTGCGCTTTGAGAACTCGCGTTCCTTTTGTTGCGTCATTCGGAGTCAATGCCGGTAATCCAACCTTACGCAGCCTGCGACTGACACGATCCGCAATCGACTGCTTGCTTTTGTTTTCAGTGGAAACCTGAAACTTCTCATGCGAGAAGAATATCCGCCGAAGAGACGAGACATCACCTCCTTTTGCTGCATACGGCAATCCCAAAGCATTCATCTTTGCCGTGTTCGGTACGGTTTCTGCACTCGTCTTACCACGATCTATGTACTCTCGATAGCACACGCACTTCTCTTTGTAGCCATCACCAACGCGAACCAACGCCATGGTGAACCAAAACTCGGCGTTGTAATGGGCTCTACCATAATCCCATCCCATCCACCGATCCTGCCAGGGTTGCCAGATGATCTGCGCTGAATCAACCGCAAGATCAATTACATGCCGCGCTTCGTCCCAAACATCGAAATACTGTCCAACCGCCGTGTCCAACTGACCCAATAGGAACTTGCTACGCATTGGCTCAGGCAAACGCTCAAGCTTTGCAATCTGATCCGGATCGCGTTGCATTAGGAATTTATTGTCCAAAATCGTGCTATGGACGTAATCCCAATCGTCTGGGTTGTAGATTAGACGCCAGCCGCTCGGCTCAAGAGAATCAGGAGCCCAATAACGCCCATTGCGATCTCGTTGCGCGTCGTCCGGAGTTTCAAACGGCTTCTTATCAACAAACTGCGCTTTATAGAAAGCCCAATGCGGCCCTATAGGATTGGTACATCCTAGCATCACCGGCACAGGCATATTCCCCTGATCGTCCGGCTTGCATTCTCGATTGATGCGGTTGCGAGAACTCAGGAACTCCCAAGACTTCCCGCTAAACTGACCGCACTCATCCAACACAATTACGGGAAAGGCTGCGGATAAATACTGCTGTAAATCCTTTTCACTCCCGTTCGGGAGATGCCCAAAAAACAGTTTCGATCCGTTATGCTTTAGTGTTGCAATGTAATCCGACCCATTCCAGTGATACAGTTCACGCGGCACAAACTCGTGCCAATCCAAAATTGAGGACTTTTTCAGATCGGTAAGCTGGCGGCGCAGGAATAACACTGCAATGCCGTCGTACCGCAGCATATACTCCAACGCCTCCATAAGCGCATCGGAACTCTTCGATGAGCCCGTACCACCAACTCTTAGCCTATTCGTTGCCTTGGAGCGCCTGATGCGCTCATTAGGCGCTGTAGGCTCCCAATGCTTAGCAAGATCAAATACAGACATTAGCTAAAATCTGGCTTGACTTCCCGATTGCTCGGCTCAGTTGCAATGCGCTCGGGCACAAGAATGCGTTTGATACCAACCTCGCCGCTGACTTCTTGCATAATCTTCTCGCCGTATTTCTTGGGAGCTAACTGCCCAGCACGCTTGAAGATCGTTTGCACAATCAACTTGGACCGTTCTACGTTATCAGCAGTCCGTATCTCTTCTCCCCATTCCTTGCTGGTCGTGATTACCCCTACCCTGGGATTTTGTGCCTCTTTCATGGCAAGATCGGCCAAAGTGTCGGCTTGCAACTCTCGCGCACGTGCGGACCTCTCCGCAAACTCAGGATGCTCGTTCAACCATTTGTAAACCGTAGACTTCCCAGGAACTTTAGTGAAATCTTTCCCAAGAATATCAAGAATGTCATCCAGGCCAAACGCAGTAGTCGCAAGCAGTTCGCAGATGCTTTCCCCGATTATTGGATCGTATTCCATCCGTGGACGCCCGCCATGCCCTGCCATGTGTTGATCCCTCTTGAATTCATCAGCAAACTTTTCTACCCCGCCTTATGACCTGCCCAGGCCTGCACCAAATGCTTATGACGCTCTGATCCCTCTATCGCAGCCTGAGAGACTTTAGGACCCATCGAAGCCGATAAATCACGCACTTTGAGACTTGCCGGTTCGCGTGTCATCTGGATCGACTTGCGCTTATCGCTCACCCAACGAGCAAATCCTAAACTCACCAAGTCCAGCGCCGACTCTCTAGGTATGTTCTCTAGTGGGCAGCTTCGAGTGCTCTGACCGCGTGCAAACACCTGAATCAGGGTCAACTCTGCCTCCGGGGTGATGTGCGCCTCGCTACAACGGGGAGGCTTCCGAGTACCGCTTCGATTGTGTCATAGACTGTGGGGTGTGTCAAACATTCTAGGTACATCGAGCCGAAGTCCTCAAGATCAGCGCCCATCGCCATCGTTCAACCTTTCTGAAGTTTTCCACAGCTTACGTGTTGACTAATAGCTGTGTTTATCCTAATCTAGAGGAACTGGAGGCAACACACATGAATACTTCACACCTCGTCGCACTGCAGCAGGGATTGTCAAATGAGAAAACCCGCCTGGCCGTCGCCCGTAAGCCTCGGGAGATCGCGCTTCGGTCGGTATGGGTGAAGCAGATCGAGCGCGAAGTGGCTCGGGAGCTGGAATCGCTCGGGATGACTGCTGAGCCGGAATGTACGCTGAGCGATGATGAACTGCTTGCGGCCTTGGAGGCGTAAAATGAATCACGATGACCTCCGCTCCTTCCTCGACACGCTGGATACCTCGGATCGGCGTGTCGTCATCTCTAAGGTAGCCTCATGGCACGGATTGAAGGGTCGCAAGCATGGTGGGCGTCCTGTGGTCATAAAACAGTGCCTTATATGTCAGGAGAGCATGAGTTCGCGTGAGATGTGGATTCACAAATGCGCATCTCCTTCCGCTTGACGCATTCCGCCATATATTTTTCCACACACCTTTACGTTATCCACAGTTGACATCATCTGGTGTTTATAATAATATTTCTTTAGCGGAAACCAACTGCATAGGAGATACAAAATGCTCAAAGCAATCATCGACACCCGCAGCCTCACCCCTGCAAACACCAAATCAACCCTCGATGCCAGCTCTCCTGTCATCGCCACATTCTTACACAACTACAGCGATTGCGTGGACGATACGGTACGCCAGAGCCTGAAGCCGTTCATCTCTCGCCTAGTCAACTCACGTGGGACCGCAGCGGTAGAAGAACAGAGATCCATGCTTGCCCTGGATTGGTTGATCCGTGTACACACGGCAGAATGGCTCAAAGCGGCCAACTTTACGCAACACGCTGACACTCTTGCGAAAGCGGCTCGCTTGCAGACGGCACAGGATACTAAGAACGTCCTGCCAACGTTGGTCGCCGCCAGGGCCTCCGCCAAGGACGCCGCCAGGGCCGTCGCCAGGGACGCCGCCCGGGACGCCGCCAAGGACGCCGCCAAGGACGCCGCCTGGGACGCCGCCAGGGACGCCGTCAGGGCCTCCGCCGGGGCCGCCGCCTGGGTCGCAGCCGGGGACGCCGCTTGGGCCGCCGCAGGGGGGGTCGCCTGGGCCACCGCTTGGGACGCCGCCAGGGCCGCCGCCGGGGACGCCGCCCGGGACGCTTTGAAACCAACAGTTTTGTTGGTGCAGGCCACAGTCCCCGATTTGCTGGATCGAATGTTGGCCCTTACAGAGGGAGGATTTGCGCAATGATCGCCTTTCCTGCAGAGATGGGGGCGACCATCTCTATCCTCACGACGCGCGCTCAGATCGTACACGACATACCTGCAGTAGACCCGGCAGCAGACACACTCACAACTATCATGGCAAGTCTCGAGGCCGCAGGGTACAAACTGGAGGATGTGGTGATCGCGCAAATTAGCACTGTGCGAGATTACACCTGGAGGCCCTACCAGTATTTGAGCAAGGCACACAATTTGGCCGAGCTTGCGGGGCTACCGCACTCGGATGTGCGCCTGGACAACTATCAGACATAAGCTCCGCCGCGCCGATCCTACGGTAAGCGATAGCCTCTGGGGTGGTACTCAGGGCCGGTAGGTAACCCGGCAAAGGATTTATATGGATTATAGCGAGCTGAGCCAATTCCTTGACACCCTAGACCCCTCAGAGCGTCGCGTGGTGATCTCCAAGGTATCCTCATGGCACTCGGCTAAACGCAGACGCCGTGGAGGTCGTGCTGTAGTCCTCAAAACATGCCTTAAATGCAATCGAGAGATGACGGCGCGAGAGATGTGGGTACACAAATGTACGGTATAATCATCTTAATCCACGATTTGCGTGGAGGATAGCTTCGTACGCTAAGCTGCCCGGTCGCCCACATGAGGACCGGTTTCTTTTGCAACTTTAGCCAACATCCATTTCCCTCATTGCGTATCTGAGTATCTTCCAAGCTGGTACACCAACAACTTTTCCGTAGGCAATCAGGGTCGGAATCGATGGCACCTGCTTGCCTTCCTCGGTCCTCCACATATTTTTAGTCGGTGCGTTGATTGCAACATCAAGATCGCCGCGAGTAATGCCTGCTTCCGTACGCGCCAGAACAAGGGCCTTCTGTATAGCCTTAATGAGCTTTGGGTCTGCTTTCTTCATTTTGGGTCGCCACATGCAACGAAATCTTCTGGATTTCATTCCCTAACATCGTACAGATCATAACGCACTTCTGCTTCACGACGCCGGGAACCGCTTCAATGATCCACGGCATTAGATGCTCGTCAGAGCGCAACGTCTTTGGATTCATCGCATACATCCTCAATCCCAAGTACCCAGATCATACCGCCTCCTTTACGCGTAACTAAGTTCTTCACGGATCGCCTGCTGAATCGTATACCCATTAGCGATATACTCGTCCCATACCGACTGTGGGGTTTGCTGCCAAATACCTTCTACCTCGTAGTGTTGAGTAAAATCATAGTTCATATCGCCTCCTTGGGCAGATTTCGTGTATACGCTTCCACGCCTCAGTCCTATCAATACACCTTCCACCTGGATACAGTTGGTACAGGTGACCAGCAATCCACCCATACCTCATCTCCCCAATTCTTCGCACCTCTGCCCAAAACAGCGCAAACGATGAGTAATGTTCGTGCTTCTCGTGCAGGCACATCTCCCCTCCTCGGCTGTATCCATGCCATCCCACTACAGCCATCGTGGGCGGCGCATCAGTCTTTCGTATGGGCTTTTTGGTGACATTGGCATCACCTCCAATCCAGCTTGGCTGTCTGCCCTACCACGCCTCAATACAGCCATATGAGGGATGCGCCGCATTATGCTACTGTCGCCGTTGCCGTCGTCGATCCGTACGTGTTATTCGCCACCAACGTACTGCCAGCCTTAAGGCGCCGTTACACTCACTCGCGAAACTGGGTTGTTGTTGTAGCAGGTCAGCGTCTGGCCGCTCTTAAGCGTAAATGGCTGTTCGGAAAGGTGAAGTGGTAACCCGTCGACGATATACGCGCCAGTGGCGTTGGTTAGCGTGTAGGGATTGCTGCCTGAGATGACCGGAAGCTGCGACGAATCGGCGTTGGGTGCATCGCCATAGGACGGGCCTGAGTCAACGAGATCGAACATCGTGCCGATGTTCAATTTGTGGAAGTCATCATTGTAGTAGTAGGCAGTGTTACCGTCGAAGGTGAACGGAACCTCCCACAGCGGATTGGTATCCATCTGAAAGAATGCGTAGCTTGCGCCTGAGTTATCCGCTGCAATTGCTCCCCACGTTGCGAGACACTTGGCAATGGGTTGAAACTGTGGCGAGAACTGCGTAAGGTCCACTGAGGACTTGAGCCGGATTATGCCAGCGTACGGAAAGCCGTTGGCAACCGTGTTGCGAGTGGCGTAGTGCGTACCTGGATGACGAAACAGACGCGTAAAGAACGACTGAGGGATTGTGAAGCGCAGCGGATGGCAGATTGCGGTGTTGTTCTTCTGCGCACGAACCAACTCGGCTCCAGTGAGGATGAATGCGGCCATAGGCAACCCGGCCGCGTCTTCAGAAGTATCGAGATTAGGACGCAACCCGCGCGGCTGGATGAGATCGTAAGCAGCGATGGCCAGAGCAGTCTTTACAGCAGGGGTTGTTTGCGTGGCGGGGGTATCGACATAGGTATCGGCGTCGATGATGAATCCGTTGACCTTATCGATAGTCAGCGCATGTTGATCTGAACCTGCACCACCGGCCTCTAGCACTGGATTAGCCATCATTAGCACAGTGTCTGACTGATCGGCATAGCTGACCGTTAGAGCCTCAGTCGCAGGCGCGGAGTAATAATTGACCGACTGTGAGGGATCGTGATGTCCCATCATCCCAGCAAGCGGAGCCATAATGAGCGCCGAGTTAGCGTCGATACCTTTGTTAGCCTGCGTGTAGATAAGATCAGAATCGAGCAGCAAACGACGCTGTGTGCCATCCGCGCCTACGAGATCAATGTTGGCACCATCTGGCAAGGCTAGAAGCTCCGCAGCGGTCAGTTGGAAGCCTGATGGCGTCTTAGCGGTCGTAGGTAGGGCGACGGGTACTGGTGCTGTGATGACGGGTGCAGTAGTTACCGGAGTCGCATCTACCGTGTTCGTGAGTTGGAGATTGATCGCGATTGGACCGATGTTGCCGATTATGCTGGAGATTGCCATGGTGTAAGCTCCCGTGATGAGGATAATTTATAGTGACTACAAACTTGACATAGATTGCTTTGCTTTACAGTACCGCTGCAATAATACTGAGTAGTGGATTAGCGCTCGTGCCGTGCCATACTGTCTGCCTGTAAACTTTCGACCTGCGCTAAGAATATACCTTCGTGTCGCATCTACTACATGCTGGTCTCTGCTCATGGCTTAGTCCTTTCGTCCGGCAAGTATCGCCCATCCTGCCACTTGTATCGCCTACTCGCTTTTTCTGCGTTACAGCGTGCATGCAAAGCGGCATTCATCCAACTGCCGTCCTCATGTTCAATTAGATCGTTACGATGCCCGCCGCCCATTCCCCGGCCTGCCTCATGGTCGAAGGTAGCTTCCAAGTAGATCAGAGGCAATTCGCAAATTGCGCAGACGTTCTGCTGACGGTCTACCATCTCTATTATGCGCCTCAAATACTCCCGCCTGCCGGTAGGAGTTGGTGGACAGACTACCGTAGTGCTGTCTACGGGTTCAGGCTTGCGCTTAGCTGGTTTAGGGCACGAAGTCATTCGATGATCCTCGCAGTGCAGTCGCATAGTGCCCAATTTCGACCTCCTGCGGAATCCAAAACAGCATAGTTTTCATGGTATAATTGAGAATTTATTAAAAGGTATCCTATTTTACATTCGCAATTCATATCTTTGGGGGGCCTTCCTACGATAGGGATGGCCCAGTAGTAGGGTTGCTTTGTAGGCATGCGTTTTTGTTCGCCTAAGCGTTCTACTTGCACTGCACCTTTCGGTGGTATGAACATCACTGTGTTCCCTCCCATACAGCTTCGTACTACTCGTACATCTCATTACCCTAATGAGATGTCATTTTTTATAAGAGTCCCACAAGTCTTTGCAAAGCACTGCAATGATAGCCACTACCAAAGCTGCGACCGCAACAACTGCTATAGTACAAACGACGGCTCCCAAAATGCTTTGGTATTTGTCTAAGCTCATACATCCTCCAATGCTTGCTTTACATCCTCAATTGATTCGGCCTTTACGTGTAAATGACCCAACGCTTTCACCTTCTCAGCAAACGCGGCTTGCTTCTCGGCGCGATCCTTGGATGTCTTCTGTCCTTTCGGTTTTAGCTCGATCCACAGCACACAGCCTTGGGGGAAAACAACCAAATCCGCTGTTCCTTCCTTGCAGAGGTTCATAAAGCCTCCCTTGACTTTTACTTTGCCCGACTGCATGCGCTCCCAAAATAGCCCCGATCTCTTGAGGAGTTCAAGGGTAGCCGCCTTTAGCTTTCCTTCGGGCGTCATGCGATCTCACTTTCGTGCTCACACTGCGGTACATACACCGGATAGATGCGCCGCTTAGGGCCACGCCTCCTGGCACACAAAACCTTTACATGCTCCAACAAAACTTCAGCTTCTACCGGATAGGACTCAATTTCCGCATGAGGCTCACCCATAATCTCTAACCGACACTCGCGCAGGGTAGGAGATTCGATAACACGATACCCGTAGTTTCTTAAAATGAATGCTTGTACACTTCTCAGAGTCTCAGCACCACCGTAAAGCAACACTACCTTCTTAGGCTTCATGGCATGGGCTCCCATCCATATCGCTGAAGCGTCTGCATCCAAATACGATCTTCTTTGGCGGTCACGTCCGCGTATCCAACCTGGGTTGCTACACCTGATCGATTGACTTGTGCTTTCGCAGCAGCCCGTTTCCTTCGATCCCGCTCACGAGCAATTAGCTTACGCCTCTCCTTGCAATTGCCGCACAACGGTGATCCGTCGGAGGAGATGGATGCACCGCATCTCACGCACAACCCCTTAGCTTTGATCTTCTCCACTCGCTCTGACCATGTAATCATGCAATTACCTCTTTCTTCTTTCTCATGCCTGCACCCTTTTCGCTCTACGCTCTAGCTTGAATTTCAAGCATATTGTCGGACCAAACGCTTCGCATAGCCTACACTTGCCAAACCCTTCGTCTTCGTGGTTCTCACGGTAGTCTCCGCATTCGCATGTGTCCTTCTCATTGTCGAATGGGCTCATTTCAGATCGTCCGCTCACGCCTGTACCTCACTGGATGCCCATATTTCAGGCTCTTCGAAAATAGGTCTACGCCGAATATCTGTGTTGATAATCAGGAGATCGCCCTTGATGCCCTGCGGCGATTCCCCGTAGAGCGAAACCGGCTTCCGTGTCATGCTTGTGGCTTCTCCAGCATCGTTGTAATACACCTCATGCACTGAGTATGATCCGTCGCGCATATGCACCATGCGATAATTCCAATGACTCATGCGCTTACCGCCTTACGTGACGCCGTTAGTTCCTCGCTCAATCTGCGGATTTCTCCGACGGCTTCTCCGATAGCAGAGCGGATTTCAGAACCTACAATCATTGAGTCGTCATACTTGCTTCTTTCGTACAATTCGTCGCACTCGTGAAGCATAACCCTCTCTTTCGGCGTCATCATGCGCTTGCCCCTTTACGTGCCGCTATACGACGTTCCGCCTCTTCCATAAGGGATTTCATCGTCACAGTAGGATCGGCCTCAGCTTCCCACCTTGCAAGCTCATCCAGGGCTATCCGCTTCTGCTTCTCCTCCCGCCGCTTCACGTCCTCATACCGAATCATGTCGATGAGATCGGCTTTAGGCAGGATGGCCGACTCATACTCGCCACGCTTCCGGTTCGCCAATCGCTCCAAGACGGTCATTGTGTCAATGTCGCTGTTGAACACTTCCAGCAACGCCTTCGAGTACGACTCCAGACGAAGATCGTCCATCGTCTCCCCGCGATCCAGAAAACACGTCGCCAGTGCCAGCATAAGTTTCTTCTTCCGCGTCGATTCTGGCAAATGCTCGTTGGAGAGCTGAAGCTGCTGCGTCTGCCTTCCGATTTCCGAGGGTCTGCTGCTGCCGATTCGTTCCATGTGCTCCTCCCTTGTCCTGCTCCCTTGCCATCCACGAGTTGATAAATCGCCTGATCCCCTTCGCAGTCTTCCGCAAATTAGGGTTGTCTACGAGCCATTGCTTGCATTCTCGAAGCTCCTGACGCACATCCACGCCGGGATAGGTCTGCTGCCAGCCATGAGCGTCTGCTTCGTAAATCTCGTACTCGCCGCCGTCTTTACCCGGTAACGGCATCCTGCCAATCAATTTCCCTCGTTCGGCGGTTGCCGCGATAGCGGTATCCGCAAGAGTACTTAGTACTTCTGTTCTTGTACTTGTATTTGGTGTAGATGACGATGACGATGAAGGGCATGTCTCAAGCACTGCTTGAGGAATGCTTGAAGCATTTTTTTTCCATCTAGCCGCTGCCGCCACTTCTGCTTTTGCCGTAGATTTATCTTTTTTCTCACTCCATTCGCCACGAATAGACTCCAAACGTTGCTGAACAGGCACACCCGTAGCATGATCAAAGAATGACCTAAGTATTGCCCAAGCATTGCTCCAAGCATCACTTTCCACTCTTGCAATTCTTCGAAGAGCTTCCATGTCGCTTGGAAGGCTCCCATTTCTCCATTGATGCATCAGCAGGTGCAGGTAGGCTCCACTCTCCTCAGCGCTCAAGTGGGTAGTAGCCGCTAGATAGTCACCGATGTATAAGGGCATCCAAATATCAGTTTTCGTCAAAAGGCCTCCACTCTTCCAAGGTCATCTGCCCCTTAGAACGATTGCAAGTAAAACAGGCTGTAGTCAAATTTGAATCTTCGTTGTTTCCGCCTTTACACAAAGGCATGATGTGATCGCACTCAAGTGATCTAGTATCCCCGCAATACGTGCACCTATAGCCGTCTCTGGTGAATATCCGTTGGCGCGTTTGACTCCAAAACCAACCACGGACGCGACCGATTGGAGTTTTGACGCGAGGCGATCTGATGCGTCCACATAAATGCCAAAACATGGCAACATCATAAGGACAATGAAGCCACTCAGGTTCGTATCTCATAAAGAGCCCTGCCAGCTATCTATTTCGTGAGGCATCCATTTTTGCCAACGTTCAGCGATGACAAACTCCTAAAAAGTACCTGCTACTCCCCAAGGAATGACCATAAAGAGCCCGGTAAAGCGCACGCTAATAGTCCAAGGCTTCTTGCTTTGTGAGAAAGAAGTGTATTCCGGCTGAGCAGACATTCCACCGATCCTCATCAAAAGAATCGGGTATTATTGTTTCTCCAACCCTGTATTCTGTTTTTTCATCATGCCTTGATACACCGAAATCAGCGCCAATCACTTCAACAACCAGCGCTTCTGACGCCCTGCATTTGCGTTCCGTTCCGTGACTTCGCTTCGCGTGTTCAGGAATCAAGAGCTTCACCAAAACTTCATTTCTGCATTTTTTCCATGCAATAAACGACCCCTCTTCGGGAATAAACTGCAGTGTCGCGATGACGCTTGCTGCATTTTTGGCTCCGCGCAGGTCGGCTTCGTACAGGTCGGCTTCGTATAAGTCGGCTCCGCGCAGGTCGGCTTCGTACAGGTCGGCTTCGTATAAGTCGGCTCCGCGCAGGT
>CALMVK010000324.1:0-23869 GCA_937873145.1 uncultured Granulicella sp. | reverse complement strand
GGCTTCGTACAGGTTGGCTCCGCGCAGGTCGGCTCCGCGCAGGTCGGCTTCGTACAGGTTGGCTCCGCGCAGGTCGGCTCCGCGCAGGTCGGCTTCGTACAGGTCGGCTCCGCGCAGGTCGGCTCCGCGCTTTACCGCTTCAATCAAAAGGTCTCTCAGAGAATCTACAGCCGCCGTACATAAAACTGTCCCAGTAATGCTAAAAATATTCATACATTCGATTCTGGCTGGATACAAGTGGGCTGAATGCCACTCAACCCCTCGCTCTGACACGAGGTGAGGCGTTGCCAGGGATGAGGGTCAGAGTCCTCATCCCCTTGTCTCCGGATCATGACTTCCGGGGGCAACATGGAATCGGCGGCTTGGAGGCTTATCCGATGAACACAGTATACACGCTCATACGAAGAGTGCAAGGGAATTTCACAGACGGCGCACGATCGCGGCTAAGGCCTTCACCTTACCGATGTGACGCGGATAGGCTTGGTAGACGTGCTCGGCTGGTGTCATACCCAGCACATTCCGCTACATCCCAAACTCATTTGTGAGGTTGGCTCACTAAATACCACTTCGTTAAGCGGCCTGCCCGACTTGTGAAGCCATGCAGTATGATCCTGTAACCGCATTTCCTGCTCAAGAGCAACAGCCTTAGCGAAGTCTTCGGGAGAGTTTTCTTTTAACTCTCGCCATTCGGCATCACCCATGTTCGGACACATCCAGCACGATGAGCGTGGAGGCGTCGGCCAGCCCATTGATTCCACAATCCGAATACACTCACTTCGTGAAGAAGGAACCTCAAAAATTAAAGGATACCTCTCTCGAAACCACTGCTCTACCGGCGTACGAACACGCTTCATCTCGTCCGTACTAATTCCCATCCAAACATCGCACTGCTTGACGCCTTGCGCTCGAAGATAACGCATCGCCACCCGTCTTTTCCATTCGTCAGAACAGAAAGCGGGAAGCTTGCCCATCTTGCCGCTCTGTGTGGTAAAGATAGGCATTAACGTCGAACCTTCTCCGCTCGCCGGATATAGGTCTACCGTGGCGTAATCCGCTTTTGGGATGCGTACATAATCAACTCCTACAGACCACAGCGCACGCCGCATGACCGATTCCATATAATCCCAAGTTGCAGATTTTTCGCGGCCCGTATCGACTATTAGCGCAATATCAGGTTTAGCCAAGCGTCCCTGAACGATTAATGCACCGATAGCCGCGCTTTGTGTTCCTCCCCCGCTAGACCACACCTGAGTTCTCATCACACATCTCCTTTTGGTTTTGAATGAGAGCTTCAACGCGAGAATATATACTTCCTTCTCCATACCCGGCTTCCCAGAGCAGTTCATCTATTTCGAAAATAATCTCTCGGAGATTCAAGCAACAGTACTTCTTAACGGGTGTACCGTCAGTATTTAGGGTAAGAACATCCAATCCGTGCTGAGGTCTGGCATCTTTTACATCAATCCACATCGGCATTCTCCTGTTCTGTATCCTCGTCCGTCAAAAGACATTCAAGGGGTAGCGGGATAGGGGCTGTAGGAGGGATAAGGTGGTCGGCGTGCGCCCATCTTGAAAAGTTTGTTATGGATATACACTGAGGAGCGCTAATTCCCTGCTGATAGCAAACAAAGAAAGGGCACTGGAGTTTTGGCGTGGCGACGATTGCATGGACTTTCCTGCGTTTTCCGTCATTGCCTTGGTATGTTACACCTATCTTAATTTCTGATTCATTCATCGTTCCATCAACTCCTTCCATGGCACAGTGCACAACTAACCGCAAAGCGTTTACGGCCCTCGTCCGCGCTCACTCTCTCAATGCGCCTATACTGTTTGCTGAGCACAAAATTCATTACATCTCTCTTCATTCCTGGCATATCGATAATCATTCCTACTGCGTTTCCGTGTTCACAGAACCCGAGAATGGTATCGCATGCGTCCATTTTCGCTTGTAAACGATCTAGCGCTAATTTGTTCATCGTCATCTTCCCTCTCGACCGAACGGCGTAGCTGCTCCTTTAGCGGCTTGGCCTGAGCTTCTTTGCGTTCACGCTTCATCGGCTTTTCACCGCAGGCGATTTTCTCCATAGCCAACCGCACCGCGCCGTCCCATAACAAAGCGTCATCCATCTCGGGCCGGTAAAATGTGTATCCTCCTTTCAGCTTTGGGTGAATGTGAATGATGGCTCTGCGGATACCATCGTAAGCGTCTTCTCCTAAATTCGTCAGAAATCCGGCATCCGCTTCTGTTGCTTCCTGGTAGCTTTGCGTCTGAAGCCTCCAAGCCAGTTGCTTCAGACGAAGCGCTTTCCCGCATACCGGGTAGATCGACTTTACGTCGGCAATGTACAGCCAGCGATTCAGAACAAAGCGGAGGTCAATCGTAGCGCCGATAAGCTGTTCTGTGCCTTCATGCTCGTAGACGTATTGCTTTTCCATAGGCGGCAACACTTGTATCGCATGGTCGTCTCGGAAGCTAAAATAACCTTCTAGATAGGGCATGAAGTTTGCATCGAAAGCGGCTTGCCAATCGCCGCCCATCTCGTACTCCTCTACGGCCTTGTGAAGCACGGTTCCGCGATGAGATGCCCATGCCAACTGAGCCGCTGGCACCTGATCCATATTCGACAATCCAGCCATATCAATTACGTCGCTGGTGCTGAGGACGTAGCGTCCTGGTACGTGGTAGACGTGAGACTCCTTGTCAAACGTAAAAGGAATCACTGTGCTACCTCCGCTTCGTCAATCCACCGCATCCAATCGTCGAAGTCTGTAGCCGGGATCATTGCGGACGACGCTATTCCTGCCGACGACAAGCCTTTTTTTACTTCAGCCGGAGCAAGTCCTTTACCTGTAGCCGCATCCCTGAAACGCTTTGCCTGTTCTGAGGTAATGTACGTCACCGAAACTGGTTTAGGCTCTGGCTTTTCACCACTAAACTCCTTGCCCATCTCCGCGACGTACTTGTTGTCATCGAATAAGCCCATATGCACATCCGCCGCGACTCCGATGAACTTGAGAGCGTTGCCGATAGCGTCTGTATAAGCCATCTTGTACGCTTCGTCAGAGGCTCGTAGGCCGTTCTTCTGGCTCACTTGATACTTATCCCCGCCCACGCCGTAGACGCGCCCTGTAGAGCCCCCTTCGACGTACCAAACGCCTACTGTGCAGAAAACCAGCAACTCATCTACAGCCGATTGCGTGATGAACTCAGGTTTATCCATACCCCATCCTGTACCACAGGGGCCGAAGACCTCAGTCATGCGAAGAATCGTCCAGATAGGCTTGATTGCCGTTCCACTGAAACCTCCTCCCCTGGTGAACTTCTTCGTCTGCTTAGGGTCTGTTTTGGACAAATGATCCCAAAGGCGTGTTTTGCTGATCGGTGCTACTGCTAATTCAGACGCCATTCTGATTCTCCCAAAAGTTGAAAATAGTAGCTTCTTCGTTCCATGCGTTAGCAGCATGTACCACCGTTAGTTCGCGGCTTGCTTTGCATCCGCATGATCGACATGAAAACCACATACGCTCAAGCTCCGTCGATAACGTGATAGCCTCGCCATTGCATTCAGGGCAGCGAGATAACTCTACGCCTCCATCTTGAATCTGTATCATGCTTCCTCCTTTACCTCTGGTGAGGACCAGAGGACTTCTGTGCGGCCGCACATTACTGCACCCCCATAGCACTAACCGCCGCAAACCAAACGAACGCCAACAAAGCAGCCGCCGAAAATGTGTACGTCACCAGTTCCGCGTAGTCCCACTCCTGAAACGTACGCAGTGGATGCTCCAAGAAGCGATACACTTTGCGCCCAGTCAGTATCCAGCGCGGTAGATTAGGCGTGTTTAGAGTTTCATCTTCAGAAACGTACCGAATATAGCCTGCACAAATATCTACGGTAAGATTCCGCAACGTGGCAATGCGCTCCGACGACATCCAGGTGTTCACTTGTTGCTCGTAACCGTACCTGCTCATTACAGCAGCGTTGTGGCCGTTGTAATCCAGCGTGTAGGCAATACGGGCTGCTTCACGCAAAAGGCATGTGTCGCAATTGTATGGGTCATGTGTGCGGCATAGGTGATTCATTTGGACTCCTTCTGGATTGCCCGGTCGAACATGCTGAGAACTTCGGCGTGTGTGTGGTTGTCGTTATACTTGGCTAAAGAAGTCCTAGCCACTTTTTTAAGTGCTGCTAAAGCGCCGTGGTTATGACATGAGGACACTTTGTAGATTGCCCCAACCGAACACCAGCAAACAGCGCCGAGTGACAGGGTCGCTGTAGGATTACCCTCCAATGTTCGTGCAAACACATTTTGCGTCCAATGCTCTGGCAAAGCAATAAGCTTCCGAGCTTCTACCAACACTTCCAGGGTTGTCATTTGATCCTCCATACTCTTACACCAGAAACACCTTCCTCAACGTCTGGCGCGCATCGAAAAACTCTCATCGGGTACTTGATACATGCAGCTTTTGCTCGCGTACTTGCGTTCTTTGGGTTTGCCCCAGGAAAAAAGGAGGTTTCTCCTTTTTTGAGTGACCTCATTTTCACGCTGAATCCCGTGTGGGGAGGGCGTCCTAGGGGTGGGATTGGGATTGCGTTTGACTTCTCCATGACTCAATAATGCCACAGGAGTGGATTTATTGCAAAGATATTATTTCCACAGGGCAAAGGCGTGCTATTGTTGAGTTGTTAGCAAAGGAGAAGAACAATGAAAGCAATGGAGTGGATTTCGCCCGCCTGTCATGCATGGTACGTACAGGAAGCCGCAAGATGCGGCTCGACGGCATTAGAGTTCATCGAGCACGACAGTAAGGCTCCTGCTTGGTTCAGGTGTGCTGATTTGGCTAGTCAGTATGCTCGGTATGCCGCTGGTTATGCGTTCCTCGCCTATCCCGAACTCCGACTCGATGGGGAGGCAGTATGAAGCAGCTCTACGGATCGGAAGATTGCAAGCCAGCCAGCAAGTGGTATCGCTGTGTGGGTTGCGGTGTCACACAGCATGAGGACGACACGCCTAAGCATGAGGTGCCGTCTAGCGTTGAAGGGTTTACGGATACCGTGTGCCGCAACTGCACACCCTTTTGTGATCTATGCGATGAATGGATCGATGACGCATCTATCACGCGGTATGGGCCAGAAACCGCATGGAGCGGTGGTCAATGTCATCAGAACTGCCACGATGAATGTCTGAAAGAAATAAGAGAGGAAGTATGAGCAAGCCATTCAATTTGACGGAGGCGTTAGCAGGTAAGCAGGTGGTGCAAGCACCACGACATATCCGGGCGCACAATTTAACGGTGGTTGGGACCAAACTCGCTTACACGCTTGAAGGAGATGACGATTACATTTATCAATGTCTGCGCGACGGAAAAAATCTTGCTGGACAGGTCATTTTAGAAATGGCGACAACCGAAAAGTCGGCGTGGGTGAATGTTTACCCGACTCCGTCACGCTCGCCAAAAACAACGGTATTTGTTATGGGCGGGTACGACACAGAAACAAGAGCTAATGAACATGCTTCGTCTACACGCATCGGCAAAGCAATCAAGATTACATGGACGGAGTAAGAGGAGGAAACGTGGAAAACGCGACGAAGATAACGCCGGATATGATTGAGGTAAGAGATGAGTGGCTATGGGAGTTTCGTAATACTTATGACGCTACCCCCGGGAGTGGTCCAATCGCTTTACGGGCGAGCCTTGCCGTTTTGCTTGCTGACCTGGCGAACAATCCACCCATGCCAACAAAGGAACAAACACACACATGGTGGTATGAGTGTTTTTGTTCAGACGGACATAACGTCATTCTGTCTCACGCAATTCAGCAGTACATGCGCACGGCTTTCCTGACGCCTCAGCCTGAGGTGCCGGAAGAAGTAAAGAGGATAATTCAAGAATGGCGTGCGGGAGTTTATGCTGGCGATTCCAATAATCTAGATGATCTCAACGGTCTGGCCATGAAGCTCTACAATCTTGGGAGGGCATCCGTATGACATACGGGGACTACCTGTGGCGCATCGCGGGAACCATTTGCCTTTTAGCGTTCGTGTCTATCGTGATCGCTTGGGCTAAATTTACCCTAACGCTGTTTCGGACTCGCATCGAGCGAATGGACCTCCAGCGTAGGCGTAGGGATGTAGATAAGGGGTGGGGAGAATAACATGGGGGCGCAAGCAAATTACGTGTGTATCACATGCCGTAAATCGTACTATTGTGGCTATGGAAGCTATGGGTGTATGTATGAAAGGCTATCTAAAGCTCCTCAATCTGATCATGAAGGACACGAAACCACTAGTTTTACTGAAGATTTCACGAATATCGACTCAGACGGAGACTTATGCATCGAAGGTCAATACGGTGATGAGAAGTGGATTCGTGGATATCGGGAGTTTGAAGAAATAGATGTAAGCGGTGAGGGGCGGGGAGAATGATCGAACGAGAAGAATTGAAGCATCAGACGGATATGGCTGTAATTGCTGGAGAATTCGCTGTCGCCAATATAAGCGCCGGGATCGTTTCAGAGGCAGAACAGTGGGCGCAGATCAGCGCAAGGCATGGACTTAAAGCATTGCAGTTACGCGCCGTTATTCAGACCCGTGCCGATGCGGAGAAGGAGAAACAATGAAGGTTCACTGCTACGATATTTCTACTGGTTACCCACTCTGCGGACGAGCACCTGGGTACGCCGAGTCCACTCGCGTCCAGAAGTGCATTACCTGCAAATGGTGTCTGCACAAGCTAGAGGAGAGGAAATGAGCGGTTCTGATGATGTAGATTTTCTCATGCAAACCGTTCGGCGACAGTTGACCGACATACAGGAGAAAAAGCATGGTGTCGGCTCTTTCGAGGCATCATGGAACACCCTAACGCCAGCCGTCCACCAACACTACCGGAACATATTAGAAGAGATCGTGGCAAGATACTTTGCTAAGCGATAAGCTAGAACGTGTACGAGCATCCTCGAAAGAATGAGCTTGCATGCACGAGTTCCGGGGTAAGCAGGTAATCGTATGCTGGTAGAGCGTTGGACGGATACAGCCCCCCGGATTCTGCATAGTCCACTAGGAAGCGGCTGCAGATATACTCCTTTGGGCTATGCAGCAGCCGAGCGTGTAGGGCTAGGCCAGCGATGTCAGGCAGATCATACTTTGTGCCGATCATCTTTTCGCCATACGCTTCCATCATGGCTAACTGATCGTCCGTACATGGTTTGGCATAGCGCATTTCGCGTGAAGGCTTGCAATAATCGAAAGGAAGCAGTTGGATGCCGCCGTCAAGATGTGCGCCAAGATAGCCTTTGTCTGTGATGATTTCACAATGAGAAAAAAGAGAATTGGTTACGAAGTCGATACCCTCCGCAACCAATCCTGTCGAGTTGATAAAGCGCATCCGAAGTAAAGCCATTAGGCGGCAGCCGTAACAGTTGCGGTCGATGTAGGAGCGTTTACCATGTCGATGACAGCGGTTAGTTCACCGATGACCAGGTTCGCGTTCGCCGTAAGCTTTGCCGCATTTGCAGAATCCTTGACTTGAGCCAAAGAGAGAATCTCTGAAAAGTTGTCTTTAACATGGCTTAGAGTTGACGCCAAGGTGGTAGAGTCCGTTCCGTGTCCAGCAATAACGCTGGCAGTCGCAAGTCCAGACTGAATCTGACTGATAATCGGATTCACGAACATCAATGCCGCAGGATCATTCAAAGTCAGAAACTGATTGACAATTGGTACGGCGAACGCAATGACGGTATTGGCGAAATGAAAAACAGTCGGAGCTTTCCTGAACCACTTTTTGAAATCTGCCTCAAATTCGGAAAAGAATGCCATATGATTCTCCTGTGCTGTGAGTGTTGCGTGAAGTTGCTGTAGTGCTAGAGGATCGTGAGGGATGACGGCAAGAAAAGGCTGTGCCGGTGTGAATCGCTTCCAAGGCCACGGAATCATTTTACAACCTCACTCACGGTGTTGTCAGGAACTTCGTGCGAAGGAACGACGGTTGGCCCAGTCTGACCCTTCACCACTTCCGAACCAGCATCCTTTTGGAAGATTCCAAGAATTACGTGCGCGATGACGCCTACTGATACCAGAGTAGCCGCTTGATGTGGTTTCAGCCACGAGATTTTAGGCGCTACCGCACCCAATCCGATGACGCCAACCAGCAAAGACTGAGCCGTTGTTTTCCAGTTTGCCAACAGGTGCGCGGCGATAAGCTGTAGACGAACGTTCATTATGCCGTTCATCTGAACTCCTGCAACTCTGCCTCTCTACGAGCTAGTAGCCCTGCCAACTCTTCCCCGCCTGCGTAATCCCAGCGTAAAAGCTCCTGACGCGCTCCAGCGTAGTCTTTAGCATTCAACTTTGTAAGCAGGGTGGAGCTTACAAAGTTTCTGCGTCCAACATTGAACACGAAATCCACCAGCGCATCGAACTCGCCTTGCGTCAGCATAGCGGTCACGAACATGCGTACGGTAACCTCTGAATGCGTCAAGTCCTCCATCAGGAACTGCTCAGCCTGAAATTGAGTAATTGTCTGATCCTGATGTACGCCAAAGGTGTGCCCATAGCCAATCGTCCACACGCCTGCGGAGTCCTGATAGGAGGTCAGCTTCAGTCCCTCGTACTGCTCTGTCATGGCCAAAGCGGATTTACTATACGTCATTTGGGTGATCGGCATCTATCCTCGCCTTCCGTCTTCCCTGCCCTGCATCTGATTTTGCCGTTCAGAGATATTCTCTACTCGTGTTTCAGTTTTGGAGTTCCACGATCTTTGCGTAACGATAAACTCTGAAGTTCTCGCCTGAAACTCCACGCGGTCATTGTTCCACTCGATCAGTTTAGCCACATTGCCGGTGAGTCCAAGGATTGTTTGACGCGTCTCCCCTTGAGACACTGCGCGTAGCCACATCTGCGTAACAATACTAATGATTAGCCCACCGGCAGAGATGAGGATCGCGATTACCGTAGCACTCATGTTCTCAGCCCTCTCTAAGTAGTACGGCTAAATCTCGGTTTTGGCGTTTGCTTTCCTGATCTATTTCGTTGATCTTAACGCCGGTTTGATGGTCTAAAAAATCTGTAATCTTTTGCGTTTGCACTAATTGGACCTGACTCAACTCAAGCGTCTTTTCCAGGTCTGCAATGCCGACACCTGCGAAAGCGATAGCCGCCGTACCAAAGCAGGCCGCAATCTCTCTGAGCAGAGCAGGCAGCAAGGGAAAGCTGTTGTAGTAGATATTGAGGCTTACCGATGTTCCCGACATGGCATGACTAGCGGCAAACCAAAGCAATGCCCACACCAGCTTGCGATGAGCGATCTTCTTGCATCGGAGCAAATACCCGAGCAAACCGATCACGATGTAGTAATTGATGGTGTTGTGAATTGATCCCGCAAGAGCAAGCTCATGAATCATATCCCGCAAGCCTCTATGTAGACAGGTAGAGCCGATGTTGACAGTGTAATAGATAACGCTCCCAACGCAGTAACGGTCGCAGGAGCCGTGATGGCCCCTGAAACCGATGTGCTGCTAGTCGCGGTGATTGTTGCCTGAGATGATCCCGATGCGGTAGCCGTAGCTGACTTTACGATTGCATTGACGTACAGCAGCGTCGTAATGCCCGCAGGGGTAATCGACTGAGTAAATGTTCCTGATGTGGTGGAAGTAGTAGACCCTATCCAGCACTTAACGCTGGTTATTGCTCCCGAGGGTCCGTAGTAGAGGACACCGGGAGGGCCGGTTGGCCCTGGATTCGCCGCAATCGCCGCACTCAACTGAGTAGCGGTTACAAACGCTTGGCCATACAGCCCCGGAGCCCTCATGTTGACAATAGCATGTGTCGAATCTATGACGTGGACCACTGAGCCGAAGACGCCGGTGGTCGATGGGATCGTGGCTTCGGCCAACGCGTAGTCGACACACGCACCGTTGCCGATAGTGGCATAGTGACCCGCGACGGGAGTGTTCGAGAATAGGCACTCAAATAAACCCTCCGTAGCAATGTAGAGCGGTTGCCCGGAAACCGTGGAGGTCATTGCGATGCCAAGCGATCCCGCCCCCGTCGAGGGCTGAACGCATAGGGATGTCGCGTCCGTAGGGCATATGGCAGAGCTGACCGGCTGGTATTTAGTGATGGTTGCCGCCGCATAGCGCATCTGCGGGATAGCGGTGAATGTGTCTTGCTGGGCGAAGGCGGCGGGAGCTAGCAGAACGGCAAGGAGAATCGGTCGCAGAAGGGATCGCAGCCGCAGCCATGAGCGTAGTCGCAGCATTAGTTGCCTCCTGAGCACTGAAACGCGATGGTTAGACTGGACGCGGGCGCGGAGCCTACCTGGACCGACACTCCAGGATTACTACCGGTGATTGCAACTTGCACCGCCAGCGCCCCCAACGCAGCAATCTGTGTCGGCGTGGCGTTCTGGACAGTCGCGCTACACGAGGGAGCGGTGTTGGTGTAGGCCTGCGGAAAGGGGACAGGGGAGGTTGATGTGGCGTTCTGGGCGAGGGTCGCGATGAGCGGCGCGGCGGGCGCGGGGATGGCGGCGAACGATAGATCGACACTCGCCGTGGTGGAGGTGTAACCGACCACCTGTCCGAGTTGAAATCCCGAGGAACAGGGGCCGGTAGTGTTTCCGAAAGAAACGCATGGTGCGATGGAGCCTGGCCCGATAACGCTCGCCAGTCCGCCGTTGACCAACGATCCCGTATACGGAACCCCCGATACGATCCCTCGCGTGGCGATGATTGTTACCGCTCCGTTGACTGCGGAACTGGTCCAGTTTTGCATGTTGACGCCAACCGGGAATTGAACCGAATCATGCGCTCCTTCGATTACGCCCTGAGTCCCGTAAAATCGCCGAAGCACCGTACCTTGCGCAAGTCCTGTAAGCGCGGCGTAGTAGCTCCCGGCGGTCGGGATGTTGATGCAGGTTCCCGTCCATTCGCCGCCAGTAGTGATTCGGACATTCTGGCAGGAATTATCGTTAGCGCCGTTCGTGAATCCGCCGAACATCGGAAAGCTGGCATACGCGGAGGTGAGCAGCTCAGGATAGATTTCGAGGTCTAGCCCGCCGTAGTTCCCATTGAAAGTCGGGCCGATTCCAGTAGCGTATATCCCGGCCAGCATTCCACTTACAGGCACCATGCTATTGGCCTGGAGTTTCAGGTCGAGGCCTGAGAGGATGCCAGTGTTGAACCAGGCGTTGTTGTTTTGGCCGCCACCTGTAAACGGAGCGCAGTTGGCGAGTCCGGCACACCCAATAATCGACGTGTGACTCAGGGTCGTCTTGATGATGGGCCGAATGGCGGTGCCGCCGTTGAACGTGTTGGCATCGACGATAAACGAGTTGCCCAGAAACTCTGCCAACGTGTTCGCGCTGGTTGTGTTGTAGAGGATGGGCAGATAGTTCTGCCCGACGTAAGAATCAGGCGTACCGGCCTCGCCAAGAATCGAATACGGCGCACTCGAAGCATAGAGCTGGCCCGAGATCGAGACGCTGAGATAAGCGTCTTTGCTGACGAGAATGTCGGCGTACGTGGCGCTTGAAAATCCAGGGTTGATCCATGTGAGATCGCCGTAGAGTAGCTGGCTCTCGGGCGCGAGATAATAATTCCACTCGTTATAATTTGCGCTGAAGTTCTCCCAGACGGAATGGTCTCCAACGAAGTTATAGCCATGCACAAACCCCTGCACAACAACGTCGGAAAGGTGCATCCGACCGCCCGCGAGCAAGCCGTCCGAGGTGACATTTACGCCGTTGACTGTAGGTGGGACCTCAGCGAATTGCGTCGCCTGAAACGTCGTAGCGGGACGCAAGGTGAATCCTGAATACGTGTTGGAGCAGCCATTCGGGCCATAGCGCCCTAGCTCATTAGTTGGGGTATCGCTGAGTCCATTCCCACATGCCATGACCGGCAGCCCTGCGGCCAGCATGGTAGCGTTTGGCTGGAACACGGTTGCGTTATGACCTGCGCCGGAGATGCCATAAGACACGCCAGCCGGGGAGCGCTGCGTGGTGTCAACTGGAATCAGGATCGTGCGGTTGAGCACATAGGTGCCAGACGGCGCGATGATTTGATCGCCTTCTAAGGTAGACGCGGTGATCGCTATCGATTCGGCTTTCTCAATCGCAAGCGTGTCGATCTCATCGGTAAGCGCAGCGCAGGAGGTGTAGACCGCTTGACATGCAGCGAGCGTGGTGAATTTCGAACTCGCGGGATGGCTGTTGCCGTCGCCGATAGCTCCACTCGCGCGGATATTCTTGCCCATTTGGTAGAGTTGGACGGTGTTTGCCGAGCCTGCCGCGTCGTTGGCGGCACATCCTGTCCCGCTGGCGTCACATACCGCGTTGTTATTCTGATGCAGGGTTGTCCCGTACACGTTAGCCCATGGTGCGCCGGAAGTCCCCAAGCTTTGTGTGCCGTTTGGGTAAAAGGCCTGCCCCGCAAAGATAGCTTGGATTGCGTTGCTGCCAAGGTAAAGTTGGCCCAAACTCTGGAGTTGGAGGTTCTGCCCCGCCGCGCTCGTAATGTAAGGCGTTTGCACTTGAGTTGCGGCAGTGACATAGGGGGAGTTGACGAACGTAGTGGCACTCACTGTAGCGGCGTTCATGGTGCCGGTGCTCAGCGAGAAGTTAGTGCAATTGCCGTACTGATCTACCGTCGTACAAGTCAGATTGTTGATCGTGATGCCTGAACCGGTCTGCAGATTGAACACGCGCCATCCGGTATAGGCAGGCGAGGACTGGTATGCTCCACCGATGTAACCGTAATATCCAGTGAGCGAAGTTGAGAGCGCTGGAGTGACTCCGGTATTTACGTTGATAAAGCAGTCGGCATAGAGCGAGTCACATTCGCCTCGTCCGGTTGCCTGGATACCATCGCCCCAACCCGCCCATCCGTAGACGTTGCCGGTGGGATGAAACACTCCAAGCGTACCGGCAGCGTCTCCGCGAGTCTGAAGCGCATAGGCTCCAGCACCATTTGAAACGATGTCGTCAAACGTAGAATCGGTCAGGCCTTCGATTTCAACCGAGTTGGCTGCCATCGACATATCTGGTGCGAACGGGATAATCGCGCCAGAGCACCCGGAATAGGGAGTGACCGTGTTGAAGTGGTCGAGTACGCGGCCTACGATTACGGCCTGTATATTGCCGATGGTCGTACATGGACGCTGCCCGCCTGTAGCTGTTTTGATGAATACGGGTCGGGTCAGGACGCCATCGTAGGTGCCGTAATCATTGCTGTCCCCCGAGACCTTGCTTGGAATTACGAGGTCAGAACCGCTGATCGTGCCGTCGCTATGCACGGTGCCGGTGATGGCCGCTCCTGGACCGGTCGAGCCGTCCTTGATGTCGAAGATGTCGCGGATTTTGTCCTGTACGCCTCCACCGTTGTAGCCGGAGGGTACAGTACCCGCGCTAACGATAGGGGTAATCGTAGTGCCAGAATTGCCATCGGTAAACGATTGCGAGATGCCGCCGAATCGCATATGTGCGCGGGTGCCGATAGCGTTGCGACAGCCAAGATGCTCAAACGTCGATTCCTGCGGAGCTTCATAGTCAGAGCACACCGGAGCCAAGCCAGCCGCATTGATCGTAAAGCCTGACATGACGATGTTGTTCCAGTTCTGAGCGTTGCCAGAGGCAGTCGAGAGATACGGGTAGTAGATAACTGGCGTCGTCAAAGTAGCGGTGAGGAGGATTGTCGTTCCGTCTTGGTTGTCAAAAGACGACTTGCCCACACCGAACACAGACACGCCGCGTCCAGTCGTAGTGGTCGCAGGAGCCTGTAGGCCGGTTGCGGTTGGATACGTTCCCGATGTCATGCGGATCGACTGAGCGGTATTCGTTTGCGCTTCCAACTGCCATGCTTTTGCCCATGCGCAGTCTAGCTTAGTTGTGCAGTTCACACCGTTAAACGTGCCAGAATTAGGCATCGCGTCCACGAGGATTTGCGACACGTAGGTCGCCGGATCAAAGTCGGCGTGGGTGCCAGGCGGCGGCGGGAGCACATTGGCCGATGAGAATCCATTCACCGGGTCGACGATCCAGCCGGAATAGTAATTGGCACTGGCGCGGATTTTATAGGTGCCGGTCGAGGCGTTTTGATAGGACGGCTTGCCTGCACAGGTCGATGGGCAATAGGCGTTGGTCGTCATGAGGTCGAAGGTGACGCTGCTAGCGCCGGACGCGTTGTTATAGTTCATCGAGGTAGTTTGATCCGCGATACCATCGCCTTCCTCGTAGGCATGGATGGATAGACCTTGCTCCGATCCCTCGATGTCGATGTTGTGCTTGCCAGTCTGTGGAGCGTTAGCGGTGCCTTCCCAGCTAATGCCGATATTCCCGCCGAGGAAAGTAAGAGGAGTGCCGCCATTGGAATAGGCCGAAGCAGCCGAGCCGGGGTTTCCAGCCGAGCCATAGGCGTACATATTCACGAATTTAGCCGAGCAGCATACATTCTGGATTCCCATGCCGTTGCCGTTGGCGTTGTAAACGGAAACCGTATCGTCAAGGGAGCCATCGTAAAGCTTTTGCTCAAATAGAGCATAACCAGAAGTCAGCGTAGCGTTGCCGGTATTTTGAATGGCTACGCCGTGCATTCTGGAATAGGAATAGTTGTTTGGATCAGTTGTGACGACAGCAGGCATTGTTGCCCCGCTAGGTGTGTCCAGCACCATGCGGATTGCGCCTGCGCTCGTGTTGTCTGAATTTAGAATACATCCGTTGTACCGAACAAGACCGGACGGGAGAAACCAGTTTGCATTTGACGGCAATTCATGGACGATGGTGACGCTGCCATTACGAACTCCACAGGAGAGCAGCGTACCTGCCGTTTGATTTCCGCCATACATCGTATCGTCGCAAGTCCCTCCTCCATTAGTAGCCATATACTGATTGCAGGCGTTGAAATTAGCGTCCCATGTAGATTGTCCAAAACTGTCGGTTCGTTTCGTATTCCCACGAGCTACAATCGCCGCCGCCGCTGTTCCCGACCCCAATGCGTCTGCCCCGACTTGCGCAGGAGTAATTCCGGTCAGTTGTGCGCCGCTACCTGTCGGAGTAATATAGTCCGTTCCCGCCGTAGCAGGAGTAATGCCGTTTGCTGATCCATTTCCCTTGTAGAGACTGGTGGTAGCAGGAGCCGTCGCACCACTTCCCGTCCCAGGGGCTACACACGTTCCCTGTCCAGTTAGAAGGGTATTTGTCCCCGAACAGGCAAAGAGGCTTCCTACGTCCGCTGCCGTGGCAGCAACAGCGGTGTTACCGCTCGTGGTGCCTTTGAGGATTGTAGGAGTCGCTGGAATGGTTGCGCCGCCGCCGCCTCCACCACCAACCGTAAAGGGCTTACAGCTCAGTCCCGCGCCATTTGTATAGGAGTAGTAGTACGTGCCAGCCGGAATCCAGAAACCAAACCGTCCCAACGCATCTGCCGTTAGAGGTTGAGCAACAGACGAGGTGAGTGCCTGATTTAGATATACCGGGGCCAATACGGAACACGCAGAATCCGAGCTAATCGTTACCTTAGCGAAAGGCACGGTCATAATGGGAGCTTGTGCGCCAGGACCGACGTTGGATGACGCTGTGGTGATGGAATTGTCGTAGCGGACTCCTTGCCCAAACGCAGCCGAGACAGATAGGGCGCACATAGACAGAAACAATTTTGCCTTCATCGAATCTCCTCTAGTTATCATTAGATTTTGCTGACCCAGGTCGAGCCAATACACACCGAAGCGTGACCGTCACGCGAAAATACCCATGCACCAGGAACAGCCGTCCCACAACTCCCGGTAGGTGCCGTTGCAGGTCCAATCACGCCAAAAGAAGCAATCGAGCCTGATAGATCACTCGACGCGCCATTACATGGACCGTTGCCTATGCCGATAACACCGGGTTGCGTTCGGCACATGCCAGTATCAGGCGGGGAGTTCTCAGCCGATCCCGGTGACCACGTATAACCCATACCCCCGCCAACTTCGACGTATCCCGCGTTTCCTGAAAGTGCATGGAGACGTAAGGCGTAGTTGCCATTAGTGAGGTCTGTAAAGCTTAGATCGCCGACGCCCGTTGCAGGTTCATTCGAGCCGGTAACCAGCATGCCCCAACTGCGTCCACCGGTGGAGGTATTGCTCAGAAGCACGGCTGCGTTAGTGGTCGACGCGCTGCTAAGGTTAAGTACCTGATTTGACGCTCCTCCAACAATCGTTATCGGCGTGTGAGTTTGGCTCCAAACGCCTCCCGCTGACGTGTACTTGCTGACTTCTTGATAGTTGTCGTAGTTGCCAGTCGTATGAGTGTGCGTGACGTTGTTCTGACCCCACCAGTTCTCACTCAGAATCGTAACGACACCAGTACCTCCATTCGTGCCGCCGTTCGTAGTAGAAAGATCGATGGGAAATCCACCAAAACAATGATTGGAACTCACGTATAGAGTGACAACCGAGTTGAAGTCAGCCGAGTAATTGGCGATGCAGGCCGATCCTGCAGGCTGCGACGGGCCGGTCACGGTGTTATCTTCCACTTGCAACAAAGCACCGTTCAGCAAGTTCGGAGTTTCAATTGCATTGAACGCTGCTGGACTCGTCATCGTAAACGTTAGCTCGTTGCGTTTGATAATCGTGTTGCCGCCGTAACTGCCGAAGTTGACTGTCGCGTTTGTCATGCGGTTGCTGGTCACGGTAACGTCGCCAGCCGCATCGCCTCCTACCGCTTGGCAGATTACAGTGAAGCAATTCAGAGTGTTCCCTTGCACCGTCTGATATTCGTTGAACGAAGGACTCAAAGAGCTATTGTGTACGGCGATCAGCGGCGTGCCGGTTGACGAAGAGAACTCGTTTCCTATCCACGAGACGTGATCCGAGAAGAAGAACGTTGTTCCCACGCCGTTATTGGCGGTGTCTCCATGGTTTCCTGAGACGACCACATCGATAGACCCCTCGTAGTCGTAACAGACGTCAGCACAGTTCGAAGCATAATTACCGGTGACCACCACATCATGAGCAACTGATCCCCAATAACATGCACCCGCGTTGAGACAGGTATTGTTAGAGATGATGTAATGTCCTGCAAAGCCTGACACAGCCGCCCGACTGAGAGCCGTAGAACCGTGGTTAGGATCAGCGTCGCCGTTGAAATACTCCACCGGGTCAGCAACATTCGTAAAGCTGTTTGCGTTGACGCGAACATCGCTCATTTTCGACCACAAAACGCCATAGCCGTAAAACGATGGGTTGGCTATCGTGTTGCCTTCTACCAAAAGATCAGAGCCGCCTACCGTCGAAACCAAGCCAATGGTGACCGCATAGTTGTTTACGATCCTGATATGCGAACTGTTTGTTGTTCCTAAAATCTCATACGGTGGGTCGGTTGCTTTCGGCACTCCAAGTACATTGCAATCATGGATGTCTAGATTGTTTGCTGTTGACGTAAAAGGGTTGGGGGTTGTAACCGTCAGCATTCCATTGCTGCTGCAACTTACTTGATTGCTTCCCGCTAGCGTAACCGCTGCGCTCATAGCCACCGGAACATTGATGCGAAGATCGTTACCCGCAAGTAGCGTAGTCGCAGTTGAAAGCGTTGCTGCTGTGCTGACGATCAGCGTCGCATTTGCACCATTAAGGGCAGCTTGAGCATTTTGCAACTTCAGTCCAAGGTCAGCACCGGGGTACGAATCGACATTGACCTGCGCTGCGGCTACAAAGTTCGTAAAGCTTCCAATCGACACCGGCATACAAGCAAGCGTGGTGCCTGCCGGATTGACAATAAGGTTGAAATATGTTCCCGCTGGAATCCAGTACCCGAACTTGCCTTGGTTGTCTGTAATTATCGGCTGTTGCAGCGGAGTGGTCTCAGCCTGATCGAAATAGACTTTGACCGGCGTAGTCATGCAGGCAGAATCGGCCCAAACGCTTACGCTAGACCCCGGAATAGACAAGATGGGAACTTCAGCCCCGTAGGGAGCATTCTTTGCTGTCGTTTGCACAAAGTTGTCATAACGCGACGCCACGCCTGTAGCCTGTCCATAGGCGCACAGCGGCAATAACAGCAGTAGGGCCAAAAGCTTCATGATTTCTCCGGTGGTAAAATTAGGTATGTTTCTTACGTTTGTTGCCGTCGTACTGGTGGTGTTCACAGCAATTGGAGCAATTGCGGAAATATGCACAGAACGCAAGCTGCCAGGGTATTTTCTCCCCCGCTTCTTTGTTTTTAGCGTACTACTTGTTGCTTGGGTCCTTGTAGCGTAGGCCGCGACTTAGCTGCAATCCACCGCCTACAGCAAACGGATTCAAGGTGGGGAGAACTGTTGAGTTTGCACCGCGAGCTAAAGCCATCAAAGATTCAGGGGACGAAATCACTGCTGGCGCAATTCCGCCTATCAATCCTCCTGTAACAGCCCCGCCTACCCCACCGCGCTCGTACCCTGCATATCCACCACCAAGCGCACCCGCCAATGCTCCGGTTGGAGCGCGCATTTTGTTGATAACGTTTTCTGTGATCCCCGCTCCGCGTGCAACACGGCTTGCGCGGTCAGTCACCGGAATAAGAGAGGAGATTCGCTGATCTAATTTGGCAGCTCCGGGTGCAGAAGCGTGAAATTGATCGGCAAGCTGACCATAAGCAGATTTGGCAGCATCCAATGATGCGCGGGAGTTTGTATTTGGGTTCCAATTGCCAATAAAATCGGCATCCAATCCTCTTTTGAGTCGAAGCAATCCCGTAGGTGTCTGCGATTCAGCCAAAGGCAAGTTAGTGACAGCATCAGTTTGAAGAAAGTTCTTTACGGGTTCAAGTTCAGCCGCCGTTTTTGTAGCACGGTTTCCGAAGTTGCTTGCAATGCTGTTATCGACAACAGCGCGAGCAGGAGCAAGGCTCCCACGCGAACCGGCAACTGAAGCGTCGTTGGCTACGCCTGCCAATTGAGGAGCAAGCAAGCGTAGCGTCTTGCGTGCACTGTCCTCGACGGCTTGCGGTGTAATTCCCTTAGTGTCGTCGAGAATGGCTTGACCAACTGATCTGCCGTACATTCTGTCGTTGCCGGTAACCCTCATAGCGCTCTCAGCAAGCGTGGGAGTGACAGCCTTGATGCCAGCTCCGATTCCTGCTCCTACCCCTCCCGCGAGCATCCCAGCACCTACGGAACCACCCTGGAGCTTGTTTACAGCACCCGCACCCGCCGCCGCTAGACCGATCTTTGCCGCACCCCTGCCTACGACAGGTGCGAGCTTTGTAGCAAGCTTTTCTTCGGCAGCTCCAGGCGCTAAGAACTCGGCACCCTGTTCGATGCCCTTGCCAAAAGCCTGCATATCGTTTTTCGGCGTCCCAAGCTGCTTAGCGTAGGCCGTAGCACGAGCAGAATTCTCCGCGTTAGGAGTTTGCCCAATTGGGGTAGTCATGAAAGCGGGTAAATGCTTCGTCGCAAAGTCGTCTAACCCAGAGATGGTGCTTGCCATGCCACGTAATGCACCTGTGCCAACGTTCCCAAGGTACTGTCCTAGCGTAGGATTAGCAGGGGAGGAAGAAGCGTTAGTATCCACCATATCCCCATATTCGGGATATTTGGCAAGAACTTTGCTGGCGACATCCTCGTCCTTCATGTCGCCGTACTCGGGATGCTTGGCCTTGATTGTCTGGCCGAACTGTGCGAGAGACTGCTTAGGTCCAGGCATTATCGAATCCCCAATGGATCATGTGTTGCCGGTTTTCCGCCTTGGAAATCGGGTCTGCCTTTAGTCCCCGCCTCAAATTGAGATTTGAGGGAACCTTTCTTCGATTCCAGTAGGTTGATGTAGCTATCGATCACTCCATTTAGCTGCGCAGGCGATGATGCTTTAGATATGTTCTGATGAAGTTCATGCTGTTCGGCAACCGTTGCATTACCCGTAAACGCTTTCGCGACTTCACCCTCCGCTGCATTCTTAATCGCGTCAAAGTTTGTAGGAGCCGCAGAACCAGTTGCCTTAGCAAATGACTGAGCTACACTATTCAACGCCGTCAAATTACCATTTTGCAGAGCCTCCCCAGCATTTTTGAGAATTTGCAAATGCCCTTGAGAAGTATTGAACGCGTTTAGCATCTGACCGCCCTTGCCAGAAGTCATATACGTTTCCATACGTCGTGCCGCCGCCGCGTCACCCGAACCGGGAGCTTCCTGACCAATGGCTCCCCTGCGGGTTGTGTAAATCTCGCGACTTGGATCATTAGGATCAGCGATAGCTTGCGGCATCTGAAGCATGGCGTTGACCCGCACCGCAGCCGGATCAATCTTGTTGACCTTTACGAAATGTTCATACCCAGACTTGAATGCGGTTTCATCTGAGGTGAGCGGCTGACCACTAGCGACTTTAGCGTTGATGGCAATGTACTTGTCATCTTTGTTCGGTTCTTTGGCGGTGGGCTGCTTTTGAAGGGCAGTGATTGAATCCGCAAGCTGTTGAACGTGTGTGTCCGTCGCCGGATCAACGCCACGATGAATAGCGTCAATCACAGCATCGGCGTGTTCTTGCTGAAGAGTTTCTGCTTTCTCAGCATCCGGTTGCGGATTCAAGATTGCTTGCGCTTTGGCGTTTTCCTGTGTCGCTAATGCTTGTTTTTGCGTTGCTGTTGCCTGTGCGTTTGCTGCTACGTAAGGCAACTCTGCCTGTTTACTTTCCGTGTCGGCCTGATCGCCTGCAATCTTTGCGTTCGCCAATTGCTGCTGCTGATCGTTTGCCACGGTTTGTTGAGCCTGATGCACCTTAAGATCGTGGTTCTCGTTTGTTCCAGGTAAAGCAGTAAGAAGCCTGTGGGTCGGGACCGGTGCAAAGACGGAGGCGGCAGTCAAAACTCCCTTGAGAGAGTTTCGCAAAAACGGATTATTAATCGTATCAATGCCTGCAGGGGTGTTCTGTAAGCTGTTGAGGCTTGCCGTGTCTTTATCTAATTGCGTAGGAAGCCGCTGAACGTCCGGGAGGGCCGTAGGAGCAAGAGATACGCCACCAGCGCCACCCATGCTTACGGGGGCAAGCGTAGGCGCAGGAATGGCCATTGCAGCGGCTCTTTGCTTCAATAAGCCCGGAGTAATTGCAGGTAGAGCGTCAAACAATCCCATTAGGCTCCCCAAAAGCTATTCGCGCCCTGTTGCGCAAACCGTTGCCAAAACGAGGGCTGGGCACTGTTGGCGGTGTTCAAGGCGCTGATAGATGCTCCTGTGCCAGTGTTGTACTCGTTGGAAAGCCCTTGCAAACCAATGTCTTGATTCTGCCGTGCGATCTGGGCACTCTGATTTTGTACTCCCAACGCATTTGCCGACTGCTGTACGCTAGCCTGCCGTGCAGCATCATCAAGAGCCGCCGAAAAGCCTCCCGCATTGCCTGTACGCGCTGCCATGAGTCCAGCCTGCCCTGTAGCCGCCGATACGCCGCCTCCAAGCGACTGAGCGGACGCGGTGAGCATATTGGACTGCTGCTGCGGCGTAAGACCCTGCGTGCCGGACGCGAAGGATGTGTAAATCGGATTGGCGGTATTGAACGCAGAGGTTGCCTGCGCTCCAGCCGTGCCGCTAATTCCGAGTGCGTCTTTTTTTACGCCTGATTGTCCGATGTCACACCTCTAACATTCCTATGCATGCTGAATCGCTCGCTTTGTTTCCAACCCAAACTTTTATTCAATCGTCGCGTAAAGGCACATGCCTTATCAAACCAACTCACCACTTCCCCCACATTCAGGAACGCCAACTCCTGCTCCATAGCGCCATGCAATTCCGTCAGGGCCAGTAGCCGGTTCTGTGGGGTACTCCACTGCTTATCCATCGCCATATGCACCTCTGCGCGGCTCCACGCACCCATGACGACCAGTGGCACATCGTCTTCATCGACCAAAGCAAGCGCCCCGAGGAAATCGCGCCCATACTCAGACGGAAATCCGCCTAACGCAGAGATTCGCGGAAGGTCTTTTTGTTCAATCGGTCGGATCACAAATACTTTAGGGAAACGTAGTTTATTGCCAAGTGCATAGTATTGTCGGCTGCAATCATCAGCCAAACGGCTAGCCACGCTGGTTTACTACTAGGATATCCCGTCGCAGAGCAATCGCTCCATTGTGGCCACGGCCAGCCGAAAAACTCCTTCGCAAAGACAACGAACCGAGCAAGCCGGAAGCGGTCAATCAGCAAATGGGTGATGAAGATGACCAGCCACGCCTTCCACGATCCTATGAAAAGAAATGGCAAAGAGTAAATTAGCGCGTGAACGAACGCCGGAAACGTTTCGGTTGTCTTTTTCGTGGCCATCCAATCAGACTGAGTGACATAATCGCCGAAAAGATGAAATATTAGTTGGATCATGGGTGTTCTCCTAGAAATGTCGCGGGAACCAACCCCTTATCCCGCGACGTGCGTTGGTGACCATACCGGTCTAGGCGCGAACGCCGGAAAGCCGCTTTTGCGACACAAGCATAAAGCTTATCAGGGGTCCACCAATACCTAACTTCTCTTCGGCGGATCAGGTGCTATCCTTTCGGTATGGTATTTCACAGCCATCGAAGACGCATAAGCAGTGCACCTTACATGGGAAAACCTTGGACTAAGTTGCAAGGTGTGCTGTTTTGAATAGGGTTTGCGCTTGCTCCAGTAGTGTTGATAGCGATTGTGGTACTTGTGATGTCCTTCTTCTACGACCTCTTCGGCGGGTTAGGCGTCGTGAAAGGCTGATTTCCAAATCCCACACCTTGACTCACTGGCATCGGCGGGTCATCTGTCCCCGCTGCGGATACCGGTGTCGGATGGTACTTGTACGTCGATGGTCCTGATGTCGGGTACTGTGCATTCGAGCGAAAGTAGAACGGACCCTGACCAATAGCAAGCATGGCTGTTTTGTTCGGACCCAGGTGGACCGGCTGCGGGTTTGAAAACGATGGACTCGTGTCATATTCAATGGAATGGGCGTTTCCCCTATATTGATTCGAGTTGTCCGTGATCTGTATTGCGAACTTTCCATTTCCTCCCTTTACCTGTAAATCTGTGTGAGGTTGAGGAGGTGGAATTTTTCCCACAGGAGCCGCGTTCGTCTGGTTGCCTAAATTATTTACCGCGTCTCCAAGTCGTCGCAGGTATCGTTGCTGCTCCGGGGTGAACACTTCTATCCCTCCGTGGCTAAAGTCTGGCATTCTTTCGCATGTCTCCTTAATTCTTTGTACTTATGCCTCATTCGAGCTGCTGCTGCTTTTACGCAAGCTCCACACCGACGACATCCATTTGCGCTGGGAGCTATTGGATTGTCACTGTATCTGTGACCATTAACACATAATTCTCCGTTTTTAGTTCTAGGCGTTGCTCCGTTTCTGATCTCCTCTGCTCTTTGTTTTTCACGATATGTTGTGCAGGCTTTACAAATCCGCCCAACACCCTTCAGTAAGTTGTCTCCGGATAGTTCATGCCCTCTTTTGCAATGCGTGATGTCGCGCAAGCGATTTGAACCTCGAAGAATGTTCTCCCGTTGGGTTACAGCTTCCAAATGTGCTGGATTTACACACGAAGGATGTCTGCATAAATGATCTAGAACCAATCCAGTGGGTATCGCTCCTATCACTTCCTCGTACATTAGTCGATGAGCCAGTGCGTATCGCTCGTCGTTTCTTTTGAAAGAACCATATCCATCAGCACGCGTCTTACCCGTCCATGTCCAACAGCCATTTTCCTGTACGCTTACACGCTTCATTAAACGTTGAAGTAAAGGGATACGCCTACTATGAATTAAGTCTTGTTGCCGCTTGGGGGTAGTCATACCCTATTCTAACCTGAGTTGCGACCACGTATCGGGCTGTAAGCATGCGTTTTCACGCTGATCGTCAACTGTGAAATTTTCCATCCTGCTTGTGCGGTCGGTGCAGCCGGTTGAACACCAGCCG
>CALMVK010000323.1 GCA_937873145.1 uncultured Granulicella sp. | reverse complement strand
ACCCACCACCGCCCACGCCCACGCGGGCCGACATCCTGCGCGGGGCCTACGGTCCCTGGCGCGCCAACAACGACCTGCTCTCCTACCACTTGACTCTTCAGGTCGATCCAGCCGCCAAATCAATCGCCGGCGACAACCTCGTCCGCTTCCGCATGCTCGAGGACGCAACCCGCATCCAGCTTGACCTTACCGAGGCACTCACGGTCGATAGCATCACCCTCGAAGGTCGCCCTGTGTCGTTCGTCCGCGACTCCGGCGCCCTGTTCCTCGACTCTCCGGCTCTCCTGCGCAAGAACCAGACGTACGCCGTGCAGGTTCGCTATCACGGCAACCCCGTTGCCAAAGGACGCTTCGGCGGGATGAGCTTTGAAACCGATCCCGCCGGCCGGCCCTGGGTCTTCACCGCGGACGAAGACGACGGCTGCTCCATCTTCTGGCCCTGCAAGGATCAGTGGCGGGATGAACCGCAGGAGGGCGTCGACCTCTCGATTGCCGTTCCCAATGGACTCACCGACGTCTCAAACGGGCGCTTCGTCTCCAAAGTCGAGCTCCAAGGAGATCAGACCGGCTACACGCAGTGGAACTGGCATGTCTCCTATCCCATCAACTCCTACGATGTCGCCCTTAATATCGGTGCTTACGCACACTTCTCCGAGGTCTACCGCAACCCTGCCTTTCCTCCCTTGACGCTGGACTTCTATGCGCTGCCGGAGGACCTCGAGAAGGCCAAAGTTCAGTTTGCGCAGACCAAGCTCATGCTCGACGCCTTTGAGCATGACTTCGGCGAGTACCCCTTCGCCCGCGACGGCTACAAACTCATCCAGGTGCCCTATGCAGGCATGGAGCACCAGTCCGCCATTGCCTACGGAAACGGGTTTGCAAACGGCTATCTCCACCGCGATTGGACCGGTGTCGGCATCTCTACGCGCTTTGACTTCATTCTCGTTCATGAGTCCGGCCACGAGTGGTTCGGCAACTCCATTACCGCCGCCGACCGCGCCGACATGTGGATTCATGAGGGATGGGACACTTACCTCGAAACCCTCTTCGTGGAGTTCCACTACGGCCGCGCCGATGCCTTGGCCTACACCAACGCCCTCAAAGCCAAAGTCCACAATCACACGCCTATCCTCGCTGAACGCGGTGTTGCCGCCGAGCCTCCGCAGGACCAATACTTCAAGGGAGCGCTCATGATCGCCACGCTCCGCTCCTGGCTCGCGATGGCCTCCCCAAACTCGTCCGGCAAGTCGGTCTCTTCCGCCGATGCCCGCTGGTTCTCGCTTCTGCACGACTTCTATCAGCACTTCAAATACCAAAACATCCTGACCCAGGACGTCGTCACCTGGTGGAACGAGCACACGGCCGCCTTTCTCCACCAGGATCTCCGGCCTTTCTTCGATCAATACCTCCATCACTCCGCCATCCCGACTCTGGAGCTTAGCTGGCTTCCAGACCTCCCTGGTTCTACGACCCACACCGTCCTCTATAAATGGCAAGCTGAAGAACCTGCTTTCGCCATGCCAATTCAGGCAGGCGACCCTGCGCATCTCCAGGCTCTCCATCCCACGACCGAATGGCAGACGCTTGAAACGCCGCTCACCCGAGACAGCTTCCACGTCGCCACCGACCTCTTCTATATCAACGTCAGTGTGACGTAAGCTCGCCAGTAGAAGAACGTGCTCAGCGGGGCGAATAGATGCTCCGCACGTGCAGGCCTAGCCGACCCTTAGCACATGCGTCCGGTCCACATGCGCCATTACAGCTTTCGCGGGAACGCGATACTCTAAAAGCTGTGGCAGACTTCGCAATCACAGCCCCCACGGTCCGCGTCAAGTCAGAAGCCTCTGTCGACTCTGCCCGCCCGTCGCTTCTGGTCGATTACGCCACGCTCTTCAAGCCCCGTGTCTCCTTCATGGTGCTGATCACGGCCGCTGCCGGTCTTTATCTGGGACGCCTTCGGTCCGGGGTCAGCCCCTTCGATCTTCAATCCGCATTCGCGCTGCTCGGCATCGGTCTCGTTACCTGTGGCTCCTCCGTGCTCAACCAGGCGCTGGAGCGCCATACCGATGGCCGCATGCGCCGCACCGCCGGCCGTCCCATGGTGACTCAGCCGGGCTGCCCTGCTCGCATCGGCCTTGTCCAGGGCTTGTTTCTTGGCTTTCTTACCATTGTGGTTGGCACACTGCTGCTGAGTGCTGAGTCGAACATCCTTACCGGCACGCTCACGCTGCTGACTGCGACCAGCTATGTCGCCATCTATACCCCCCTCAAACGCATGACTTCGCTCAATACCTTCATCGGCGCCTTCCCTGGCGCGCTGCCGCCGCTGATTGGCTGGACTGCCGCCCGCGGCATTATTGAATGGCCTGCCGTCGCGCTCTTTGCCGTCCTGTTCGTGTGGCAGTTTCCCCACTTCATGGCGATCGGCTGGCTTTATCGCGACGACTATCGCCACGGCGGCATCCGGCTGGCGGCCACGCAGCAGCCAATTGCCTGGGCCGCTCGCTCCACCGCCATGCAGGCTTTGTTCTACGCCCTGCTTATGCTTCCCGTCGCCCTTTGGACCACCTTTCTCGGCGTCACTGGAATTCCTTACGCCATTGTGGCAAGCCTGCTCTCTCTTGCCTATCTTTACTTCACCTTTCGCTTTACCGCCATCATCCGCGACCCTTCTGCCTCCGGGAACCGCGTCCTCGCCAAAAATCTGCTCAAGGCCAGTGTTCTCTATCTTCCGCTTCTACTCGCGGCTATGCTGCTCAACGCCCACGGCCGCGTTCTTTTTCAGTAGCAGCCTCCTCTTCCTTATCGTCAGTTCGGTTGAAAACTTTAGCGTTTTCCGCAATTTCTTTTAGGGCGCAAGATTTGCGGTCCCCTCCCACCGGTTACCGAACAGGATCCTCGCTTGTCCCCCGACCCGCTGCAACGCTTCCTCGACGCACAAGCCTCTGTCTACGAGCAGGCCTGCGCCGAGTTGGCCGCCGGTCAGAAGCGCACTCACTGGATGTGGTTCATCTTCCCCCAAATCCACGGTCTCGGCTCGAGCGCGATGGCGCATCGCTTTGCCATCCTAAGCCTGGCTGAAGCCCAGGCCTATCTCGCGCACCCTATCCTCGGTGCGCGCCTGCGTACCTGTGTTGCCCTCGTGAACGACACCCCAAAGCTCTCTCTCGACCGCCTCTTCGGCTTTCCCGACGATCGCAAGTTCTACTCCTCGATTACCCTCTTCGCCGAAGCCGCTCGATCCTCCTCTCGTCCAGAGGACCGCATCTTCCATCAGACCCTGCAGCAACTCTTCGGTGGCAAGCCCGATTCCGCCACTTTGGATCGCCTGAAACTCTAGCGTCTGCGTCCATTTAGACTAATAAGAGAGCCATGGCGATCACTCAATCCAATCGATCCATTCCCGCGGCCTTCACCACGCCCTTGAACGTCGTTGCCGCCATTATCAGCATCAGCGCTGCCGCGTCTGCCTTCCTGGTCTGGCTCGTCTTCTTCCACTCTCCTATCGACGCTGCAAACACGCACCTGGTCTTTCTTCCCGCGCTAAACGCGCTGCTCAACCTGCTTTGCACCGTCGCGTTGCTCTTCGGGTTCCGTTATATCTGGCGGGAACAGGTCACCCAACACCGCAACGCAATGTTTACCGCTTTCTTTTTTTCCACCCTCTTCCTCGTCTCTTACATCACCAATCACGCATTGCACGGCGATGCCCACTTCCAGGGCCAAGGGCTCATCCGCCCCTTCTACTTTGCCCTGCTTATCTCTCACATTTTGCTCTCGGTGCTGGCGCTGCCGATGATCCTGATTACCTTTTTCTTCTCGCTTACCGGCCGTTTCCAATTCCATCGCCGGATCGCCCGTTATACCTTTCCGGTGTGGCTGTATGTGTCGGTTACCGGAGTCATTGTGTACGCCATGCTGGCCGGCTTCCATTGATTCCGCCGCCAACTTCGTCCCCAGCGCGCTCGGCGATGGGTTCAGACACTCGCAAACTTCTCATCACCGGCTCTTCCATCTTCGGTGGGGGCGTCTTCGCCGTTCTCTTGACCGCGACCCTGTTTGGCGGCATCGGCCACCAGGGTCCACACACTAACGGCGGCTGGCTCTGCCTGATGCTGGCCATGGGCTGCCTGCCCACCGGCCTGCTCACGCTGCTGCTCGGTCTGGCCAAGCTCTCCGGCGACCGCCGCCGCTGAGCCGCCGATCCTTCGTTGATGCATCCAAAGACGTGCTGTATGGTGGCTCGGAAAGCCCGAAAGCTTCCGGAAGATAAAAGGAAACGACATGGCGATCGACCTCGAACTCGCAACCAACCCTGACCCACGCTGCGCTTGTCTTCTGCTGCTCGACACTTCGGGCTCAATGACGGGTGCGCCGCTCGACGCCTTAAATGCCGGCCTGCGAACGTTCCAAAACGATCTGCAAGAAGACGGCCTGGCCCGGCAACGCGTCGAGATCGCCATCGTCACCTTTGGAGGCAGCGTCACCACGGTGCAGGAGTTTGTCTCCGCCCGCGAGTTCATCGCACCACACCTCTCGGCGAACGGCGGTACGCCCATGGGCGAGGCCATCGTCCACGGCATCCAGATGGTGAAACAACGCAAGCAGATCTATAAAGACAACGGCGTTCCCTACTATCAACCGTGGGTCTTCCTGATCACCGACGGTGACCCGACCGACGAATGGAAACTTGCCGCCGAGATGGCGCGCAGAGAGGCCGCCGCCAAGAGCCTTACCTTCTTCGCCGTCGCGGTCGCCCAAGCCAATGCCGACACCTTGAAGACCGTCACCGACCGCGTCATCAAGCTCGACGGTATCAACTTCCGCGAGCTCTTCCTGTGGCTTTCAGCCAGCCAGAAGCGGGTTTCGGGAAGCAAGCCCGGGGACCAGACGGCGCTTCCTGCAACCACCTTCGGCTCTCCCGTCTAGGCGATCCGCATGCCGTCCAGGTGGGAAGAGTGGAAGATCGTTGGGAGCTCCGTCGTCGGCACCAGCCACGTGCGGCTCGAGCTTCCCTGCCAGGACGCACACGGCTCCATGCTGCTGCCGAACGGCACACTGCTGCTGGCCGTAGCCGATGGCGCTGGTTCAGCCAGCCGCGCCGCCGAGGGTGCAAGCCTGGCCGTGCAGAGCTCGCTCGACTGGCTGGCCTCCAAGCTCGCGACCAGTGAACCAGGCGAAGACTGGGAGTGGGAGGAGCTGCTGCACCAGACTCTGGACCACGCTCGTCACGCGCTCGAAGCGCAGGCAGGCTCAGGTTTATTGCGCGAGCTTGCCACGACGCTGCTGCTCGCCATCGTAAGCGAAAATACCCTGGCCACGCTCCAGGTCGGCGACGGCGCGCTGGTCTGCAGGCTGGGCGGCGTTCTTCGCGTTCTCACTCCAGTCACCGACTCCGAGTACATCAACGTCACCCACTTCATCACCGGCTCCACCTACGCGCAGGACGCGGTCTGCACCGTTCTTCCCGCCGCCGAGATCGACGCCATCGCTGCCTTCACCGACGGCCTGCAGTACGTCGCCATCTCGTATCCGCAGAACCTGGCGCACGAACCATTCTTCGGTCCTCTCTTCACCTTTGCGGAAAACGCCCGAGGGGACGCGTCCGAGCTCGAAGCCCTGCTCGGCTCTCCGCGCATCCTCGAGAAGACCGACGACGACAAGACGCTTTTGCTTGCGGTGCGTCATGCGACTCCGTGATGAACATGGAACCTCCGTCGAGCTGAGCAAGGTGCTGGGCAAAGGTGGCGAGGCCGAAGTCTGGGCGGTATCCACCCACTCCGGCTCGGTGGCGAAAATTTATCACGAGCCCTCGGCGGGCCACGAGGCCAAGCTGCGCGCGATGGTCGCCCAGCCGCCTGTCGACCCTACCCGCGGGCACGTCTCTATCTGCTGGCCGCAGGCGCTGCTCTTCGATCCGGTTACACGCAGGAATCTCGGCTTCCTGATGCCGCGCATCGATCTCTCGCAACATCGCGAGCTCTTTAAGATCTACAACGCCAAGGCTCGCCAAAGTGAAGCTCCGGACTTTACCTGGGCCTACCTTGTTACCGCGGCTGAAAACATCGCCAGCGTGCTCGACTCCATCCATGCCAAGGGGTACATCGTCGGCGATGTAAACGAGAGTAACTTCTTTATCTCAAGTCAGGCCCTGGCCACCATCGTCGACTGCGACTCCATGCAGGTCCGCACCGCCTCCGGCACCTTCCACTGCACGGTGGCCAAACCGGAGTACATGGCTCCCGAGCTTCAGGGCGCAGACCTGGCAAAGGTTCTTCGCACGCAGCCGCAGGACAACTTCGCGCTCGCCGTGCTGATCTTCCACCTGCTGATGGAAGGCTTCCATCCCTACTCCGGCAGATGGACCAAGGGAGGTGAGGCGCCTTCGATCGCAGAGCGTATCTCCCGCGGCGACTCGCCGTATGGCAGCTCCTCGCGCATCTCGGTCAGCCCCGGCGCGCCGCCCATCGAGATCCTTCCCGCGGCCATCCGTGCACTCTTCGTACGCGCCTTCTACCAAGGCAATCGCGACCCATCGCGGCGGCCCTCCGCCAGAGAGTGGCAGCAAGCGCTGCACACCCTTGGCTCAGCGCTCTTTACCTGCAAGGCGAACCCGCAGCACCAATACAGCAATCACTTAGGCCGCTGCCCGTGGTGCGAGCGCACCGTACTTTTGCAAGGCTTCGATCCCTTCCCGTCGCCCAACGCGCAAAAGGTCTTGCCCAATCGCCCCTTCCAGACCGTGCCTGCGCGGCCTCAGCCAACCGCCGTTCACAGACCGGCACAGGCCGGCAGCAGATCCGCGCCGCCCCGTTTTCAAGCTGTCCCGCGCCCAGTTAGTCGACGCCCAGCCGCGTCGCAGTCGATCCTTGGCAACCGCACCGTCTTTCGCCTTCTCCTCTTCGTGCTGCCTTTTCTCGCCGCAGCCATCGGCCTGCTGCTCGTTTCCTCCTTCAATCTTCCGGCACTGATCCTCCTACGCAATACCTGGCTACTTGCCACCGTGCTCAGCGTGGCGCGCCGTATGCAGCTTCGCCGTTACGCGCAGGCCGTCTCCGTACTCGTTCTTTGGCTCGGCTTCTTTTACGTGATCGCCAACCTGCTCGGCGCAAACTCGCTCTCCGGAGCGCTCTCCCGATCGCTTGCAGAAGCGGTGCTGGCCTTCTCGGCTTCGCGCTCCCTGCTGCAACTGATGCGGCTCCGCCTGGACCACTACCGGCTGATCGGACGTACCGGACGCATTGCCGCTGTGCTGGGTACCGCTGTCGCCATCGCACCGGTGGCTGCACTCACTCCTAAAGTCGTTTCCCTGGTTCGCACTTCGGCGGCCGCCGGCGCAGTCTCCCATGCGCTGACCGCGACACAGCCGATTGCCTCTCCGCAGATCGCCCTCTCTACCTGCGCCAATATCGTGGGCCGTTGCGGCTGCACGCCCAAGACCGCTTTCCACGGCGGGGAAACGGTGAGCCTGCTCGCACTCAGTGCCGGAACGCCAGCCCTGAACCTCGAGGTGGAACCCCCGGGTCAGACCTCGAGGCGCGTCAGCTTCTCCAACTGGCGCACCAACGGCGTCCAGCACTGTGCCGTCGCTCAATACAAGGTTCCCCCAGGCACGCCGGACGGCTTCGCGCACCTTCACCTCACCGTCGATCCGGGCGCTCCCGATCCGACACGCTCCGAAATCGAATTCTCCATCTTGCCTTAGTCACGCCAGATCGTGCAGACAATCCAAAGCGGCTCCTGCTCGGCTGCTTACCACGGCATTGCCACGTGTTCTCTCGTCCCCTACACTGGGGAAGACGGATGGCCCGCTGGATCGCTCAGCGTCGGCCTTCATCGAGGGGCGGTTAGCTCAGTTGGTTAGAGCGGGTGCCTTACAAGCACTAGGTCGGGGGTTCGAGTCCCTCACTGCCCACCAAGTTCTCGGCATGTCCATGCCGCCGGTTACCCCTTCTATTACATGCCGTCGGTTACCCCTTCTATTAATAGAGTGGTAGATTGAAGGCTCCGCATGCTCGCCGCCGCCGATCCGCTCCAGCCTGACACCGAAGCCGACACCCCCGGCTGGCAATACGCCGTGGCTGGAGGCATCCTCGGCTGGGTGCTCGATGCCTTCGACTTCTTCGTCGTCGTCTTCCTGTTCGAGGAGCTCGCAAGCAAACTGCACGTTCCCAAGTCCGCCATCGTTCTCTCGCTCACCCTCACCCTTGCCATGCGGCCCGTCGGCGCCCTGCTCTTCGGCTTCCTGGCGGACCGCTACGGCCGCCGCCGGCCCCTGATGGTCTGCGTCGTCTATTTCACAACGATGACCATTCTCAGCGGATTCGCCCCCACCTACGGCCTGTTTCTGCTCTTCCGCGCGCTGTACGGGATCGGCATGGGAGGCTACTGGGGCATCGGCGCCGCCTACGCCATGGAGAGCGCTCCGCGCCGCCGCCGGGGATTTCTCTCCGGCATGATGCAAGGCGGCTACCCCTTCGGCTACCTGATGGCGTCCATTGCCATCCAGGTTCTGCCCACGCACTTCGGCTGGCAATCGCTCTTTCTGGTCGGCTCCCTCGTCGCCCTGCTGATCGTCCTCGTCACGCTCAAGGCGCCCGAGTCCGACGGCTGGAAGCCCACCCAAACTCACACCATCCGGTCCATGAGGAACACGCTCCTCCAAAATGTTCGTCCCTTCCTCTACCTGCTGCTCGTCATGACCGCCATGACCTGCCTCAGCCACGGCACTCAGGACCTCTACCCCGACTTCCTCAAGGCGCTGCCGTTTGTCGCCCACGCCCGCGTTCTGGGCATGCAGGCGACCTACGGCATTCCCGTGCTCTACAATATCGGCGCCATCGCCGGGGCGCTCGTCGTCGGCCATCTCTCCGAGCGCCTCGGCCGCCGCCGCGGTCTGCTACTCGCGCTCGGATTGTGCCTGCTCTCCATCCCCGCATGGGCCTTCGGAGGCACGCTGTTCGTCGTTGTCTTGGGCTCAATCGTCATGCAATTCGGCGTGCAGGGAGCCTTTGGCGTCATCCCGGCCCACCTCAACGAGCTCGCCCCGGACGCTATCCGCGGTCTCTTTATCGGCTTCGTCTACCAACTGGGCGTGCTCTTCTCCTCGCCTCTGCCTTCGCTCCAAAACGCACTCGAGCGCCGCCTCGGCTACTCGTGGGCGCTCACCTCCTTCGAGCTCTGCGTGATCGTCGCGCTCATGCTCATCTTCGCCTTTGGCCCGGAGAACCGCGGCAAAAACCTGAAGGCCCCTGCCGTCCTGTAAGTCTGTCCTGTGATTGTTCTTCCCGAAGAACTCTGCGTCAGCCTCCATCCATGCCTTCTCAGCTCATCCTCAACGCGGACGACTTCGGCCTCACGCCAGGCATCAACCAGGCCATTCTCGAGCTGCACCAGGCCGGCGCACTCTCCTCCGCCACCCTGATGGCGACCGGGCCTGCCTTCGAGGATGCCGCGGCTTTGGCTCGCGCCCATCCCACGCTTGGCGTCGGCTGCCACCTGGTCTTCGTCGATGGCCTCCCTGTCTCGCACCCCGAGTCCATCCCCACCCTGCTCGGCGCAGACGGCAAGCACTTCCGGCCCTCTCTCTACGACTTCGCCCAGGCCGTCCTACGCAAAACCATCCGCGAAGAGGATCTCGCCCGCGAAACCCAGGCCCAGATCCAAAAACTGCAGCGCGCTGGTCTCGACGTCACCCATGTCGACACCCACAAACACACGCACTGCTTCCCTGCCGTCCTTGAGCCCGTCCTGCACATCGCATATCGCTGTGGTGTCCAAGCTTTGCGCGCTCCCTTTGAACCCGCCTGGGCCGTCCAGCTCGCCCACGCACCGCTCGTTCGCCGCTTGCAGCTCGCCGCCGTCCAGCGTTTTGAGCCAACCTTCCGAAAAAAAGTCGAGCAGACCTCCGCCCTCGCTCCTGCCGGAACCCTTGGCATCGCTGCCACCGGCACACTCACCGAACCTACCATGCGCGCACTTTTGTCCGCCCTGAGCAGGCTCCCCGAGGAGAACCCTCCCCGCACCTTTGAACTTTGCTGCCACCCCGGCCACCGCGACCCCGCCCTCGCCGCCATTTCTACTCGTCTCCGAGCCTCCCGTGAAGTGGAGTACCGGGCCCTTCTACAGGTCGTTCCGGAGCTTCTTGCTCAGCCCGGAGCACCGCGTCTCGTCCACTTCGGCCAGCTCGGCATTCCCGGCCAGCAGCGCGCCTCAGGCCAGTTCCTCTCTAATACCGGCTACGAGCGCATCTGCTAGCCATTTCATTTACGCAGCCCTTTCTCAATGCCGTCATTCTGGCGAAGCCAGAATCCCCGTATCTGTCGCTCTACCCTCCATCCTTTGATGATGGAGTCATTTATACCAACCACCCTCCAACCTGAATCTCCGTGCAACCCGCTTCTCTCTAATCGTCGTAAACAGACCGGGGTACGTCCTTCATGAAGATCGGCATCACCTGCTATCCCACCTACGGAGGCTCCGGCGTCGTCGCCACCGAGCTTGGCATCGAGCTTGCAGCGCGCGGCCACCAGATTCACTTCATCACCTCCTCCGCGCCCTTCCGCCTCACCGGCCGCGAGTCAAACATCCACTTCCACCAGGTGGAGATCTTTCACTACCCCCTCTTCGAGCATCCTCCCTACGATCTCGCCCTGGCCACCCGCATGGCTGAAGTCGCCGAGTTCTACGAGCTCGACCTGCTCCACGTGCACTACGCCGTCCCTCACTCGGTCTGCGCGTATTTGGCCAAACAAATGCTTGCCGCCCGCGGCATCCATCTTCCGTTCATCACCACGCTGCACGGTACCGACATTACCCTCGTCGGCCTCGACCGCTCCTATCTCCCCATCACGCGTTTCGGCATCGAGCAAAGCGACGGCGTCACCGCCATCTCTTCCTACCTTCGCGAACGCACCCACCAAGCCTTCCAGATCACCAAGGCCATCGAGGTCATCCGCAACTTTGTGAACTGCGATGTCTACCAGCCTCGGCCCGACCTCATCGCCGAGCTTCGTCCCGGCTATGCCTCACCCGGCGAAAAGCTGCTCGTCCATCTCTCAAACTTCCGCCCCGTCAAGCGCGTCGGCGATGTAATCGAGGTCTTTGCCCGCGTGGCCCGCGCCCTGCCCGCGCGCCTGATGCTGATCGGCGACGGGCCCGACCGCTCCACCGCCGAGTACCTTGCCCGCCGGCTCGGCGTCCAGGACCGCATCCACTTTCTCGGCAAACAGGACAACGTGAACGAGCTTCTGCCGCTCGCCGACCTGATGCTCATGCCCTCCGAGATGGAGTCTTTCGGCCTTGCCGCGCTCGAAGCCATGGCCTGCCATGTGCCTGCCATCGCGACGCGGGTCGGAGGTGTTGCGGAGCTGATCGACGATGGAACCAACGGCCTGCTCTTCGAGGTTGGGGACGTGGAAGCCATGGCCCAGAACGCCATCGCCCTGCTTACCGACTCCGTCCGCCTGGAGGCCATGCGGGACGCCGCCCGTTGTACCGCACAAGACCACTTCTGCGCCTCGACGATCATTACCCGCTACGAGGCGTACTATCGCCAGGTTCTCGAGCGGCCGTAGCCAGACCGTAGCACAGCGCTCATTATTGAAGCAATTTCGGTCACCGCTGCCGTTCTTGGCTGCTCAGATCATCTCCGTAAGCGGCTGTTCAAAGGCCATCTTCACCTCCACCGCTCCACGGCCCACTGCTTTGCGCATCACTCGCGCCCGTTCTTCCCATGTCCCGGCCTTGCTTGCCTCCCACCGGCGCGCCTCGTACCCATCGCGGAAACCTGCAGCTTCGAGCGACCGTAGACCCGCTGCCAGCTCCTCCGGCCCATCCACCAGCTTCAGCAGAGGCTCTTTCTCAAGCAATTCGGCAAAGCCGCGTGTCGCCAGCATCGGACGACCCGCCGCCAGATGCTCATAGAACCGCGTCGAACTGCCTGAAAAAGTCGGCTCACGTTTGAGATAGGGCAGAACCGCCGCATCCACACACCGTGCGTACGTCTGCAGCTCACCGTACGGCTTCATGCCGACAAATCTTCCGTGTGCTTTTGCCCACTCCCGTGCCACATGCTGCTTCGGATCGTCTATCTCCCGATCCGTCGGCCCGACAAACAACCAGGACATGCCCGTGGTCTGCTGCATCGTTTGGGCCAGAAGCTTCCAATCGAGGTTGCCCGAGAGATCCCCCAGCACCCCTACAATCGGCCGCGGCAGATCCGCCACATCGGCCGGCAGCGGTCCCGGCTCGTACTGTGGCTGCTCCGCGATGTTGCTGGCCCGCGTCGCATTGGGCACGATCGTGATCTTTCCCGGATCGCAGGCTGCGTCGTCCGTCAGATACGCCGCAATGCGTTTCGAGTTCGGACAGACGACCCGGGCTACCCGGCACATCCGCGTATCGAGCGCACGTACCTGCCACGGGCTCAGGCCCGCATAAGCCACGGTCAGATCCGTCACGTAGTAGACCACCGGCCCCGGCCAAAGCTCGGCTACCGGAGCATAAAAGGGCGTCGTACACACCAACGTCGAGTCCTCCACTGAAGCTGTCTGAAGCTTGATCTGCCGCACCAGCCTGCGCTCATATGGAAACAGCGTTCGCAAGGGCACACGCGCATAGCCGCGCTGCAGAGGAAACCGGAAGAGTGTCAAAGGCGGGTGTTCCAGCCGCTCCGTTCGCTGCCAGCTCGAGAAGAGGGCAAAGCGCGAGAACTCCGGAGCCCAGGCCTTCACCTGCTCCACCTGACCAAGTGCCGAGGCGAACTCCTTCATCCAAATACTTCCCACGTCGAGGATCTGCCAGACGCTCATCGTTCAAGCACCGCGCGACCGAACCGCCTCCAGGCATGCTCAGTCCAACTCTTTCTTGGTTGAACTATAGCGCGCCCAAGTCGCTCTAGAGCGGAAAAGAAACGATCGAAAGTGGTAGAGCGGATCCCCCGTTTTGGCGTCGGCTGGACCTAAGAGGCACGGTGCGTACCCGTTCCGCGCGAGCTTCCGGCCAGCCCTCGTACCACCTCTTCCACCGCATCCCGCATGATCTCCCACCCACCGCCACCCCGCTCTACAACTGGCATGGAGAGCGCTACCTTCGTGCCTCGCCCCGGCCGGCTCTCGATCGTCACCTCCGCCGCGGCTCCGTAGAGCACCTGCATCCGCTCTCGCACGTTGCGCATCCCGATCCCTGTTCCCGGCCGCACAATCTCCCCCGCCGACGCCCGGTCCGGGGCCATCCCCACGCCATCGTCTTCCACCTCGATCAGCAGCGTGCCCTCCGCCTGTACCCGGCTGCGCAGCGTCACTGTGCCGCCCTCGATCCGCGGCTCCAGCCCGTGCTTGATCGAGTTCTCGATCAGCGGCTGTAACAGCATGCTCGGCACCACAATCTGCAGCGTCTCCGGCGCAATCTCCTTGACGACGCGCAGCTTGTCACCAAAACGCACCTGCTCGATGTCCAAATAGTCGTCGGTGAAAGCCAGCTCCTCCTCAAACGGCACGAACGCCTCCCGATCTTTGAGCAACACGCGCAGAATATTGGCCAGCTTGACGATCATCTCTCGGGCCAGCTCCGGCTGCGAACGCACCAGCGACGTGATCGAGTTCAGCGTGTTGAACAAAAAGTGCGGGTTGATCTGCCGCTGCAGCGCATCCAGCCGAGCCTCCAGCAAAAGCCGCGACTGCTCCTCCAACTTGCGCTCAATCCGAATCTGGTTCCAAATCTTGAGCGGGATGCCTACCACCACCGGGGAACAAAGACAGATGGCCAGCTCCACCCACCAGATCTCGGAGTGCAGATCGAACAGCCGTCGCGGGGAGACGCGCGAGAGCTGACTCATTCCAAACGACATCGCGGTAATCAACATCAGCAGCAGGATCTGCCGGTCCAGCTGCGGCCGCTTCAGATTCCGCGTTACCCAGCGATACACGCTCAGGTCGATGAGCGGAGAAAACGACCACACATCCTCCGTGGCCGTTACGCGCCCGAACGCCCCTGCCAGCCCCGCCACCGCCAGGTTTACCGGCAGCGCCCAAAACTCCCCATGCAGGACCGCCGGCAACGCCAGGGCCGCGCCTCCCGCCATCGCAGCCAATGGCCCCAGCAGAATTCCCAGCAAAATGGTCGCTTCAAAGCTAATATCCGCGGCCAGAAAGTTAGGCACCCGCACCCGGATCCATACTCCTAACATCAGCGGCCCACAGATCAGCGCTACCAACGCCGAGGTCTGCCGTACCGTCCGGTGGCTTAGCAGCAGCAAATCCCGAAACGTCTTCGACCGCGCCAGCGAGCTCGATACCGCGGCTGCCACGCCTAGCTCGACCAGCAGCGTAATCAGAATCAGCGTTGTAGACACTGGCTTCACCTTCTTACTCTACCGCTCTCTTCGTCGTTCGCTGGTAGCCCCCTACGTATAATGCGCGTATGTCTTTCCTCTCCGTCCGCCAGCTCGCCAACGCCGACCTCCCCACCCGCTGGGGACACTTCCGTATTCTCGGATTCGAGGGCGTCGTCGAAAATCCCGTTCCTTGCAAGAAAGACGCACCTGCACCGGCCACTCGTATTGAGTCCGCCGTCGCCCTCGTCATGGGAGACATCCACAGTGCGCCGCCCATCGTCCGCGTTCACTCTTCGTGCCTGACCGGCGATGTCTTCCACTCCCTCCGCTGCGACTGCCGCGAACAGCTTGAGCTGGCCCTGGCCACCATCGCCGACGCCGGCGCCGGCATCGTCCTTTACGAGCACCAAGAGGGCCGGGGCATCGGTCTCATGGCGAAACTCCAGGCTTACGAGCTTCAGGAACGTGGTTTGGACACCATCGAGGCCAATCTTGAACTGGGCTATGCCGCCGACTGCCGCCACTTTGAACTACCTGCCGCAATCCTCAACCTGCTCCACATCCCCGCCGTGCGCCTGATGACCAACAATCCTGAGAAGGTCGAAGCACTGCAAGCCGCTGGCATTCAGGTCATTGAGCGGCTCCAGGCGGACGTTCCCGCTCAGCCGGCATCTGAACGCTATCTCCAGACCAAGCGAGAAAAGATGGGCCACTTAGTAGGTTAGCCCAATCTAAATCCTAGTCTCTAGCGTATGATGGCGTCATCCACACTGGCTATGACTCGAGCTCCCAGGTTTGCGATGATAGCTTTTGTCACCGAAGATGCCTTCTACGTTCGCTCCGTTCTCTCCCGGCCTCTCGTCATCGTCATGCTCGGGCTTGCGTCGCTTGGAGCGACGGCCCAGGATTCCGCCTCCATTACCGGCGTTGTCACGGACCCCTCCGGCGCCCTGATCCCAAAGGCTACCGTTACTCTGCATCCGCAGACCGGACCCGATCGCACGGTCCAAACCACCTCGGACGGACGCTATATCCTCCCTGTCAGGCCCGGTACGCAGGTTACGCTTACCGTTCAGGCTGTGGGCTTTAACCCACTTACCACCGGCCTTCTCTCCTCCAACGGCAAACCGATCCATCTCGATCTCAAACTGACCGTGCAGGTCGAAGCCCAGCAGATCGACGTTGCCTCAGACGCCGCCGACAGCACCGACCCCAACCGCAACGGCGACGCGATCATCCTCAAGGGCGATGCCATCGACCAATTGCCTTTGGACTCGGCCGAGTTGCTGCAACAACTTACCGCCCTTGCCGGAAGTCCCACCCCGGATGTTTATCTCAATGGTTTTTCCGGTGGAAACCTTCCTCCGCGCGATACGATCCGTGAGATCCGCATCAATCAGAATCCCTACTCCGCCCAGAACGATACCAACCCCGTCAACGGCCGGATCGACATCTTTACCAAACCTGGAACAGGCAGTCTCCACGGCAGCGTCTATATCCGCGGCAACGATTCCCTCTTTAACTCACTCAACCCTTTCGTCTCGCAGGAGCCCGCCTATCACGACGTCTACTACGCGGGAACTCTCAGTGGTCCCATTACCCAGCGCGCCTCTTTTTTCCTAAGCGGCACCCAGGAGACGGAGCAGTCGAACGCCATTATCGACGCTCAGACCCTGGATACAAACCTGAACCAGGTCGCCTTCTCCAACGCCATCCCCGCTCCTACGACCACCTACGGTCTGGCCGCACGCCTCGACACCAGCCTCGGCTCAAAAAATACCCTTATTGCACGCTACACGCTCGATTCCACGCAGCAGGTTAATGGTGGTGTCGGCCAGTTCTCCCTCGCCTCCCAAGGCTACTCGAATACCACGACTGCACAGACGCTCCAGGTCTCGAACTCCCAGGTGCTCTCGAGGAGTATCGTCAACGATACCCGTTTTCAGTATGTTCGGAGCCGTGTCCACCAAGACCCCGTCTCCACCGCGCCCAGCATCGTCGTCGAGGGTGCCTTTACCGGAGGAGGCAACAATGAGGGTGCCTACCACGACAACCAGGATCGCTTCGAGTTGCAAAACTACGTCTCCCAAGCTGCCGGAAAGCACTTTCTCAACTACGGCGGACGGATTCGCTCCACTCGTGACGCCAACGACTCCTCCTCCAACTACAACGGTACCTATACCTTCTCCTCGCTTGCCTCCTACCAAGCCAACCAGCAAGGCCTCGCCCGCGGAGAGACTCCCGCTCAGATCGCCGCTTTAGGTGGAGGTCCTAGCCAGCTCAGCTACACCATCGGCAATCCTAATGTCGTCGTGTCTGTAGCCGACGCCGGACTCTTCTTTCAGGACGACTGGCGTCTCCGGCCCAACCTTACCCTTAGCGGCGGGCTCCGCTTCGAGACTCAGGACGCCATTCACGACCACGCCGACTGGGCGCCACGCCTCGGAGCCGCCTGGAGCCTCTTTCCCGGCAAAGACAAGCAGCCACGCTACACTCTTCGCGCTGGAGCCGGCGTCTTCTATCGCCGCTTCACCTCTGGCTATCTGCTCCAGGCCATTCGCCAGAACGGTATTACCGAGCAGGAATATGTCATCAACTCGCCCTATCTGGCCCAGCAGCCCGCTCTTGGTTCCACGATCTTTACGATCAGCCCGGATTATCACGCGCCCTACTTCGTCAATACGACGGTGAGTCTGGAGCGCCGACTTGGCAGCCATGGCTCTATCACTGCCTCCTGTTATCACAACCGAGGGTCGCACACCCAGCTAACGCGCAACATCAACGCGCCTCTGCCCGGAACCTACACCCCGGCCGATCCTACCAGCGGTATTCACCCGCTCGGCGGTACGCAAAACATCTACGAATACGACTCCGCCGGCCTCTACCGCGACACTCGCTTGAACATTAACAGCAACTTGCAGTTTAAGCAGCACTTCTTCCTCTACGGCTTCTATCAATACCGCATCTCGAATACCGACGATGATGGAGGAAACTTTCCCTCAAATCAATACAACATCGGCGCCGACTACGGCCCCGTCCCGAACAGTCCGCGCCATCAGGTCAACCTCTCCGCCGGAGGAAATCTCCCTTTCGGCTTCAGCGCCTTCGCATTTTTGCGTGCGGCCAGCGGCCTCCCCTTCAACATCACGCTCGACTACGATCTAAACGGGGATGCGCAGTTCAACGATCGTCCTACCTTCGCCACCGATCTCACCCGGCCTTCTGTTGTCCTCACTCGTTACGGCGCATTTGACACCCAACCTATGGTTGGCCAACACACCATCCCTTACGACTTTGCGCAAGGTCCGGCCCTCTTCACCGTGAATCTAACCGTCCGCCGCATTTTCAATTTTGGGCCATCGCGCACTCCGGCTACCGGCAACTCAAACGCTCCCCACCAGGAGTCAAAGAGCCATCGGTACTCACTGGAGCTCTCAGCCGACGCCAACAACCTGCTGAACCACGTCAACCTCGCCATTCCGGTCGGCACACTTGGCTCACCGCTCTTCGGCCACTCCACGGCGCTTGCCAACGGCTTCTCCAATACTGCTAACAGAATTATCGTCGTCCAAACCTTTTTACGTTTCTAGAGCAAAGTTCATGGTGCTCTAGAAATCTTTGCCGCGCCAACCTTCCTCGTATTGAGAATAGTCTTTCTTACATCGTGACTCCCTACTGCTAACCAGCTTTTTACTGTCGTCATTCTGGCAAGCCAGAATCCCCACATCTGGCCTTCTACCCCAAACTGCAAAGTACTCCAGACTTAGGAGAGGAATAAGCCAATCAATAACAAGGAAACCGCCAAGGCATCTTGGCGGTTCCCTTATTATGACGCGGCAGCTAGATCTCTGGAAGAAAAAGAACAAATCAAGCCTCTGATTCACCCGCACACTGAACTAGTGGACAGTCACTGAAACAGTAAAGCTATTGAGGATGTTCCCCACACCGTTTACCGGAGCAGTTACCGTTGCCCCGGTCGGAGTTCCAACGAAGTTGACGACGACGTTAGACGTTCCAGTGGGTGTGCTCAAGGACGGCGAGGAGGAGCATCCACTTGCTGCAATCATCAGGACGCCTGAGCCGGCGAGCAGCATGATCGTGCAAAGCAGTTTAGGAGTGGGAAACGCCTTCCGAGACCGCCAGCCTGCCAGCAGTACAAAACCACCGAAGGGCAGCAGCCATCCGGCGACCGTGGTAGGAGGAGCTGTGGCCGTCATGAGGGTTAGGGTGATCGTCTGCGGCCCCGGGGTGACCATACCGCCGCTAGCGTTGGTAATGCTCGTAAAGTAAATAGTTCCCGGAGTAAAACTGCACTGCGTGTTCGCCGGCAAACCCGAGCATGACATATCCACCCCTCCCGTATACCCACTGATCGGGGTCACGACGAAAGTGGTACTTGCCGACCCCGAAGTCGGAACAGCTAACGTGGTGGGAGTATTCGAAAGAACGTACGTCGGAGCAAGCACCGAGACTGTGACTGAACTTGAAGCAGAGCCAGCAAAGCCGCTGTCGCCACTATAAGTAGCCACGATGCTGTAAGTACCCGTGGGCAGCGTTGTGCTCGTCAGGCTTGCGACACCGGTAGCATTCAGGCTTACTGTTCCCAGCACCGTGCTGCCAGTTGCAAAAGTGACTGTACCGGTGGGCCGGGTGGAAGCGAGACTGGAAGCAATGGTTGCCGTAAGTGTTGCGCTTGTACCCGGCGGTACGGCTGTTGCGGAGGAGATGGTGGAGGTGAGCGTGGTCGTCGTCGTCACCAACGCAACCGACACGTTCAGGGCGCTCGCCGTGCTACTGGCAAAGTTATTATCGCCGCTGTAGGTGGCCGCAATCGTATTGCTTCCGGCCGCAAGTCCCGTGACGGAGATATTCGCCGAACCGCTGGTGAGGGCTAACGCTGGACCGTACGCAACTCCGTTCACCGAGAACTGCACGGTACCCGTCGGCGTACCGGTGGTTGCAGATACGGTCGCATTGAAGGTAATTGTCTGCCCGAAGGTCGCCGCGCCTACAGGAGCGGTTTGTGTGAGCTGTACGGTTGGTGTTGCAAGATTCACTCCAACGCCTGTAAAGGCCACCGTGATGGGCGTGGCATTGACAGCATTGGAGGCGAAGGTAAGCGTGTCCGTACGTGTACCTACCGCTGTCGGCGTAAACTTGCCGGAGATGCTACAGCTGCTGCCCGTGACCAAAGTGCTTCCAGCCGCACAGCCGCTCGTTCCGCCCATCGAGATGGTAAAGTCAGCCGCGTTGCCGGCAGCTGTATCCAGCGGAGAGCCAAACGTCGTTGACAGATCCCCATCATTTGACAACGTCTCGCTTTGTACACCGCTTGAAGTGCCAACATTAAATCGGCTGAAGCTCAGCATACCCGCTGTGCGCTGAAGCTCCAGCACTGCGCCTGCGCCTGAGTCGGCAACATAGAGATTCCCAGCACTGTCGGCCGCGACTGAAGCTGGCGTAGTCAAACCCAAGCCCAGCTTGCTGGTTCCATTTGTGTTGTACGCGCCATTGGTGAATGGAATGCGGAGGATAGACGTCACCCCAAGCTGCTGAACGTACAGTGTGCCTGAGTCATCGACCGAAATCGATCCTGGAGAAGTAAGGCCTGAGGCAATTACATTCGGCGTGCCGTTCACGATCTCGGTTACCGTTCCCGCGCTACTATCTGTGACGAACAGGTCTCCCAGGCGGTCAAACGCAAGCCCTACGGGTGCGGTAAACGTCGTCGACAACGCCGTTCTGGCGAGTGGGTTGAGCAAACCACCTTGGTTCGGAACGTGAAGCACCGTCCCAGCGCCGGTGTTGGCGATGTATAAATCTCCATTCATGGCAAATGCAGTAGCAGAAGGTGAGCTTAGCCCTGAAAGAACAGGCGCAGCCGCGCCGTACGCTGTTCCACTGTAAGGAATGGCCACAATGGTGTTAGCACCCTTGTTGGCCACGTATACAGAGCCATCCGGCGCGATTGTAAGGCCTGCGGGCTGGAGCAGTCCGGTGGCAATCGTGGTTGCAACTGCAGTACCCGGAGCAAAGAAAGAGACGGTACCTGCGGTTGCATCCGACACAGCCAGACCGCTGGAAGCACCGACCGCAATGCCGTCCGGTGCCTTGAATCCGTTGCCAAGCATTGTCTGCGTACCAGGGTCGGCAACCAGACCTGCACCCGATCCCTGCTCAGCGACAAATGCCTCGCCAAGAACTCCCGTGGACGAGGAAAGAACGACAGCGCCATTGCGGATTCCAAGAGTGGATGGCGTATCGGTTAAGGTGAGGGTGCAGGTAGATAAAGCCGAGTATGCCTGCCCTGTTGCGCAGCTTCCAGCGCCGGTGTTGACAATCTCCGTGGAAGTGCCGGTTCCTGCACTAAAGCGAATGCCGGCCAAGGTTTGCGCGCTGTCAAACAGCACGGTTAAGGTTTGCGCTGCGGAAGCTGTTCCAACTGCCGTGGTCGGAAAGCGCACGCCACCGAGATAGCTACGAACGATATTTGTACCGTCGGTAGTGGAGTACACGCTTCCGTCTGTTCCCAGTCCGACATCGTAGGAGGAGCTATACGGCAGCACAGCAAAGGTCTGCGCCCCGCTCAGTGCACCGTTCAGAAAAGGAACCTCGGTAATCGTGCTGTTCGTTGAGACAAAGACATCTCCAGAGGGATCGGAGCGAAGTCCGTTGATCGCATCGAAGGTATGCGCAACGGCCACTGGCGCGGCAGCTCCGGCAGGCAAACTGTAGAGCACGCCAGCAGTGGAATATGCCAGGTCTCCGGCTGCATCGGCCGCAAGGTGCGAGTTCGCGTCCAGCGTGACTCCGGGAACAATGCTGCATACGCCGGCCTGCGTGATCTTGAACAGGAATGCCTCATTGTTGCCAGCCGTGTAGACATTGTTCGATCCATCGACCGCGACCGCCTGGGTCCCGAGATAGAAGGAATCGAGCGTGTTGCAGGCAGCTAAAATATCCACCGCGGTACCGCCGCCCGCCGGCACCCTCCATAGATGGCCGTGATAATCCGTCGTGTACGCGAAGCCCAGACTATCGACGGCTACTCCCTTTGGATAGGAGAGCGTTGTCGGAATGAGGGTGATCTGTGCAGCACCGTTGGCTGGATCTTCCACAAACGATCCGGTACCGGGTTGAGTAAAAAACTGGTTGCCGTTGGCATCAACAGCGATGGCCAAGGTCGCCGCACCATTCGCGGCAACAGGAATCTGGCTGGAGGTGGCTACGGCCGGTGCGGTGAAGGTCTGCGCTGCAGCAATGCCGGCCGGCATTACGCAGGAGAGTGTCGATAGACAGAGTAGTCGTTGAATCAGACTTGAATACATGATGCGTCCTCTTCTCAATTCCGGAACTTAGAAGTTATATTTGACCGCGACTTCAACCACACGGCGGCCTTCCTTGATGTTGCTCACGCCAAAACCTGGAGCAGGTGTTGCCAGAGAAGGCGAGGCTGTCTCTCCACCCACAGCTAGATTGCTCAAGTTGAGTGCGATCTGCTCCGGGAAGGACGTGCTGAAGCTGGTAAGTGGATGGTTGAGGAAGTTGAATCCGGCCAAGCGGAACTGCAGGGTACGTTTGTCGCTCATCAGAAAGCTTTTGGCAACGGTGAGGTCGGTATTGAAGAACGCTGGACCATGCAGGTATGGATAGTTGAACTGTCCATTTTGCCCGATCTGCGGCAACTGAAAACAGCTTCCGTTGATGAACTGATTGGCTACCCTGTGGACAGCCGGGTTGCAGGTGGCAACAGGCTGCAGCATGACGTCCGGAGTCCCCAAAAACGTCTTGTTGTCGACGCTGAGTTGAGTTGCACTCCCGGTCGCACCCAGTTTGCCTTGCAGGTTAAAGTTGCTGTAATACGTTGCCTGTAAGTTCGCACCGCTCTGCAGTCCAGTAATACCGGAAATCTGCCAGCCGTTCAGCACGCCGGCGACGAGGCGGCGGCCCTTGTATGCACTGCCGACGTCGTAGGCGTAACTTGCGTTGAAGATGTTGGTACGGTCAAACGAGAGCGGGCCATAATTGTTGCGCAGGTTCGTTGCATCCGCAGCATTACCGTTGTAGTAACCATCCTTGATGCCAAGAGCCTTGCTCCAGGTGTAGTTGACTCCATAGGTTAGCTTGCCGCTCTGCTTATTCCAGGAAGTTTGTAACGCGCTGTAGTTTGAATAGAGGATGTGACGCGGTACATTGATGTTTCCGTACTGCGGATACGGCCGGTAGGAGTTGACCTGCGTGGTCGTGAGCCCATCGATTAGACCCAGAGGAGTCACAGCACCAGTGATAGGGTTAGGCCGAAAGAAAGCGCCGAGCGGCACCGGGTTTACATTCTGCAGCGTAAGGCCGAGCACATTTACGTTTTGCGCTGTAAGATTCGTGCCCTGATTGCCGGCGTAGCTGATCTCAAACTGCGACTTCTTGGGCAGTTGCTGATCGACCGTAAAGCTGTAGGTGTAGGTCAGCGGCTGCTGATCGTCTCCCTTAGGCAATCCGTAGGCGGTAACCGCGTTGGTATTGGTGAAGTTTCCTACCCCAACCGTTGCATTGTTGGAAGGCGAGACAAAGTGCAGATTTTGGAGCGTAATTCCTGCACCGCCGCTGATCGCTGCGACCTGAACACCCTCAGCCAAAGCTGCTGCAGACTGCACCACGTTGAAGTTATCGTGATTGCGGTACATGCCCCAGCCACCACGAACCGTAGTCCTACCGTTTCCGTACACATCATAAGAGAGGCCGACGCGCGGCTCGTAGAAGACGAACCTGGACGGCACTCCGGCGTTTGAAACAGAGGGGTTCTTTCCGTGCCAAGTGAAGCCCGCGGTGCTGGTTCCGTCATTGATAGTGGAAGGATCGAAGATTGCTAGGCCAATGCCGTGTCTATCGCTCCAAGGACCAAGATGCTCAAAGCGAAGACCATAGTCGATACTCAGCCGTGGCGTAATCTTCCAGGTATCCGTCGCATACCAATCCACGTTCCAGAAGTAAAGATCCTGGACCGGCACAAAGTTCTGCTGACTGAACTGCTCAATCTGCCCTTCAAAGAAGTTTGCAGTATAGTTGCCGGTTGTGTAGACCGTATTACCGGTAGTTCCTTGCGCGCTAGCGTCAGTAAAGGTAGGGCCGTAGAAGTAGTCGGCGATCTGGCCATTGGTGCTGGAGTTTGAAGGCAAAAGACGCTGGTTATTGGTTACTTGCTGCACGAAAACGCCGGCTTTAATCGTGTGGCTTTTGACGACATAGGTCAGGTTGTCACCTGCCGACGGCAGGAACTTTTTGGCATACGGAGTCGCCACACTGAAGTCGGGAAACATGGCGAGCGGCAGACCATCATATTGATAGTCATGCAACTGCGGATATTGCAGGGAAGCACCGGCATATAACCCCTGGTAGGGATAGTTGATGTTAGTAGAAAGCAATGCGGAGGGAGTTTTCGCAACAAACTCCTGATCGAGCAATGTGATATTGGCGGTCGTCTCGTTGGTCAATCTTTGTGAGAGCACCACTGTCAAGTTCAGCCCTGCCGTCTGCGAGTTGATGGTGCTTAAAATGCCGCCGCCCGGTGTGTCTACTCCGCCCAGCTTTGCTCCGCTGTTGGCGGGCGAGTAGTACGGCACCTCAGGAAATCCACTGCGGCCGCGCTCGACATTGTACGTGCCAAACAACTTCACGCGATCAGAAAAACTGTAGTCGACCCGAGTGCGCGCCTGATAAAGATCGTTGTCCTCAAGGTTGGTCGTTACATAGTTATAGCCATCACCCTGGTTGGTCCGGTTCGGCAGCGGAAGGGCATTGAACAATGCCTTCGCTCCAGGGTCGGAGTACATCCCAATCTGACCTTGGCCAACCTGGTTTCCGTTTGGTGCGACATTGGGTACAAAGCCGATGTTGTTGAAGTTAGCGTTGTTGATCTGCGAGCTTCCGTTTGCATTACAGGAGATCGCCGAACCCAGATACGTCAGCAGCGACGGACAACTGAAGTCGCCGTTGCGCATAGCAGCGGTCGGCACCAAGGCCTTGACTACAGCCTGCGACGCGCCGCCGTACGCATAAATGTTGCGCTGCGCATAGTCCTCCGCACCCACAAAAAAGGTCAGCTTGCGTGCATGATTGAAGTTCGTTCCCGGGATGAGCAAAGGACCGCTGAGATTGCCTCCGGGGTAAATATAGCGATCGTTCGGCTTCAGTTGGCCCTCAAACTTCGAAAGCGCGTCTTGGCTGTTGAGTTGGTAAGTGCGGGCGTAGGCATATACCTCGCCGTGAAAGTCGCGTGTTCCTGATTTACCGACGGCGTTGACCACGATGGGTCCGTTTGAATTCTCTGCGGTGAAGTTTGATGTCTGAACCTTTACCTCTTCGACCATGTCCGTGTTGACGTTCTGGGTCGTGTCACCGTAGTTGCCGGGATCGGTGATGTTGGCGCCGTCGGAAAGCAAGGTGACACCATTGGCGGAATTTCCGTTGGCGGCGTAAGAGCGCAGCGCTCCGGTGATGTTGACCTGCGATGGGTCATAAGCCGCATTGTCGACACTGCTCGAAGTCTGTGCGATCGCGAAGCCCGGCAGCATCTTCACCAACTCACCAACATCTCGACCTTCTACTGAAAGTTTCTTGATGTCATTCGCGGTAATGAGCGTACTTTTTTCACCGCTGTTCGTCAGCCCGGCATCTTCGGCGCTGACGTTGATAGTCTGCGTCACCTCGCCAATGGCCATCGTGACTTTCGTCAGGTTCTTATTGTCTGAAGGATCCAAGTGAATATTGTGCAGTAAGGTCGATTCGAAGCCTGGCATCACCACGCGCACATCGTAGTTGCCGCTCGGCACAGCGGCAAAGACAAAGTTACCGCCGGAGTTCGACTTGGTCTTCCGCTCTACGCCATTCTGCACATTGGTCAACGTCACCTCTGCGCCTGGAATGATTGCACTGGTGGGGTCGGTCACGGTGCCGCTTAGCGTCGCCGTGGTGCTCTGCGCAAAGGTCAGTTGTGGTGAGACTACCAAGGACGTGCCGGCTAACGTGAAAGGAAGCAAAAGCGGGCCGAATCGGGAGAGACGGGCCATCGCGTAACGGGTGAGTGTATCTTTCTTGTACTGCATAGGACAGCCTCCAGGAGCTTTGCATCAGGTACGTTTCTGTTAACTAACCACGCGCAACGAGCAGGACTCGTTACTGCGGCTGTACTTTGAAAAAATCAATGGCAGCGAGCGCCCCAGAAGCATTGGCAGCATCGGTGACGAGGGCGATCGTATGGTGGCCCGCGGTTAGGTGCGCAGATCCTGCCTTCATCTCCGTCCAGCGGCTCGCACCTCCGGTGTCAGACACCGCCAGAGGCTTTGACAAAGGCTTTTGATCGACATTGAAGTGGAGACTTCCTCCCGGACCGGCGCTGGCCACGCGCGCCGTCAGTGTGTAGTCGCCTTCTTTCTCGACATAGATCGAGTAGTTGATGTAGCGATTCGCCTTGAGTCCGACAAGCGAGTAGCCACCGGCACGGTCATCTGACCCTGCCGCAGGCACAATCTGCTTGATCTCTGGACCAGCTTCACCGTATTCCGTGCTGAAGCTGTACCCCGATCCGCCCGTATCGAAGTTCTCTGCTTGCACTACTCCGGGGAGCGAGGCCGCTACGCCGTCAAAGCCCGAGTCGGTGCGCGTGACATCAACATAGTCAAAACGAACCACGTTCGGAGCTTTATTATCGCGAGAGGTGGCAATCAATCCTGCCATCGTATCGTGCGGCATAGAGAGCCGGGTGTTGCCGATCGCCGTCCAGGCCTTCCCATCCACGGAGGCATAGCCGGTGAAGACATCGCCCACTCGACCAACCTTCACCCAGGTTGCCGGTCCCTTGTAGGGCACATCCGACGGAACATCGCCTTTGGTCTGCCGATAGCGAAAGTGAACACTGCCATCTGGTGAGAGAAACGCCATTGCAAAGATCGATGCGGCTCCGCGCCCGTCGCGCAACATTACGCCGGCCTTGGCCTGCGGCACCTTGCTGGTCTGGTCCACTACGTGAGCCGTCACCTCACCGTCTCCACCAAGGCCACGATAGGCAAACTGAAATTGATCGAAGTGACCGGTGATACCCGCGCCACCTCCCGCCACCGTGTAAATCCCCTTGCTGAAGGTGGAGGAACCCGCGATTGCCGGGCCGCCCGCGTCGTAGTTACCCCAATCTTTGGGCAGCGCAGTTTGATCCCTCTGGTAAACCCGTACGTAGTCGAGCACCATGGTCGGCGTTGGACCAGTCGTTGCATCTGGATATCCAAAGAAACCTCCGCCCATGGCAAGGTTGACCAGCAGCAGAAAGGGACCGCGGTCCTGCTCCCAAATCTCATGACCGGTCAGCGTCCCCACGGACTGCCGCTCGTACAGATATCCGTCCACATAAAAATCCACCTCCCCTGGGCTCCAATCCACCGCGTACTGGTGCAAGCCATTCGAAGGAGGACTGTTGAACGTGTAGTCCCCGGTAAGGTCGATGTAACCCTCGGATGACCCGGGAGCTTTCGGTCCATGCACCGCGCCGTGGATGGTCAGGGCGTTTGTGGTTTCAGTGCCCGGCATGGGATTCCATTGCTCCATCACGTCAATCTCACCGCTTGCCGGCCAATGGAGTTTGTCGTTCTGAAGACCCAAGGCCCAGAAAGCTGGCCAGATGCCTTTACCTGCCGCCGGAATGCGCATGCTGGCTTCCAATCGCCCGTACTGAAAGTTCTCTATGCTGTTGAGCCGCGCTGACGTATACACCGGTGCTAGCGTTTTGTTTGCTCCCACCGTCACTGTTTGGCCCGTCTTTATAGCCACCACTACCAGATGACCTTTCCCGTCGAGGTAGGTGTTTGGCTGGTTCGGTTTACAGGGCGCCGCGTCCGACGGAACCGCACAGTAGACCTCCGCCTCGTCGTTGCCTGCAATCGCCGCTCCGTTTCCAGCCTGCAACTTCCACTTCGCGGCATCTGGTGGAGCGCCCAGCTGACCGTCAAACTCGTCGCTCCAAACCAGCTTCCAGGGACTCTGTGCGCTTACGCGCAGATGCGAGCCAATTAGGAAGCTTAATGCCAAAGCAACTCTGATCCATCCACGACCCCTGGCTCTCGAGCACTGACTGAAAACCTCAATCTTCTTACCGCGTTCTTGCACGTCCGTACCTCGTTTCAGTCAGAGCCTCAAGTTAGCCGGAGCCTCTCTCGACCGGGCAGTTGCCTCGTGGAGAGAGTCTGATCGGAAGACACCGGAGGGGTCTTATTCCTGAACCTGCAGACCATATCGGCCTCAGAAAACGAATGAACAGGTGTGCTACTGCATGGAGTTCTTGTCTACAACTATCTGGTTGACATATAAGGCTTTAGCCGTAGATTCTGTTTTGTATTAAGGAGGTATACTACTCCCGAACGTCATGGTCGATTGCATGTGGAATGAAACACAATTGGAAATAGTTGCTCCATCTCATCTCATTGAACAGCAGCTGCTAAGAATTCAGAGCAGCCCCCACTTCAGTCATAGCCGCCGCTATCCAAGCTTCCTGAGCTATGTGGTTCACAAGACCCTGACTGGATGCCAGGAAGAATTGAAAGAGCGCACCATTGGCATTGAAGCCTTTGGGCGTTCACCGAACTATGATTTGAACGCTGATCCAGTCGTGCGGGTCACCGCTGGCGAGGTCCGCAAGCGACTGGCCCAGTATTACTACCAACCTGAGCACATGGAAGAACTCCGAATCGAGTTACGCCCCGGTTCGTATATACCAGAGTTTAAGCTTGCTCCTGGACAGCCTGCTGCTCTCAGCATAGAAGCTCCTGCCTTGCAGGAGCCGGCTACCCAGCCTGCTGAAGTTCTTCCTGTTTCCGAGTTGCCGCACGCGACCAAAGCGTCGTACCGAAGCAAAAAGTTAATCCTTGCCCTGGCCGCTACTCTGCTGATTCCGGTAAGCGTCCTGCTCGGGGGCTCATATTTCCATACTTCAGCAGTAAAGCTATTCTGGCGGCCGATCCTTGACAATCATGAACCGGTGCTGATCTCTGTGGGATCCGTTCTTGCCTTGACTCATAGTCAGGATTCAGGGGCAGGCGATACGTCCGTCGGTGGTCATCCCTTGCATTCCGACCCGGTCGCATTAGCCGATACGATTGCGATGGCAAAACTTCAAGAGGTCCTTGGCGGACGTAACCGAACGATCAATGTCGAATCGTCGGCGCAGACATCTTTTTCTGACCTGCAAAAAGGACCTATTGTGCTGATTTCCGGCTTCAACAATCCCTGGACGATGCGACTGACCGAACCGATGCGCTTCCACTTCGTCCGGCCCAGCGTGGATACCTTTGAGATTGAAGATCGCGTGGATCCGAAGCGTAAATGGTCGGTCTATACGTCCTTGGCATTGAACAAAGTCACCGACGACTACGGACTGATTGCTCGTTTCTACGATCCTCTTACCGAGCAAATTGTTATTGTGGCTGCCGGTATTGGTGAAAATGGAACCATTGCGGCAGCCGAAGCCCTCTCAGACGAGCGCAGTCTAGAAGACCTGAAGCAGGACCATCGAATGCCAAGCGAAAAAGCCAACTTTGAAGCTGTCGTTCAGGTCAGGATGATTGATGGAAAACCTGGCCGGCCTAAGATAGTGGCCACAAGTATCTGGTAACTCATCGATCTGGATTTATGGATCTGATGAAAATCTATCCATGAACAAAAGTTAATACTGAATTGATTTTTATACGCTAACGCAGACCGCTAGCCGCAAGGCATGTTCAGAGCCACCCTCTTGGCCCAGCATTGGCAAGACAAAGCAGCCTTGGAGGTATGGTAACAACGTGCCTCCAAGGCTGCTCTTGGCAAGTATCTACTTTGCTGTTCAGCTTATCAGTTTCGGACCACTATGGGTGAATGTATTGTACAAAGTCATAACTAGCCGTTCCGCTGGCACCACTGTATGTTAACGGAAAATAGTTCACTGAATTGGAATTGCTGTTATCTCCATGCCAGTAGTTTGCATAGATGTTTGCTCCCTGGCTTGGCCATGCGTAGGATGGGATGCAATCGCAACCAGTAGCCGAACTGTTTGTGATCGTACGTATGTAGTGCTTGGTCCCCCCTGAGTCGTAGATGAACCAGGAGATCTGTGTTGCACTCCAATCGAAACCGACCTGCACCGCTGCGTTGACCGGATTAATGTTGTAGGAGGACAGACTAATATACTTCTCAAACTGTTGGTAAGCACCGCTCGCACTTGGTTGGTAGATCACGTTTGTATGCAGCATATCTGGCTTTGACGGCAGAAACTCAATATCAATTTCCGTCCATGGATCCCCCGCGACGGTGTACCACGAGTTGTAGGTAAATAGACTCGCTACCGTACCAGGGATATTGCTATAGACAAGCCGTGTTTGCAGAGTTCCGTACAGATATTGAGCATAAGTCTCAATCTGCGAGCAAGAACCATTCTTCAGCGTTAGCGCTAAATTTCCTCCGGTTCCGTTGGTCACCATGTAAGGATAGAAGGTACAGCCAAATGGCTCACCGTTTTTACCAGATGAGGCTTTCCAGATGGAAGTATTGAAGGTGTTGCTATCAAATCCATCCCAGAAGCTTGCTCCCAGGGATTGAGCGCGTGTAAGGCTTGGTGTAAGCAAGCCAAGAGCAAGAACCGCTAACCAAGAGTGTGCTTTGAATCGCTTATGTGTCAATGAGAGTCGTCTCCATGGTGAATTTGGCCGGACGGCGAGCATGCCCGCTTTGAAGCGCCACAACCATAACAGACGACAACATGCTTTGACCAACAGTTTATGTCTCTGAGGAGATTCCCAGAATGCTGATGCAAGCGTGAGCCTGGCAAGGAATCTTTCACGCTAAGAGACATTGATTTACGCTTACGATAAACATAAACGACATGGTGAGACTCTATTCATGTCTCTGCTGCTCTGAATATTACGAAATTAAGATCCTCGAGCCTATTGGTTGAACGCAGAAGATAAGTCACTTGTCAGCCGTTGATCACGCAGACCGAACCGCACATTTCACAATGGCGACTGTCATGCGCCTCAAACAGAAATCCAGGCAAGCAAATTTTGCTTACGTCAAATCATTTGTGTCGAATGCCGGTATCTTTCGTCCCAATGCGGACGTATCCCGCACTCCCACTACCAGGCTTTCCACCACGTCGTTCAGCTCGTCGTCATCTTCCGCTACCGCGGCCATCTGCTTCAGCGGTTCCTCTTGCTCCAGGCTTTCGAGCAGCACCGTCGCATACGCCATGGCAACTGCATCCTGATTTAGACCTTCAGGCGTCTTGGCCTTAATTCCCACCTGGTGCGGCTTTACTTCGAGCAGCTCGGCCACGCTCTCACGCAGCTCATTCGCGATCGGCACAATCTTCGGCCGCATCATCACCAGGCATGTATCCACATTGCCAATCCTGTAGCCAGCCGACTTGATCTCCTCAAGAGCCGTGCGCAGAAACAGGCTTGATGCCGCCCCTTTCCAGCGCGGATCGCTGGGGGGGAAAAATGTCCCGATATCTCCAGCCGAGACGGCTCCCAGCAGCGCGTCCGTGATGGCATGCAGCAGCACATCGCCATCCGAGTGCCCCGCGAGGCCCTCCGTGTGTTGAATCGTCAGCCCGCCGATCACAAGCGGAACACCCGCCTGAAACACGTGCGAGTCAAAGCCAAAGCCAATCCGCATGCTCATCGTGCGCTCCCATGGGCCAAATAGAACTCGGCAAGCTCGAGGTCGCCGGGTTGCGTAATCTTAAAATTGCGCGCCGATCCTGCCACCACCCAAACCTCAATGCCTGCACGTTCGAGCAAGCTTGCCTCATCCGTTCCGGCAAACTCATCCGCCTCCGCCTCTGCAAACGCCCGGTGCAGGAGTCCAAAACGCGCCCCCTGCGGTGTCTGTGCCTGCACGATCCGCTCGCGCGGCACGGTGGAGGTGATCAAGGCGCCCTCCGCGGTGCGCTCCACCTGCTTGATGGTATCGACCGCGGGCAATCCCACGATCGCCGCCCCGTGCCTCTCAATCGCATCGATGGTTCGTTCGATCGTCGCAGGATCCACTAGCGGCCGCACGGCATCATGCACCAGCACAATATCGTCGTCCGCTACAACAAGCGCGGCGAGGGCATTGCGCACCGAACTCTGGCGATTTGCGCCGCCTTCGACAACCCGCACCCTGGCGTTGAAATCGTACTGCGCAATCAGCTCCCGTACGCGCTCCACCTCAGCAGGCCGCACCGCCACGAGCACCTCCATGATTTGGGCCACGGACGCAAACGCGCGCAGGCAGTGCACCAGGACCGGAACTCCCTGGATGCTTAAAAACTGCTTGGCTGCCGTTGGCCGCTCGCCCGTATTCAGCAGACCCGCTGCCATTCGGGTGCCGATCCCCGCTGCCGGCAAGATTGCAAAAACACGCATAACCAACGAAGTATAACAAGTCAGCGACCTGGCAGCGCGAGCCGGCCTTCCAAACCAATGCTCCGGCCACTCTGGGCATACCGCTGCGTATTATGCAAATTCACGGCTTCCACAACTGAGTACGATGGAAGCTGGCATGATGATCCTCCCACCCACGTCCCTGCGCCCCGGCGACCGTGCCTGCCTTGCCCTCTCTGGCGGTGCGGATTCGACTGCCTTGCTGCTGCTCGTCCATGCCGCCAACGCGCTTCCCCGCCAGGCTCTGGGCGTCGGCCTCTCCGCCGTCCACGTCAATCACACCTTGCGGGGCGCGGAGTCCGACGCCGATCAGGCCTTCGTTGAAGCGCTCTGCGCCCAGTTTGACCTACCCCTGCATATCTTCCGCGTCAGCACGGAAGCTCGCAGCCAAGCCTACCGCGAGTCCATCGAGGAAGCCGCCCGTACCTTGCGCTACGATTGCTTTGCCAAGCTGCTGACCGAGCGCGCCGCGACGCATATCCTTACCGCGCATACTCTCGACGATCAAGCCGAGACCGTGCTGATGAAGCTCCTCCGCGGCGCCTGGCTCGAAGGCCTCGCCGGCATCGCGCCTGTCCTGCAGCTTTCGGTCGGTCCTGTGCTGCGGCCTCTGCTCGCCACCCGCCGCGACGATCTGCGCAGCTTCCTTACTGCCCGTAATCAGCCCTGGCGCGAAGATTCCTCAAACGCGGACGAGCGCTTTACCCGTAACCGGCTCCGCCATACCGTTTTCCCGCTTCTGAGGCAAGAAAACCCAGCGATCGATCACACGCTTGCCAACCTGGCTGAGCTTGCGCGCGAAGAAGAGGCACGCTGGACCGCCGAACTGGTCCGCATCCTGCCCCAGATCGTGCTTCCTGGAACTCCCGTCCGCGGTGGAGGACGATCAAGCTCCACTACGCCCGGCGAGCAAACCCGCGCTCTTGAGCTCGAACGTCTGCGCTCGCTCGATCCAGCTCTGCGCCGAAGAATACTCCGCGCCACGGCCCGGCAACTGGGGGTTCGGCTCAGCTTTGAGGAGACTGAGCGGGTTCTGGCGTTTGCGGGATGCGTCTCCCGCAGCTTCCCAGCCGCTACTCCAGCCAAACCCGGCACCAGACTGAACCTCGCTCACGGACTTACTCTGGAACGAACTTTGCGCGAGCTTCGTCTTTCGGTCGTAGCCGAGAACATTCCCAAAATGGATCGATTGCCCACAATGGAACCGCGTCCCCCAAAAGCGTGATGTTTCTTCCCGCAGAATCTTTTGATGTGGGAGTAGAATCGAACGAATATCAGTAGAGAAGTCCGCGAAAGCGGAAATGTCTATACCCCTACTTGACACTCGAAGGCGTCTAAAGAGTACGGCTGCTACTCCCCTTGTTTCGCAGCTACTATGAGGAAATTCGCTTGAACTCTACAGTAAAACAACTTCTTCTTTGGGTTTCACTCATCGCCGGCCTTTTCATTCTATGGCAGTATGTGGCCAAGACTACGGGCGCAGGTAAGGATGAGACCGTAGCTTACTCGCAATTCCAGAGCGACGTGGATGCCGGTAAGGTTGCTGACCTGAACGTCAGCGGAACCGAGATTACGGCACACTATAAAGATAAGAAGGAAATTTTTCACACCATCATTCCGGCCAACTTTACGCCGGCGAACTATCCCGATCTCTACAAGTCGCTCCGCGAGCATGGCGTTACAATCTCGAACAAAGATCAAACGCCCAGCATTTGGATGAATGCGATCGTCTCGCTACTTCCAGTTGCCTTGCTGCTTGGTCTTTTCTTGTTCATGATGCGCCAGATGCAGTCTGGTGGAAACAAAGCCATGAGCTTCGGCAAATCACGTGCTCGCCTGCTCTCCATGCAGCAGAAGAAGATCACCTTTAAGGATGTCGCCGGAGTCGACGAAGCTAAGGAAGAGCTTAAAGAAATCATCGAGTTCCTCCGCGAGGCCCAGAAATTTCAGCGCCTTGGCGGCCGTATTCCCAAGGGTGTTTTGCTGGTCGGACCTCCGGGCACCGGCAAAACCCTACTCGCACGCGCTGTAGCCGGCGAAGCTAATGTTCCCTTCTTCTCCATTTCCGGTTCGGACTTCGTCGAGATGTTCGTCGGTGTTGGAGCTTCTCGTGTTCGCGATCTCTTTGAGCAAGGCAAAAAGAACGCTCCCTGCATCATCTTCATCGATGAGATTGACGCAGTCGGCCGCCATCGTGGAGCCGGCTTGGGTGGCGGACACGACGAGCGTGAGCAGACCCTCAACCAGCTTCTGGTCGAGATGGACGGCTTTGAGGCTAATGACGGTGTCATTCTGATTGCCGCCACCAATCGCCCAGACGTGCTCGACCCAGCACTCCTCCGCCCTGGCCGTTTCGACCGTCGCGTCATCGTAGATCGCCCCGACATTAAGGGTCGTGAAGAAGTTCTCCGGGTGCACTCGAAGAAGGTTCCGATGGCGGAAGACGTCAATCTAAACGTCCTCGCCCGCGGCACACCGGGATTCTCCGGTGCCGACCTTGCCAACATGGTCAATGAAGCTGCACTTACGGCTGCTCGCTATAACCGTAAGTCGGTCCACATGTTCGACTTTGAAACGGCCAAGGATAAGGTCTTGATGGGTGCGGAGCGCAAATCCATGCTCCTTTCCGACGAAGAGAAGCGTGTTACCGCGTATCACGAAGCTGGGCATGTCCTGGTCGCCGCCATGCGCTCGCACTCCGATCCGCTTCACAAAGTCACCATTATCCCGCGCGGTATGGCTCTCGGCGTCACCATGCATCTGCCAGAAGAGGATCGCCACACTGTCACCAAGGACTATCTCGAGACACAGATGGCCGTCTTTATGGGAGGACGCTGCGCCGAAGAGATCTTCCTTAAGCAGATGACCACCGGTGCCGGCAACGATATCCAGCGCTCCACCGCTCTTGCCCGCGCTATGGTGTGCGAGTATGGTATGTCCACTTTGGGGCCGTTGACCTTCGGCAAAAAGGAACAGGAGGTTTTCCTTGGCCGCGAAATCGGCCAGGCACGCGACTTCTCCGACGACACTGCCAAGCAGATCGATGAAGAGGTACGTAAGTTCGTCGATGCCGGATATCAGTCTGCCTACTCGATCCTCGACGGAAACCATGACATCATGCATCGGATGTCGGAAGCTTTGCTTGAGCGTGAGACGCTGGACGCTGCCGAGATCAAGCTGATCATTGAAGGCAAGCCTCTCCCTGAACTTCGCTCCCCACTCTCTGCCGTCGATCCTGGCCCTGGAGGCGATGTGCAGAAGATTCTCAAACCCGAAAACGGCCGCAAGCCCGGCTTCAATGAGGGTCAGCCTAGCCCCGCATAACGTATTCACCTGCTTTATGGCGAAGGCGACCTCCATCGGTCGCCTTCGCCATTTGCTGCCCGACTTTTTCGACAGTCTATGCACACAAACAGAGTGCGACAATTAACTGTGCGTCTCCCTTGGTTTTCCGTTGCCCCGCTCTTATTGCTTGCCGGCTGCGGTTATCACACTGCAGGCTCCGCCACCCATCTTCCAAAAAACGTCCGCACCCTGGCTGTCCCGGCGTTTACCACGCGCGCCCAGGCCTTCCATACTGAGTTTGCCGTTACTCAGGCCGTTGTACGCGAGCTCAATACTCGGACCAAATACCAGATTCTCACTAACGACAGTACCGATGCTGACACCATCCTCCGAGGAACCATTCTCTCCGAGACCTCCGCTCCACTTACCTATGACTCTTCGTCCGGCCAGACCTCCAGCTATCTCATTACCATCACAGCCAAGGTCGTCCTAAGTGCCCGCGATGGCCGCGTCCTCTACGAGAACGACGCTCTTCCCTTTCGTGAGCAGTATCAGTCCACCCAGGACGTCTCCGCCTTCATCCAGGAGGACGGCCCCGCTGTGCAGCGGCTTGCACGCGACTTCGCCCAGGCTCTTGTCTCCGCCGTTCTGGAGTCTTACTGATGCCTGCCGCACAGCTCATCCGCAGCTTCGCTGGCGCCGATCGCTTCCTGGCTGAACTCGGAAGTTCCTCCATGCGTCCGGGCTACGTCCTGATCGGGGATGAAGCTTTTCTCTATCAGCGCTGTCGCAACGGAGTTCTCGAGAAGCTTGCGCCGGCCGACCAGCGTGAGTTCTGCCTCTACGATCTCGACCTAGCAGACACAACCATCTTCGACATCCTCGATCGCGCCCAGACCCCATCGCTGATGGCACCGTTCCAGGTCTTCTTCATCCGTAGTCTGAGAGTCCTCTATGGCCGCGGTGTAAAAAAAGAGGAGTTCGCCGCCCTCGATGCCTACTTTCGCCGTCCAAATCCGCAGGCACTTCTACTCTTCGTCGCCGACCATCTCTCCCTCCCTACCGACCTCCGCAAGATGGATTTCCAGGACAAAGAGCGTTACGAACGCATCCGTGAAACCTTGGGCGACTTCTGCGGCCTGGTCGAACTGGCTCGCGTCGATGCCGGTGATGCTATCCGCTGGCTGACCGAAGCCGCACCTGCCCGCGGCGTTTCCATCACGCCAGACGCCGCCCGTGAGCTCGTCGACGCACTCGGCGCGGACATGATGCTCATCGCCTCTGACTTCGAGAAGCTCTGCCTCTACACTCAGGGCAAGCAGCTTATAACGCTCGCCGGAGAGCGCGCCGCAGCCAGTCCCGAGATCACCCTGGGTGATGTCGAAACCATGGTTCTCGCGGCCAAGCAGCGTTCCCTTTACGAGCTCACCGACGCCATCAGCCGGCGCGATCGCGCGCAGGCCGTCGTCTTACTGCACGGCCTGCTCAATGCCTCGGACGGCGGTGAGGACTCGGCCATTGGCCATCTCTATATGCTCGCCCGCACCTTCCGCCAGATGCTGATCGTTCTTGAAAAGAATGTGCGCGACTCCCGCGCTCTCTGGTCGGTGCTCTGGCAAGGCTTTCGCATGCCTCCCTTCGCTGCGGAGGACCTCATCCGCCAGGCCCGCCGCTACAAATCCCGCACTGAGCTCACCCGCGCCCTTCGCCTAATCGCTCGTGCCGACCTCGATCTTCGCAGCTCTCCGCCCGACAAACGCCTTGTCCTTGAGCGTCTGGTCCTTGCCCTCGCTGCCGATTCGCAGAGCGCCGCTAGGTCACGCACTTTCTCGCAGACAGGTCAGTTCATCATCGATCTCTAACTTCCTCAGCGCAGGTTCTCCCGTAGCACCCGCCCCACACTGTCCAGGTAAAACGCATGTGCCGCCACCCAGGGCAGCGTGCATGCCAGCACCGCCACCCCTCCCGTAGCGCTCAACAACACGGCTGTCCGCACACCGCCGCCCGCCCGCTGCAGCACCTGCCTCACAGGACGCAGACCGTCCTGAACCAGCATTCCCAGCAAAGGCAGCACCGGCAGCCAGTACCGCGGCTGCACCCCGTACACCACCCCGCCGCCCGGAGGTGTCCAGATGATGTATTCCGCAAACGAAATCCCCAGCAGCGGGGCAAGTGTTGCCACGGCCAACAGCACACGCCCAAGCCACGTACGCAGCGGCCACGGCGGCGCAAACAGCAGCAGCGCCAGCCAGCACAGGCCCAGCGCCGCCCGCAACGCCACCGGGGCCAGCAGGTCATTCCACCCCACGACGTACAAACCCCTGCGCGCCAGGTCCACCGCAGCCGCACCCGTGCCCTTCGCGATGTACCAGGCCCCAAGCACCGCATGCTCCCGCAGAAAGCTGTATTGCTCCTCCGGGTCCGCTCCGATGCCTGTATCGAACCCAAACGGCAGAACCAGATGCCGCCACCCAGCGCTCACCGCCACTACGCACGCAAACGCAAGCAGCGGCCCAGCCCACCGTCTCCAGGCCCACCTACGCCCAGCCGCACTCACCCGCTCGACGCCCGGCAGAAACAGCAAAATTCCCAGCGCCAGATACGGCGGCCGAGCCGTCGCACACAAAGCAAGCAGCATAGCCATCCCCACAAGTTCTCCCGGCCGGAACTCCCGCTCCTCCGCCAGCGCCCGCCACAACACTGCCGCTATCAGGCCCGCTACCGCCAGCAGCACCGGATCCTGCGCGCAGCTCGCATTTAGAAACAGGGCACTCGGCAGCAGCAGGTACGCGAACATCAACCAGCGCACACGCCGGCCCACGCGCAACGCCAGCCAGCCAAAGCTCACCGTTACCAGTGCTTCCAGCAGCCGCGCCAGTTGCAGGCTGTGAAAGATCGTCCAGTCTGCCGCCTCGCCAAGCCGCCATCCCACCACTGCCGGCAGGTATAGCACCGGAGGATACACCGCCGTGTTTGGAAACGGCGCAAACAGGAGCCGATGCGCCCACCGCACCTCCGCCAGGGACTGCTGCCGCTGCTCCACGACCGGCCCCCATGCCCGTTCCAGAAAATTGGGTGAACGTCTCTCGGCCGCCTCCCGGATCGCGTCCATCCCGTCCATCACCCGCAGCGCGTTCGCGTCGATCGCCGCCCCGGGCTCCTGCGGTGGCGTGACGTGCGCCATCCACGCCTCATGGCTGAGCGCAATCACCCGCGCCGCATGGTGCGGCTCATCCGGCGTAAAAAACGGCGGAGTCAAAACACAGAGCAGAAGGTTCACCGCCAGCGCCACTGCGACGTACACTGCCGGCAGGCAGCGCTCCAACGGGCTCAGCCACACAGTCGAACGCCGAATGTCCATCTCTGCACGTTAAAGCATGGCCAGCGTGACTGGTGTCAATCTTCGGAATTCACCTATATTCTTCGACGCCGCCGATCTCTCACCTGTCTAACAAACCATTCCTCTTTCAACCACTCTGAAACCCCGTAGCCGAACTTCGATCGGCAGAGCTCGAGAATCTGCTCCACAGCTCGAACACCCTCAGCCACATGGGCATCCAGGATGATGATGTCGTGGTCATGGCGCGCGACAAAGTATTAAAGTCCCCCGATCAGATTCAGTTCGCTGTCCTTGAGCGCAGCGGAGAGATCAGCGTCATCGAAGCGGAAGAGCAATAGCAACTCCATGCGCCCATTGAGTCCAGGAGAGACATCGTGCCCGAAGTAGCTTTTCCACGCCCGTCAAAGCAGACGACATCAGCAGAGTCAACGACGAGGTCTCTGTCGGCGAAGACCTTCAGTTCCAGCACAAATGGTGGCGCTTCGAACGCCTCATCTGGGGGTTCTTTGCATTGATTATTCTCCTCGATCTTGCTGGAGCCTTCGGCCGCGGACCTCTTGCGAACCACCAAATCAAAGCCTCGGATGGCAGCATGGACGTTAAATACGAGCGCATCGCACGCGAGGAGACCCCCGGCATCCTCGACGTCAGGTTCGGCCCGTTCGTCCTCCAGAACGGAAAGTTAAGCTCTTCACCAGTCAAAGCGGGGTCAAGGAACCCGGCAATCAACGCGTCCTTCCCTCGCCTGAAGCCACCGCGGTCGGAGGAGGAGGACTCACCTACCCCTTTGCCGCTACGTCTCTTCTTCCCTCCGTCCAGTTCGCCCTTCAACCTGCGGAACCGGGAGTCTTCCGCTTCGTCATCCAGGCCATCGGCGCGCAACCGGTCAACGGCACCGTCGTCGTCATGCCCTAGCTGCTCCACCGAGGCACCATGTCCACCATCATTCACGCCATCTACGGCTACTTCTTCCTCCTGGGTGGCGCAGCCTCCTCGCTACCGTCGGCCACGATCGTTCCATCATCAACTGCGCCACCGCGATCCTCACCGTG
>CALMVK010000322.1 GCA_937873145.1 uncultured Granulicella sp. | reverse complement strand
TAGCACTTGCTCCAAGCAGGATGATCAACGGCACGGCCAAGTTCTACGCCCAGAATTTGTTTGTATGGAACTGCTGGGCCGTACTATACGCAGTCTTCGCCTGCCTGATAACCGCGGTGAACGGGAAAGACCTTACCACCAGTCCCTTCTTCTCGGGCACAATTACGGGTGCACAGACGCAAGTCTTTATCGGATTAACGAGCATCATCTATTCGGTCTGTATATTGCTCATCCCGCTAATCGCGATGGCCGTCCTGAAAGGCGAGTTCGGTGGCGTCGCAGGTGCGTTCATGTCCCTTATTTCCGTGGGAACTCAAGTCAGCCGAGCCGCCTCGAACGCCGCAAGAGCTGCAAAGTCTGGAAGAGGTGGCTCAGGAAACTCACAGAATGCAAGTGCTCCACAAGGCGGATCAGGCGGCGGTACGTACCAATCTCGGCCGCCTAACCCAACACCGCCTCGTGCCACGGTCCCATAAAGGCGAAGCCCGATTACTGTTCCAGCAACGTTGAGGAGAGAGATGAAAAGCCAAGTAGAAAAAGTCAGAGAGCCGAAGTTCTATGAGATGGATGGTGCACTACGCGCCTACGCAAACCGCTCTCTTGTTATCGCCGGGGTCATGGGCCTGATCACTCTGACCACCGTCGTCGGCTTTCTGTTCGTTCGGATGCAGCCGCCCACGGTCATTAAGGTCGATAACAACGGACAGGCACAGGTCGTAAGCCCTTACGGTGCGGGCAAGCGTAGAGGTCTCATCCCCGCTGTTTTGGCTGGCGCTCGGAGTGCCGGGCCAGACGAGTACGAAAAGCAGGCGTTCATTAAGCAGTTCCTTAATCATTACCTGACCTACGATCCGCACACACTCGGGCAAAACTGGGCGGATGCGATGAACATGATGACCGGCAATCTACGGCACACGGCGATCAATCAGCTCCAACGCGACAACACGGTCGGGAAGTTGGAAGACGACCAGGCTCTGTCTACGCTGAAGATCTCCAACCTTGAGGCCAGCAAAGACGACCCGCTCACGTACCAAGCATTCGGTGTGCGAACCGTCCACAAGATGGTGAACGATCACGAGACGATCGCCAAGCTTGTAGAGCAATACCACATCCGCCTTGTCAGTGCCGAACGGTCTGCGGACAACCCAGATGGACTGATGATTGGTGAGTACTGGTCCAAGCAGATTGAGGGCGAAAAGCGCGATGCCGTTCTGGATGGCACGCCGGGTTCTGAAGAGGATTCTCAACAGGGAGGCAATCAGTGAGCACAGCTACAGAAAACGCAACACCAGTCGAGCAGAACGGAAGAAAGCGTCGCGGCCGACCGGCAAGTTCTGAGGAGGGCTTACCTGGGATGCGATTCTTTGCAGGCGAGATTAACAAAGACGGGATCGCGCTGGGAAAAGAGTTTAGGACCGAGCCAGAAGCGCAGCTCGAGTCGCTCAAACAAGACAAACCCTACTTTTCGGTCGAGGCCTGGAAGATGACCCCCGACCTTAGCAACGGAACCATCGCTGTGACGAAGCGCCCTGCTGCAAAAGCGTAGGCGTGTCAGCGGACAAGATCAGAAAAATCGTATCGTCTAGCGCTTGCTACCGAAACGGTTTTCTGAGCCACCTTGCGGGCCTACTCGCAAGGATTTGTTCCGCTGATCCGGCTGCTTCATGCCTGGTCAGTCCCCTTCAACAGGACGAATAAGACCAGGCAAAGCCGGAGACGCGGTCCCTCTCTAGCTTTGGTGGTCTCTTTCGTGCCGCAACAACAAACACAAGGAGATTCACCATGCACAAGATGGAAGGAAACGTAATCGTGATGTTGGACGTGCAAAAGGACGGAAGCATTGTCGAGCGGATCCCCGGCGTAGGCCAGGATGCGACGACTGCGAACACGCTTCTCGGTGCGATGTACCCCAACGCCAAGATCGCCATTGTTAGTGTTCCGACGGAGATTCTCGAAGATCATGAGGAGTCCGCAGTAGCACGTACGCTTACAAGTGTTCGTCATAAAGGCGTGCACTACAAAATGGTGGGAGCTTCCGGTTCCGCCAAGAATGGCAAATACTACTTCTGCGATGCTACTCACGAGCCGGCACTCGCAAAGCGTTTCGCGATGTGGCCTGAAGCGGCAATCACCTATTTCGGCATCCTGGTGTCCAACCTCAAGGTTGTTCATCAAGAAGCAGATAAGACGGTGTTCGTCGTCGAAGACCTCAAGCTGGGTACCAACGACTGCCGCGGATGGATCAGAAAGAGCCTGTTCCAGAAACTGCAGCAACCTGACGGATACTTCTACCAGTTCCGTTTGGCGTTCGGTGATACCCAGGCAAAAGGTAGCTTCAAGGTGATGAGCGATGACGTAGCCGATGCTCTTGGTTGCGACATCATCGTGCCTGAGAGCTCGATCAAACCCTCTCCCAAGAAAGGCTCCGTCCTCAAGAGCTTCTTCGGAACAGAGGTGCAGACGTTTCGTGGTCCGGTCATCATAGGCATCCGAGAGATTTCTCGGCCGCTTACGTTCGAATCGAGCTACACGGTTCTGCAACACGCCCCTGAAGCTGCAATCGCTACGGAGATTGTGCCGCAGGCGCGTGAAAAGATCGAAGCGCTCAAGACAGCATGGGCAGAACGCAATCATCAGGCGCTTGTCGACATGATTGGCTGCTCTGTCCGGAACGACGATCCCGAGGGCGAAGAACTCCAAAGGATCATCGAAGCGACACTATTGGCTGACGGCAGTGGGGAGCTTACACGGCATCCCTACATCCATCGTCAACTGGATCGCCTGTTGGCACGTTGGGCTTACAAGCTGATGACGGGAGGAGGCCTCGATCTGCCCGCGTTCGCGCTTGCAGATGACGGTGTTCTCTACCTCGACAACGGCAAGGTGCGCTCCGCGGCGGATTGGATGCCGAGGGACCGCGCCATCACCTCCAGCTCTTCCGATCGAAGTCTTTGTGTGCGCTATCCGGTGCGCATGAAGGAGGATCTGCTTCCCATGATCCACCTCCACGCAGAAGAAACTGCTACCCTGCTCGCCGCTTCCGAAAGCCTGCAGATAGAGCAAGCGCGCACCATTGTGGCAGAGCAACTCACTCTTAAAGGGACGTACACGCTTCACTCGGAGACTGCCAAGCTGAACGGCGGTGATTTTGACTTCGATTGGGTGTGTGCGATCGAGAGCGAACGGTTTCCACTGTTTGTGGCAGATCGCTTCGCGCTCACCCAAGCTCACAAGGTGGTAAAGACCAAGCATGAACGGTCCAAGTCGCCATGGTTCAACCTCGAGTTTGTTGCCCTGAAGTCCCGGGGGAATCAGATCGGGGTTATCACGGACCTGATGAGCTCCTGCGTTGCAGCTGACCGTCACGATTTGCTCTATGAACTTGTGGCAGAGTTGCAAAAAGAGATTGATTCGCTCAAGCATAACGTTCGCGCTGATCGCACCAAGTTGCAGGCGATCCGTACGGAAGTTGGAGCCGCACCCTGGCTTTCTCTTAAGACTGCCAAGACGATTTCTGAGCTTCCGTTGAACGTCGAGGTCAAATCGTCTGATCGTATCGGCAAGCTCTACAACCAGCTTCGCAAGGACATCGCGGACCTGTTGGAGAAGCCTTTTCCGATCGAGCAGTTTCGAGGCTTGATCACGGGCGACAACATCACGGAAGCCATGTTTGTCGAAGCGCGTCTGGTCAACACCGT
>CALMVK010000321.1 GCA_937873145.1 uncultured Granulicella sp. | reverse complement strand
CTCTCGGGTCAGTGCGGAGCGGATGATGCGACCGCCGCCAGCGAATCGGATAGATGATCCCATATGCAAGGACCAACAGAAACACAGTCAACGTCAGCCAAGGGGGAGCTAGGTGAAAAAACGCCAAAGCCGCGAAGATCACGCCGCCGAGCATCAGCGATGCGCCTACATTCTGCATTGCCGCCCGCCGCTGCATGTTGTAATCAGTAAGTTCAAAGTCAAGATGCATAGAAACACTCCTCAGTCAATATGGTATGCCTAACGTACTGCGAACTTGATTGTTTCGGAACGGTAGACACCAGAGGGAGTCTCGATACCGATATCCCGAAGCTGCCGTTTCCCATCGCCGGAAAAAGCCGGAGACGTGTAAACAGCTCTCACGCCATATTCCCCAGGAGCCCCGGCCACGTCCGCCGTGTTGATCGAGTCGGAGACTTCGGCGTATTGCCCTGGTCCGAGCGCCCGCCACTCCCGCTTTTGCTTCGCAACCCGCTCCGTCAGCTCCCCGCTTGCACCGTTAACCAGTGCGTTGCCACAGGAGGAATCGACTCGCGTTTGTTCGATGCCGAGGCTATCCGTTGCCCTGTACCTCCATTCCAGAGACACCGCACCCGGAGCCGACCCACACCACAAAGCACTCGGCATCCAGAGGTTCACTGTATGGCTTGACACGTTGTAAAGCCGTACCACTACTTGCGTATGGACACCATCTCCTGCCGGAGTGAGTTGGAACCTAACCGCGATTGGTTCCCGCTGCTGTTGTGCAGCACCGCGATCCACGCCCGCGCCGACGACACATCCCAGCGCGACAGCCGACAACACCCTAGGAAGAACCCTAGGCCAACGCACTTTCCACCTCTATCCGAAAGCGTTCGATGTCTCCATTGTTGAACCCCGACGCGACAATGTCCTCACTCCCGCCTGACGATTCGACTGTTACCGTGCTCAGGGCAACGCCCGTCTGGACCGTCACGGACGCAATCTTTGAGAGTGGAATCGTCCGCTCCCAAGTACGGAACCAGCTCCGCTTGACCAGGCAGACCTTATCGCCCAGGAAGTGAAGCTGCGCCGGAAAGAACCAGCTACCACCGAGGAAACGGTTTGCCGTGTAGACGCTTGCCATGAGGATCTTCCTCTATTCCTTGACCAGTTCGTTATCCGATCGACTCCAGAGAGTTGCGAACTCAGCCTCAAAACCTTTAGCCGCCGCCGTCGAAGTCAGAAAGACGACATCATTATCCTGTTGCTTCTCTCCACTCGGAGATACATTTGCAGACCCCGTGCGGAGCAGCTTTCCATCGCCCGCGTAAGACTTCAGATGCATAAGCACCCTATCGGCCTTGACCTTGACGACGACGCCCCCGCCGACCAGCCGCTCTACGCAGGTCATGCGACCATGCGCCCGCTCCGCTTCTTCCGTAAATTGGTCTCGGTCCCGGTATACCCGGACCTTGACACCACGCTTTGCAGCGTCAGCCAAAGCCCCGCAAAGCTCCCAATCCGTTGCACTGTAGAGCGCGGCGTCAATACTGTGTTTCGCCGACCGAATCACCCTCGCATCTTCACGCTCCAGATTGTGAGAAGGAGAATAGAACACGACGTACTGACCATCCCCCGGCTCGCCCGCAGCCGCGTCATGAATCACGGCCTCGCGGATCAAGGCGACCGACGTTCCGTGAATGACGCCGTTATGCACCAAAACCCCCCAGGCCCCGACCGCGCCGAGGCCCAAAATCAACAGGACAATCGCACTACTCTTCATCCGCGCTCCGTGATTCCAGCCACTCTTTTCCGAACTTCGCAGCTTCGGCGTACATCGAGCCGCCATCCTCCGGCTGCGAGACAGGGAAATTACCACCCCACATAAACACATCCTCTCCCGTCTCAGGATCAGTCGAAACCAAGTGCAACCGCCACCCGCCCCCGAGCAGAGTTGGACACGGCTCTATCTCAAAGCGTGGCCCGGTCACCTTGCAGCCTCCAGGTTCAGGCGAACTAGAGCACGATCATAGAAGCGAGCGATGGCGTAGCAGACGAAAGCCCCGGCGAACGCAAAGGACACATAAAGGACTTCCAGCCTTTTAGAACCAGGAAGCGCGATCAGGTACAGAACCCCAACCGCAAGACTCAGAAGAAAAAACCCACGACCGATCATCAGCACAATCAATACCGGCCCCCGCATCAAGTTCAAAAGATGAAACGCTATTCTAGCCATCAGTCGCATACCCTTTCCCCTCTCCCGTCAAGTCACGTATCCGGTTTACCGTTTCATCGTCTATGTGCGACATATCACCCATTCTTGCAGTCCAGCCCACCACAGAAAACAGTCGCGCAACAAAGTCCATGCCTATTCGAGCACAGAGCAATTGTGAGTTGGAGGAACCACGTTTTCTATCACAACAACACCAACCAACATGGCCACGAACAAAGACAACACAACCACCCAACGCCCGCGAATTGCTACTACGGTGGGTAGCACAAGGCTCCCTACCATCAAGCCCAGGTTCAGGACACAGCTTGCACCCCACTTCGCCCACGAGCCCCCATAA
>CALMVK010000320.1 GCA_937873145.1 uncultured Granulicella sp. | reverse complement strand
CGGTCTAGCACAGGAAGCTAACCTACCAAACCTCGCACATCAATTCACCACCTACTCCTTCGCGGCGAGCTTGACGCCCGGTCATCACACCTCTTGGCGTAGTAAGTATGGAAATCCCTAACCCACCCTGCACACGCCGTATATCATCTTTTCCTTTGTATACGCGACAACCAGGACGGGATACACGCTTCAACTCCCGCACTACACTTTGATTATGCGTGTCATATTTGAGATATACCCTCACAACCTTCAGCCCATCTTCTTCTGTCGGTTTGTAGTTTGCTATATACCCTTCTTCTTTTAAGATCCTAGCGATCTCGACTTTTAGCCTGGAAGCTGGTACATCCAACTTCTGGTGATGAGAACGCATAGCATTTCGAATACGAGTGAGAAAATCTGCAATTGGATCAGTCAAATTCATCGATTCCCCTTCGCTTCCTGTTCACTCAGAGGAGTTTTCCTGAGAACCTACGGAAGCGCCTACTGTTTGTCTGCTACCAACTCGATTTTACAACACCAGGAATTTCGCCTTTTAGGGCTAGAGAACGGAAGCAAAGCCGACAAACGCCAAACTTACGCAAATACGCCCGTGGACGACCGCATAGCTGGCAACGATTGTGCTGTCGCGATTTGAACTTCGGCTTCCTTGCATCTTTAACACGCTTTGCAGTAGTTGCCATATCTACTTCCTATCCTTTTACATCTGACTCCCACAAGGAAGAATTTATGCACCTTGACGAAACGGCATGCCAAAGGCCTTCAAGAGACTGCGAGCACCATTATCATCTCGCGCGGTAGTCACTATTGTTACGTTCATGCCCTTGATCTTGTCCACCTTCGCATAGTCGATCTCCGCGAAGATGAGCTGATCTCGTAGACCCAAAGTATAATTTCCCCGACCATCGAAGCTTTTTGAGGAGACTCCGCGAAAATCCCGCACCCGAGGAAGCGCAATCGATATAAGCCTATCTAGGAATTCGTACATAGCATCTCCTCGTAAGGTAACCATCGCTCCGATAGGCATACCTTCCCTAACCTTAAACTGCGCAATGGATTTCTTTGCCTTGGTGGTCACCGGCTTTTGACCCGCGATCGCAGCCAAATCAGCAACAAGCGGATCCATGATTTTTACATTCTGCGTCGCGTCGCCAAGACCCATATTAATGACAATCTTTTCCAGTTTGGGTATAGCCATCGAGTTGGAAATACCCAAATCTACTTTTAGACTTTCCTTAATCTCGCTATCGTACTTTTCACGTAAGCGTGCTGACATTTGTCTTCGCTTTCTCTACGAGATCGGGGTGTAGCAGCATTTTTGCACTGCACGTGTACCGTTACGTAGGTTGGATCAGCATTCAGAATATCAGTTTTGCAGCAAACTCTCAAACATCTAAACTCAGATTACCTACTTCTTACCTTTCTCCGGTATAACTGCATTATTAGTCTTTGCTACACGAACCTTACCTTTATGTTCCATTCGGATTCCTACTCGTGTTCTTGCTCCGTCAGAGTCTAGCAACATCACATTAGATATGTGGATAGTCGCTTCCTGTTCAGCAATCCCACCCTTGATGTTACGCTGTGGGTTCGGCTTCACATGTTTTTTCGTTAACATGACGCCTTCTACGAGAACCCGATTCTTGTCTGTAAGCACGCGCAGCACTCGCCCTTTTTTACCCACGTCCTTACCCGCAATCACTACGACTTGATCATTGCGCCTAACTTTGAGCTTCGATTTTAAGTTCTTCTGAATGCGAACTGTCATACCATTTTCCTTGCTCGGCGATCTGTCGAAGCCGAATTCCGTATTCTCATACCAACATGGATACTACTCAGATAACCTCGGGTGCAAGCGAAACAATCTTCAGAAATTTTTTGTCCCGCAGCTCTCGGGCAACTGGCCCAAACACGCGTGTTCCAATAGGTTCCATACCATCGTTCACCACTACAGCTGCATTTGAATCAAATCGAATATACGTACCATCGCGGCGACGCGCCTCTTTACGCATTCGTACAATCACAGCTTTGACAACCTTACCCTTCTTGACTGTGCCATCAGGAGAGGCTTCCTTTACGGCAGCAGTCACTACATCACCAAGACCAGCCTTCTTACCAAGTCCTCCGCCCAGCGGAAGGATCACTTGCAGCTTACGAGCACCCGAGTTATCAGCAACCTCAAGCATGGTACGCATTTGTACAGACATAAACAGGCTCCTTTATGGTCCAGCACTCCCAGAATCTAAGTTGCAGCTACAGTTGGAGTCTTTGAGGTTGCCGGTTCGGACAAACTCGATCGACGAACAATCTCCTCCAGAGACCAACGTTTTAGCTTAGACAAAGGCCGCATTTCGCGGATCCGCACGACATCTCCTAGACGGGCTGAATTTTGCTCATCATGTGCATAGAACTTTTTATTTGACTTCATCACACGCTTATATTTCGGATGTGCTTTGCGCATTTCAATTTCAACAACGATCGTCTTCTGCATTTTGGTCGAAACCACTATGCCAATCTTCTCGTTGCGACGACCCACGACCTGCTCTGCATCTACACTAGGTGTGTTTTTGGGAATCAATAGATTATCTTCCATGCTAGGACCTCTTCGCTTTGCGCTCAGTACGCATGCTCTTGGCTGGTGCACTATGACCTACCGGCGGATTGGTTGCACGCTCGGCTGTTATCTCACGTTCCCGGGAGATTGTCTTCGAACGAGCAATATCTAGCTTGAGCATCTTCAGCCGCTTTAAGTCTTCATGATTGCCAAGACTTTGTTGGAAGCGAAGACGAAATAACTGCTCTGCCGCCTGCTTTTCAGTCGTGGCAAGTTCCTCATCGCTAATGCTTCTCATCTTTTCTATTTCCATCAGTGTTCCCTTTTGCCTGAACGGCATCGCACTCGTTCTACTACTTTGCGGCAATCGCTTCCTTCACGTCGTGACGCATCACAAAACTGGTTTTAAGCGGTAGTTTATGAGCGGCCAAACGCATAGCTTCTTTGGCTAGCTCTGGCGTTACTCCTTCCATTTCAAACAGCACACGGCCTGGACGGACAACACAGACCCAATGATCAGGAGCGCCTTTTCCTTTACCCATACGTGTCTCTGCCGGTTTTTTGGTGATTGGCTTATCGGGAAAGATTCGCAGCCACACCTTGCCTCCCCGTTTAATAAAACGAGTCATGGCAATACGACTCGCTTCAATCTGGCGATCAGTAATGTACCCACACTCCATGACCTTGAGGCCGAAGTCCCCGAAGGATAGGTCAGAACCACGCCATGCCTTTCCCTTCATCCGCCCGCGTTGCTGCTTGCGAAACTTCACTTTTTTTGGCATCAACATAATAACTCTCCACAACTCTCTTCTAGTACAAGCGACAACTAAGCCGAAAAGGCACCCGCGGACACAACAGTTGGACTCGTTGTATTTTGATCTCTACGCTTACGCTGTTCGTAAATGTCGCCTCGATAAACCCAAGTTTTGACTCCAATGATGCCGTAAGTAGTCTTTGCCTCGGAGAAGCCGTAGTCGATGTCGGCCCGCAAGGTATGCAGCGGCAATCGTCCCTGCAGATACCACTCTGAACGAGCAATCTCGTTACCGTTCAGCCGACCAGAGACACGTACCTTAATTCCCTTACAGCCAAAGCGTAAAGCCGAGTCAACTGATTTGCGCATGGCACGACGAAAACTGACCCGCTTTTCAAGCTGCAATGCGATGTTCTCACTAACAAGCTGCGCGTCCAGTTCCGGCTTATTAACCTCTAGAATGTCAATGAAAACCTCACGAGCAGTGCGCTTCTGGATATCGGCCTTCAGCTTGTCAATCTCTGCTCCCTTTCGACCAATAATGATCCCAGGACGTGCAGTCCGAATAATAAGGCGTAGCTTGTTACCAGGACGCTCCACCTCTACCGAACTTACACCAGCAGCCTTTAGCTTCTCGCGTAACTCAGCCTTAAGCTTCACATCCTCAACCAGTAGTTTGTCATACCCACGCTCTACAAACCAACGCGACTTCCACGGCTTGTTGATACCGAGGCGAAACCCATACGGATGGACCTTCTGTCCCATAACTTTCCTTTGCTCATCTGCTCGGCCGTTCAGCCGGTGTATGTGTTGCAACAATCTTATGTAACAGCCCAGCCTATTACTGTGCACACCACAAGCAACAGACAGGACGCTCTACTTACTTGCCTTTGCGGATGCCTTGCGGCCCGAAGCAGCCTTGCTACGTACGACACCAGTAGAGCCGGCGTCGTTGGTGACATTTGTAGCTTTGCGCTTTTCAGCCACGCTAACAATAATGTGACACATGCGACGCTGATAGCGGAATGCCCGGCCCATCGGAGCAGGACGGATACGCTTCATCCGCGGCCCTTCATTTGCAATCGCCGTATGTACATATAGATTATCTACGTCTACGTCTAAATCCTGCTCATCGGAAATATAGGCTGCGTTCGCAATAGCGGACTGCAAAACTTTTTCAATGACTGGAGCCATTCGCTTAGTAGAGAAGTGGATTGTATTGATAGCCTGCTCCACCCTTAGTCCCTTGATGAGGTCAAGTACCAACTTTGCTTTCTGAGGACTAGTCCGTTGAAACCGGGCCTCAGCGCGAAACTCTCGTATTTTGATTCTAGACTTTGTCATTTGTTATCCTTCCGAATCTCATGGTCTGCACGTCGCCGGCATGGGATGACTAAATACCTGAGCTCATCCAACTAGCGTGGTTTAGCAGCACTTTCGGCCTTAGCGGAGTGACCCTTGAAAGTACGGGTGGCAGAAAACTCGCCTAGCTTATGTCCAACCATATTTTCCGTGACATACACCGGAATGAATTTCCGGCCGTTATGCACTGCGATTGTATGACCTACAAACTCCGGAAATATTGTAGATCTTCGAGACCAAGTACGTAGAACCTTCTTATCGTTGGTTTGGTTCATAACGGTAATCTTTGTCATGAGGTGGCCATCAATAAACGGCCCTTTCTTTGTAGAACGTGACATTCGCTACTCCCTGCCCCTATGCTGTATACGACGAATCTGTGGCTTCCTTTTGCTGCTAGCAAGAATAAGCTTTCAGACTTGGTGTAGCTTTTCCATCCCAGTTACAACATCATATTGACCGTTATTTGCCCTTATTACGGCGCTGCACGATAAAGATGTCTGTGCGCTTGTTGTTACGAGTTTTATAACCTCGCGTGGGCTGACCCCAAGGAGTCACCGGATGCCGGCCCCCTGAAGTCTTTCCTTCACCACCCCCATGTGGATGGTCCACTGGATTCATAGAGACACCTCGGTTTGCTGGGCGAATTCCCTTCCAGCGATTCCGTCCGGCCTTTCCGATTGTCACATTTTCGTGATCTGTGTTACCTACCTGGCCAATAGTCGCCATGCATTCGACTAGAACGCGTCGCGTTTCGCCAGAAGGAAGTTTTAAGAGTGCATATGCACCCTCTTTTGCAACAAGGCCAACCTGTGCGCCGGCTGAGCGTGCCATCTGAGCACCTTTACCTGGACGCAACTCGATATTATGGACAATCGTACCGAGAGGGATATTCTTGAGCGGTAAAGCATTGCCGACCAAAATATCTGCTTCAGGACCAGACATGATCGTCTGACCAACTTTCAAACCAACTGGCTGAATGATATAGCGCTTTTCCCCGTCGGCGTAATTTACCAATGCGATGCGCGAGCTACGATTTGGGTCATACTCAATCGTTGCCACAATTGCTGGAATGCCGAATTTATCGCGCTTGAAGTCAATGAGTCGCAGTTTCTGTTTATGACCTCCGCCCTGGTGACGAATGGTCATCATCCCTGTACTGTTGCGGCCACCAGTACGAGGCTTCACCGTAAGTAGAGGCTTATACGGCTCATCGGTCGTGATGTCGTCGTTGACCAGCTTAGTCTGAAAGCGTAGCGTCGGTGTAATCGGTCGGTAACTTTTGATTGGCATACTAAACTCCACTTTCCTGGCTAATGGATACTCCAGATAGGTCTTGCAATAAGGTTCCCTTAGCTAAATGCTACTTAAATACTCCGGCATTCTTTCACCTTGCTTGAGAACAACGTAGGCCTTCTTCCAGTCTGGACGATATCCCGTAAACTTGCCGCGCCTACGCTCCTTGCCTTCCAAAATGTTAGTACGAACTTTACTTACCTTTACCTTGAAGAGCACTTCGACCGCCTGCTTCACCTCAGTTTTGGTAGCCTTTTCTGCCACCTCAAACACTAATGTGTTCTGGGTCTCTTTGGCCTGCATACCTTTTTCGGTAATTAGAGGACGTCTGATTACGGTATAAAGCGTCGGCATTAAGCTGCCTCCTGTGTAGAAAGTGCGTGCTGACGTTTGGAAACAGCTTTTCTAAGGGTTTCCTGCAACGCATGAAGAGCGTCCACGGAGAAAATGGCATGCTCATAGCGAAGTAAGTCATAGGGGTGAACCTCAGAGGAGAGTACAAGCTCTACACCTTTAAGATTGCGGCTTCCCAAGTAAAGCTTTTCATCTAGTTTGCGGCTGGATTCAACGAGCAGTGTGGTTTTACCTGCGTCCAGCTTATGCAAGGCCTGCGCGTAGAGCTTTGTTTTTGCTTCCGCTAACTCGAAAGTATTAACTATGGTGAGCTTGCCATCCTGTATCTTGGCGGTCATGGCAGAGCGCAGAGCTCCCATAAGCTTCTTACGTGGAAAGGCATACTCATAGCTGCGAGGTTGAGGTCCGTGAACCGTGCCACCGGAACGCCAAAGTGGGGAACGAATGGAACCAATACGAGCCCGTCCAGTACCCTTTTGCTTCCAAAGTTTCTTGCCTGAACCCGAAACGTTCTTTCTCGTCTTGGTTGCGGCAGTGCCCTGACGTAATGCCGCACGATAGTGTTTCACCGATTCCCAAAGTAATGCGTCGTTAATCCCAGCAGCAAAAACTTCGTCCAGCAGCTCAAACTGCCCGACCGTTTCACCTCTGAGATTTTTCACATCAATATTTGCCATGACTTTTTCCTTCTTTGCTCGCGATCGATGCCGCAAGCCCTTCGTTTGTTTATCCGCCATGAGTGAGGCTGCCAGGATGCACCTATTTTTTCTTACTAGGAGCGGCTTTCTTCGAAGCTTTGAGTGCGTCTTTTGTCTCGACGCCAGCAAAACCACGACGCTCGCGGGGGGGTGCCTTGGCCTTTGAAATCAAGACATCTGCATCGCGATGGCCCGGAACTGCTCCTTCAACTAGCAAGAGATTCTCTTCGATATCAATTGCTCGAATGCGCAGGTTGCGGACTGTAACCTGATCTGTGCCTTTATGACCCGGCATACGTTGACCTGGAAATACGCGAGACGGAAAGGAAGATGCACCAATCGAGCCTTGCACCTGAAACATATGCCCGTGCGATTTGGGGCCACCGCCAAAGCCATGACGCCTGACAACGCCGGCAAATCCTCGACCTTTAGAGGTACCAATCACATCTACAAAACGTTCACTTTCAAAGATATCTACCATCACCCGGTCACCGGCTTTCACTTCCTCTTCGCCGGCTGCGTTCACGAGAGGAACCTCCTTGATAATCCGGACCGGAGGAACGCTTGCCTTAGCGAAATGACCTGTCATAGCTTTATTAATCTTTGAAGCTCTGACAAAATCAACGTAACCAATCTGCGCGGCTTCGTAACCATCTACAGCCATTGTCTTCAACTGAGTGACTACACACGGACCAGCCTTCAGAACTGTCACTGGATGTACGTCGCCACGCTCGTCAAAGATCTGCGTCATGCCAATCTTCTTACCAAGAATCCCTAGGACTGCCATCTCTTTTCCTTTCCTCATCATGCCGTTCTTGGCACTGCCGGGTTTACCCTTCAACGCTACTTTTGTACCGTCTTAATCTCAACGTCCACACCGGCGGGAAGATCAAGCTTCATCAAGGCATCCACGGTCTGCTGTGTTGGCTCGAGAATGTCGATTAGGCGCTTGTGGGTGCGGATCTCGAACGCCTCTCGCGATTTTTTATCCACATGCGGCGAGCGTAGGACGCAGTATTTATTTTTCATCGTAGGAAGAGGTATTGGACCTGCAACCTGAGCCCCAGTGCGCTTGGCTGTATCAACGATCTCGCCCGTCGACGTGTCAAGCACCCGGTAGTCATATGCTTTTAAACGAATCCTAATTCTTTGTCCTGCCATGTCGATTCTCTTTCTGTAATTCCTGAACAAAGAACTTTTAGAGTAGCTGCCGAATGGCTTACGTGTTAGCCAGCCGGCAGCTCTCAATCCAAAACTTAGGCTACTTGATAATCTCGCTGATGGTTCCCGCGCCAACGGTCCGGCCGCCTTCACGAA
>CALMVK010000319.1:2833-6751 GCA_937873145.1 uncultured Granulicella sp. | reverse complement strand
CCCTCATCCCGGAGCAGGAAGCCTTCGGCCACCTCCACCACAATCTCACCTGGGAGCTCTACCAGCCGCTCGCCGAAACACCCCACGGCGCCGTCCTCGCCCCCGGCCAGCCCGGCTCCCTCGCCCTCATTAAGCAAATGTTCACCGAGCTTGCCGCCGACTATCCCGGCCCCTTCCTGCACATCGGCGCCGACGAGACCACCGACCTCGGCCTCGGCCAGACCAAATCCGACGTCGACGCCCGCGGCCTCGGCCCCGTCTACCTCGACTTCATGCAGCGCATCGTCACCGCGCTCGCCCCGCTCCACCGCAAAATCCTCTTCTGGGGAGACATCGCCCAGTCCATCGTCCAGCGCTCCACCGCCTACAGCGCCAACGCCGGAGCCTCCGCGCCCGACCGCCTCGACCCCGACATCCTCCGTAACCTGCCCGCCAGCTTCAAGCAATCGACCATCGCCGTCGCCTGGTGGTACACCCCCAACCCCAGCGGCGGCTTCGCCAAGTTCCTGACTCCCTTCACCTCGGCCGGCTTTGAGACCTGGGTCGCCCCCGGCATCAACAACTGGTCCGTCGTCTACCCCAACTACAACGACGGCCTCACCAACATCCAGCAGTTCGTCGCCGAAGGCCAGCGCCAGCACTCCACCGGTGTCCTCAATACCATCTGGAACGACGACGGCGAGTCGCTCGCCAACAACAACTGGTACGGCATCCTCTTCGGCGCAGCCGCCTCCTGGCAGCAGGGCCAGTCGCCCCTTGAGCCCTTCGAGCAATCCTTCGCCCAGGTCTTCCACGGCGACCAGACCGGCGACCTCAACCAGGCCCAGCTAGCCCTCATGCAGGCCCATACCCTGCTCCGCCAGGCCAAGGTCGGCGACGGCTCCGACGGCCTCTTTTGGATCGACCCCTGGTCCAAAGACGGCCAGGCTACCGCCGCCAAGCTTCGCCCCACCGTCCGCGAAGTCCGCCTCGCCGCCGAACGCGCCCTGGTCCTCATCGCCCAGGCCCGCGCCGCCTACCCCGCACCTGCTCATCCCGCCACCGCTCCGGGTGCCCCAGGGCCGGGGTCCCCTGCGAGCGACTTTGCTCGCAGGGGTGGAGCTCTCGCTTCTGAGACCTGGGTTCCGTACAACCCAGCCAACGCCTTCCCCTCGAACCCCACCTCTCTCCGCTACCCCGACGCCATCGATGCCCTCGAACTAGGCGCGCGTCGCATGGATCTCATCGGCCTGAAATTCCAGCTCACCGACGAGATCGCGGCCGGCTACAACCGGGCCCTCCTCGCGCAGTCCAGCTCCGACCGCAAACTTCACGCCACCGTGGGCCGAGAGCTCTCCGACATCCGCGGCATCAACGGCCGCCTCGAAGACCTTCGCGACACCTACGCCCTGCTCCGCGATCTCTATGAGCAGACCTGGCTCCGCTCCAACCGTGCCTACGCCTTGCGCCCCGTGCTCGAGCACTACGACGCCACCATCCAACTCTGGCAGGCCCGCAGCGACCGCTTCCGCACCGCCAATCGCCAATACAGCGAATCCAAAACTCTCCCCACCACCGCCGATATGGGCCTTCCCTCCACCCGCTAATCCTCTTACCGAATCGCACTGGCCGGGAAAAGACCTCCCAACGCGCAGAATCCGCTGTCAATCCCTCCAGCTTCCATAAAACTCAGTAACGTGTTGAAGACAAAGCTGTTAGCGCCCAAAGAAAGTTGGCACACTCACCCCATTGACCCTGTTATCCTGGAAATACGCATAAAACAAAACCGAAAAGCTTCTCCTTCGCCACAGCGAAGAAGAAGCTCAAGAAACTCGCTTCGCTTGCTGATCTAAGTTGTTTGTTTTGACGACTTTGCCGATAAGTCCAATCGATTGAATACTTTAGCTTCCATCGAACGCATAAGTCTTTCATCATGAATACTTTACGGCCAAAGAGGGGGAGGGGGGGTACTTCCCCGTTCTACAGCTTGCCTCATCCCCACCGATTAGCTCGGCAAAGGCGGAGTCTGCATCCCACCCTGGTGCGCGATGTTGTCGATCATCTCCGCATGACCGCGAATCACCGTCTCGCCCTTCGCAACCACGGCCTTCAAATCCGCAAGCTGCGTGTCGTGCTCTTCCTTGATAAAGTCCCTCAAATCGTTGTCGTGGCCCTTCACCATCGCTTCCAAATACGCCTTATTGAAGTCCGCACCCGACTTCATCTTGAGCTCTTCATAGAGCGCGCGATCCTTGGTCGAGGGACCGGTCACCGGCCTCACATGGTACTTCACTGCCAACGGCTTCATCTGCTCGATCAGCATTGAGTGGTCGTGAATCATCTCCGTCGCAAAGTCGCGGATACTCTTGTCTTGACTCTTCTGCAGAGCCAGCTTGGCAAAGTTGATGTCTCCCAGACTGCCCTGCCCGGCATCCTCGATAAAGCTTTTATCCGCCGAGGTCGGCTCCTGCGCCCGCACCACGCCAATCAGCGAACACGCTGCCAAGCCGATCATCGCCCATCGAAATCCCATCGCTCGCATGCATCCTCCTCAAACCGTCATACTTTCCCTCTATCCGATGAGCACCGCTTCACCCGAGTTGCCGAACTCTCTCCCAGACATGTGCAAACAGGCACGTGCAAACAGACACGCGCAAACAGACACGCTAAAGTAGAAAGCGCCCCGCGCCATCATGCCTATCCTCACCGCTCGCACCCTCATCACCGCCATCGGCAGCGTCGCCTATCCCGCCATCACCATCGATGATGCCGGCTTCATCACGGACATCTCCACCGACGCAAGCATCCGCTCCGAGTCCATCCTCACTCCCACCTTCCTCGACATCCACATCCACGGCGCGGCTGGCCACGATGTCATGCTTGCCTCGCCCGCCGAACTCGGCACCTTGCAGCGCTTCCTCGCTCGCCGCGGCACCGCGCACTACCTGCCCACCACCGTCACCGCGCCGATCGACGAAACGCTCCGCGCCCTTGAGTCGCTCGCCGACGCCATCGAGCGACCTACGCCCGCCAACCAAGCCACGCCCATCGGCATCCACCTCGAAGGCCCGTTCCTCTCCCACGCCAAACGCGGCGCCCATCCCGGCAACCTGCTGCAACCACCCTCGATCGCCCTCTTCGATCGCTTCCAGCAAGCTGCCCGCGGCCACATCCGCCTGCTCACCCTCGCACCGGAGCTTCCCGGCGCACCCGACCTCACTCGCCACGCCAGCCAGTCCGGCGTCCGCGTCTCGCTCGGCCATAGCAATGCCACCGCCGCTGAAGCCGAGGCCGCGCTCGCCGCCGGAGCAAGCTCCGCAACCCACACCTTCAACGCCATGCGCCCCCTCGATCACCGTGAACCCGGCATGCTCGGCACCGTGCTCGACCGACCCAATCTCTACGCCGAGCTCATCTGCGACGGCATCCACGTCGCGCCTCTGCTCGTTCGTCTTTGGCTCCGCCTCAAAGCCGACCACGCCATCCTGGTGACCGACGGCATGTCCGCAACCGGCATGCCCGACGGCGCGTACCTGCTCGGCGCGCTCGCCGTCACTGTCCGCGACCGCCGCTGCACGCTCACCAAAAGTCCGGAAACCCTTGCCGGCTCCGTCCTCACCCTTGACCAGGCCGTCGCCAATCTGCAGCAGTTCACCGGCTGCTCGCTTGAGACCGCTGTCCGCTGCGCCAGCAGCCATCCCGCCGCGCTACTCGGCTTGGCCGACACCCTCGGCAGCCTCCGCGAAGGCCAGCCCGCAAACTTCAACCAGTACTCTGCCTCCGGCCGCCTGGAAGCCACCTGGATTCAAGGCAGACAGCTCCAAGGCAAACAGATTCAAGGAAAATAAATTCAAGGCAAACAGATCCAAAGAGAACGTGCCTCCGCTTAACCGCCGTCCTTTCGCCTAACCCGCCGTACTCGCCTCACCTGTCATCCTC
>CALMVK010000319.1:0-2733 GCA_937873145.1 uncultured Granulicella sp. | reverse complement strand
CCGCCTCTCTCCTCCGCTTGCGCCCTCATAAGCCCGGTATCATACCTCCACCGAGACCTCGCGCCATCCCGCAGGAGTACCCCTTTGCCGCCCAGCGCGCCCAGCACCATCGCCAGCCATCTCGCTCCCTCCCGTCTCTCCGCACCCGACCTCGCCATCGTCGCTCTTTACCTTATCGGCATCACGCTCTTCGGGCTTCGCTTTCGTCGCAATTTGGGACAGGGCTCTTCCCTCAAGAGCTACTTTCTTGCCGACAACACCATTCCCTGGTGGGCCATCGCGCTCTCCATCGTCTCAGCCGAAACCTCGACGCTCACCATCATCTCCATCCCCGGTGTCGCCTTTGCCGGCGATCTGGGCTTCCTGCAGGTCGTATTCGGCTATATGTTCGGGCGCATTGTCGTCGCGCTGCTCTTCCTGCCGCGCTACTTCCGCGGCGAGATGCTGACCGCCTACCAGCTCATCGATCGCCGCTTCAGTCACGACGGACGCTTCGGGCACACGCTGCACAAGCTCACCGCCGGCCTTTTCCTGCTCACCCGCGCCGCCGCCGAAGGGGTCCGCGTCTTCGCCATCTCCATCGTCGTCTCGCTCGCCATCGGCACCGGAGACATACTCTCCATTGCCATCATCAGCGGCCTGACCCTGCTCTACACCTTCGAAGGAGGAATGGCGGCAGTGATCTGGACCGACGTCGTCCAGATGGCCCTCTATGTCGCCGGAACCCTCGTCGCTCTCTGGTCCATCGGCCACCAAACCGCCGGCGGCTGGCAACACATCCACGCCGTCGCCGCGCCGCTAGGCAAGTTCCACATGCTCAACTTCGCCGTCAACCTGACGCAGTCCTATACCTTCTGGGCCGGAATCCTCGGCGGAACCTTCCTCACCATGGCCTCGCATGGCACCGACCAGCTCATGGTGCAGCGTATGCTCGCCGCCCGCAATTTGCGCGAGTCCCGCCTCGCCCTGCTCAGCTCCGGCGCCGTCATCTTCCTCCAGTTCACGCTCTTCCTGCTCATCGGCGTCGGCCTGTTCGTCTTCTATGGCAGTCATCCCATCCACTTCAAGACCAACGACCACATCTTCCCCACCTTCATCGTCGAACAGATGCCGCACGGTGTCGCCGGCCTGCTGGTCGCCGCCATCCTTGCCGCCGCCATGAGCAATCTCTCCGCCGCCTTGAACTCACTCGCCAGCACGTCGGTCATCGACTTCATCGTCCCCTGGCAAAAAAGCCGGACACCTCAGGTCTCGTCCTTGAGACCTGCGATTGAACTACCTGGAACCCCTGAGGACAGCAACACCGCTCTGCTCTCCCGAGCCGCCACGGTCTTTTGGGCCGTGGTCCTCTTCGCCATCGCGGTTTACGCCGTGCAGCACGGAGGCAAAGGCCATGTCGTCGAAACCGGGCTGAGCATTGCCTCGGTCGCCTATGGCTGCCTGCTGGGCGTCTTCCTCCTCGGCACGCTCACCCGCTACGCAACCCAAACCGGAGCGATTCTCGGCATGATCTGCGGCCTTGCCCTCAATCTCACTCTCTGGCAAGCCTCCTTTCCTATGCATCTGGCTACCGTGACCATTCCGAAGATCGCCTTCACCTGGTACGTCCTCATCGGTTCCCTTGCGACCTTCCTCATCGGCTCCGTCTTTAGCCTGGCTCTCCCCAAACGGCGCCAAGCTATCCCCGCGCTCTTGCTTCTGCTGCTCGCTTTGTCCTCTCCGCAGGGACTTTGCATCTCCTCCGCCGAGGCACAGTCGCAAACGCAGCCAACACCCAACAAGCCCTACGACTTCACCCCCGCATCCACCCTCATCACGGACGCCATCGCCCAACACAAGCTTCCCGGAGCCGTATTGGTCGTCGGCCACAACGGCCAGGTCGTCTTCGAGCACGCCTACGGCAACCGCGCCCTTGAACCCACCCTCGAGCCCATGACCGAAGACACGATCTTCGACATGGCCTCGCTCACCAAGGTCCTCGTCACCACAACGGCCGTCCTTCAGCTCTACGAGCAAGGCAAGCTCGACCTCGACGCTCCCGTCGCCAAATACCTGCCTGACTTCGCCGCCAACGGCAAAGACAAGATCACCGTCCGCCAACTGCTGACGCACTACTCCGGCCTGCCCGAAGATGTGTCGCTAAAAGACGACTGGGGCCTGGCCACTCCCGACAAAGCCGAGGGCATCCGCCGCGCAATGGCTTCCGTTCCTTATGGCCCACCCGGCCTGACCTTCAAGTACTCCGACATCAACTTCATCACCCTCGGCTATCTCGTTGAAACGATTTCCGGCCAGTCTCTCGACACCTACGCCCGCGAGCACATCTTCGCACCGCTCGGCATGCGTTCAACCGCCTACCATCCCTACGACAAAACCTGCGGTCCTGCCGCTCGCCTCGGCTCTGCCATAGAGCCTGGACCGAAACCCATTGGCCGCATCCTCGTGCCGTGTCTACCCGGCACCTGGTCGCCGCTCGGGCTGGACCCGCAGACCGCACCCACCGCCTACGACGACCAGGGCACCGCCGCCACCAACCCCGACTTCGACCACCTCCTGCGCGGTACCGTCCACGACCCGACCGCCCGCCGCATGGGCGGAGTCGCCGGGCACGCCGGCGTCTTCTCGACCGCACACGACACGAGCCTCTTCGCCCAGGCGCTGCTCGACAAACTCCTCCACACCACCGGTCCCTTCCCGCTGAAGCAGTCCACCCTGCAGCTCGCCACAAGCCCG
>CALMVK010000318.1 GCA_937873145.1 uncultured Granulicella sp. | reverse complement strand
CATGGCGCATCCGCACCCTCTGAGCAGACTGAACCAGCTAAGCGGAAGGCGGAACGTGTTGCGGAACCTTCAGCGCAGATGAAAACTGCAGCGAGTGGAACGTTTGAGGTAACAGAAGACGAACGAGAAATCTGAGAGGTATTTATGGCGGGCGCAGTGGTGATGGTTAGTGGATCAAAGGGTGGAGTAGGTAAGACCATAACTGCTATGGCGCTCACCCACACGTTACTCAAGCGGGGGAACGACGTTCTGCTTATAGAAGCCGACACAGCGAATCCGGATGTTGGTAAAGCTTACGGAAAGACTGTGGAAACGATCTACCTAAACCTGGACGAAAAGGAAGGTTGGATGGATCTCACCAACCGACTTGCAGAGAGGCCTGAAAAGATTGCCGTAATCAATACGCCAGCCCGTAGCGGAGAGGGCGTAAAGCTCTACGGTAGTCTCCTATCGGAATCCTTAGTCGAGCTCGAAAGAAGGCTGGTAACGCTTTGAGTTATCAACTCGCAGCGCGATAGCCTTCAACTCCTTCGGGAATACCTCGATGTGATGAAGGCTGGCACAACTCACGTATTGCGAAATCTCTACCACGGACCAGAACGTAAGTTTGAGCTCTACAACTCCTCCAAGATCAGGGAGACCGTCGAGGCTAGCGGGAAAACTCTAAACCTTCCAGATGTTGCAGACCGCATCTCCGACCAGCTTCACAGCGAGCGGTTCACCATCGATCACATTATCGCGACTGCTCCTCTCGGAAACCGCGCTGAGGTGAATCGCTGGGTAAAGGAGTGCGCAACGATGTTTGAACAGGAGACGCTATGAATCATGAGTTAGCGTTCCGAACCGTCTATGGACGTGATGCCACACCAGACGAGACAGCTCGCTTTAATCGACTAGCGAAGGAGCTGGGGATCAGGGACAACGATGCGATATGGAGCGTTGTGTTCCTGCTCGGTCACCATGTCGAACTTGCAGGAAGACTGCCGAAACAGATTGGAGAATTTGCCGCGCAGTCGTTGGCGCAGTACGAGGCGATGCTCCGGAGGCGTAATGACGTTGCCGAAAGCGAGCTGCGTGCAGTAAAGGCGCGGGGCTGAGAGGGAGATTGCTCGATCCGCTCAAGCTGTAGCGCGTTCAGCGGCTGCTAAGAACTGGTTGCAGTGGTTGGGAAGCGCAGCCGTATGCGGAATGCTCCTCTTGGCTGGTGCCTTCTATTTGGGCTATCGAAATGGGAAGAGCACCGGGTACGCCTTCGCGCTGGACGTAAAAGAGGCATCAAGCTGGGCCGCAACGCCTACAGGGCAAGCTGCCTATCGGATGGACCGGAACGGAGACCTCATTCACGTCATACGCTGCGACGAAAGCGGCTGGAAAGTGCAGCGAAGCCGGACTGGGGAAAGGTCGTGCTTTGTACGCCCCGGACCTGATGGTGATGTTTTCGGGTGGAACCTGCCCTGAAATCCGAAGTAGCCAGTATTAAGACCCCGAAAAACCAACCGCTCGAGGCAAGAGAGAAAGGTACTCCGATGGCAATTCGATGCAAATGGAAGCAGTCAGCAATGTTCTGGTGGTTCTCCCCGTTGCTCCTGGTTGGGTGTCACTCCGCTCCACGATCAGAGATTGTCCGCCAAGTGGAGCTTCAGGACTCTGGGGACGTCAGGCAGGTTCCTGTCGAGTCTCTGATGAACTTCTTCGATCACCACGCCCGCCTTGCGGTGCGGGTGGAAGCACTCTGTGCTCCCAAGCGAAATGTGGGGGATACCACTTGGAAGATCGGCGACGAAGGCAAGGTATGCCAAGCGGTTGCGAGTCGAGATCGAGTTCAGTACCTCCAAGCTCTGGAGGCGATGAAGCGTATGGACACGAAAGATGGCGACCAGGGCGCAGCAGTAAATATTGAGAAAGCTGAAGGGGAAATAGCCCTATGAAAATCTTACGAAGCAAAGTCGCCTTTGTTCTCCTCGGGCTTTCATCCTTGGTTGCGGTGAAGTCTGCCTTGGCCCAGACCGATCCTCAGGGTATGCTCCAGATTTTCGCGGATGCGTCGGTGAATTGGCAGAATGCCATCTTTCCTTACGGGCTCAACCTTTTTAAGCTCTTAGCAGCCGTAGACTTCGCGTGGACCTGCATCACCGTCGCACTCGAAAAGTCTGACTTTCAGTCTCTGATCGCCACAATCATCAAGAAACTGATGACGATTGGGATGTTCTACGCGTTGCTCGTCTTTGCTCCGACGTGGTTTCCCAAGATCATCCAGAGCTTTGTGCAGATGGGTGGTGCCGCATCCGGCACACCAACCCCTCTTGATCCTTCCGGGATCTTTCGAACGGGGACGACAATCGCGGGCACGCTTCTAAGTGCAGCTTCAAGTACGACGTCGTTGCTGACAAGCTTTTCAACCAGCATTGCGCTGCTCTTCGCTGCTGTGGTCATTCTTGTCGCGTACAGCGCTATTACCGTTCACTTCATGCTCGCAATGATCGAATCGTACCTTGTGATCGGCGCTGGCTACATTTTCCTGGGTTTTGGCGGCTCTCGTTGGACTGCTCCCTATGCAGAGAAGTACGTAAGCCAAGTCGTGAGCGTAGGTGCTCGGCTCATGGTGTTCTACCTAGTGATCGGGCTGGGACAACAGTTTGCCACCCAGTGGATTGCCGATTCGCAAGTGGCGGCAACCGGAGCGAGCGCTAACCTCTCTTTATCCTGGACCCTCGCTGCTCAGGTTGCCATGTACGCTGTGATTTGCTGGACGCTGCCTAAGCTGGTGAGCAACGTGATTGGCGGGACACTTTCGGCCAGCGGAGGGGATGCGATCGCAATGGGCGTAGCTGCGGGAACAGCAGTCCTTTCGGGCGTGGCGATGCTCTCAGGAGTGGGCGCACCTGCTGCAGCCGCTGGTGCATCTTCTGCGGTTTCCAGCGTTGCGAGCGCTGCTGGAGCGGCAAGCGCATCGGGAGCCGCAAGCGTTGGAGCTGCAAGCACTGCTGCTGGAGCCGGCACCTTGAGTGCTGGAGGCGCCTCCAGCCTTGGCGGCAGCAGTCTCGCGTCTACCGCGTCCGCTTCTGGTCTTTCTGGGTCGGCTGTTAGTGGCGGAGGTGCTCTCGCGCCTCAAACCGGCGATGCGGTCCAGCCACCACCTCCTTCAAATCCGGGTAAAGCGTCAGGCAGTTCGACCGCATCGCCATTCTCGACAGCAGGTCAAAGCAATGTCCAACCCCGACCCCCGGCTCGCGAACTTGCCGCCGCAAGAGCTGCAAACAAAGCCAATGATCTGGTCAAGAGCGTTCACAGCACCTTACCCCCGGACGGAGCGGTCGCCTCTGGTCCAGGCCTGAATATAGGTCACCCTGCAGAGTGAAGTAAGAGCCGCAATCGTCTCTCTACTTCATATC
>CALMVK010000317.1 GCA_937873145.1 uncultured Granulicella sp. | reverse complement strand
CCATGCTCGTCATGCGCGATCGGCGCCGCCGAAAAGCCACAGTAGGATCGCCGGTACTCCCCCACAAAGCCGCGCGAGTTCACCATCACCTTGTGCGAGGTCGCCGTATCAAAGTCCCCGCCACCCGAGTTCTGAATGCGCGTATCGAACGCCATCGCCGCCGCCTCGCAACGCCGTGCAATCTCGATCCGCTCGGCCGGTGGCTGCTCGTTTACGTCCTCAAAGTAAAGCCCTAGATCGCCTTTAAGCTGACCGAACTCACTCTCCTCCGGCAACCCGATAAACGGGTCCTCGCTGGTGATCTTCGCTAGCGCCACCGCACCTTCCACCAGCTTCTCAAGACCTTCCCGAGACAGATCGGACGAAGAGGTACTTGCCGTACGCAAGCCATTGAAGACCCGCAGACCAATCGCCCGCGAACCCGACTCCTTCAGCGTCTCCACCTGGCCCAGCCGTACCAACGCTGAAAACTCCTCACCCTCGTACGCCACCGCCTCGGCATCGGTTGCGCCTGCCTTCATCGCCTGCGCCATCACCTCTTCGGCAACCTGCTTCAGACTCACGGCATGGATGACTGCAGCAGACGCTCTCATTCTTCTATCTGACTCCTTATTCCTGGCGCAGCCAATTTTAGAGGCGGGCACTTACTCCACCGGAGCGATGGAAACGCGGGGCTCGCGCCCATCGCTCGCCTTGCGAAAGTGCAGGCCTGAGGCGCAGTACTCGGAGTCGTCTTTGCTCTTGTGTTCCGCATAGGGCGGCGGTCCGCCTACCTTGTGCGTCTTGTAGAGCTTCAACACGCCGTGGCAGTCCTTGCAGCGGAACTCGGTGTCGTTATCGGCCAATGCGTCCACTACCGTCTTCGTCTTCCAAAAAGGCTCGTAACCGCCGCCTGCCCTGGTGCGCCGTCGCTTTACTTCCACGTCGTACAACTTCGTCTCGCGCTCGACTGCCATTACCGCCCCGTTCCGCCGACCGTCATACGGTCGAGTTTGATGGTTGGCATTCCGACACCTACAGGCACACTTTGCCCGGCCTTGCCACAGGTTCCAATTCCTTCGTCGAGCGCCAGGTCATTGCCGACCATGCTCACATACTTCAGTGCCTCAGGCCCGTTGCCGATCAGGGTCGCGCCCTTCACCGGCCGGGTTACCTTGCCGTCCTCGATCAGGTACGCCTCGCTCGCCGAGAAGACGAATTTGCCGTTGGTAATATCAACCTGTCCGCCCCCGAAGTTCACCGCGTACAGCCCGCGCTTCACGCTGCGGATGATGTCCTCCGGCACGTCCTCGCCGTTCAACATGTAGGTGTTGGTCATGCGCGGCATCGTCACATGGTGAAAGCTCTCGCGCCGGCCGCTTCCCGTGCTCTCGGTACCCATCAGCCGCGCAGACATCTTGTCCGTCAGATAGCCCTTTAAAATCCCGTTCTCGATTAGTACCGTCTCCCGCGTCGGAACCCCTTCGTCGTCGATGTTCAGGCTTCCGCGGCGGTTCTTCATGGTTCCGTTATCGACCACCGTAACCTTCTCGCTCGCCACTTTTTTGCCGATCAACCCTGCAAACGCCGAGGTCTTCTTGCGATTGAAGTCCGCTTCAAGGCCATGCCCTACCGCCTCATGCAGGAGCACACCCGGCCATCCCGGCCCCAGCACAACCTCCATCTCGCCGGCCGGTGCCTCCGCCGCACCCAGTTGCAGGATCGCCGTCCGAGCTGCTTCGTGCGCAAAATGCTCTGGGCTATGGTCGCCCTCGAAGAACTCAAGCGTCACCCGGCCTCCACCGCCGCTCGATCCGCGCGCCGTTCCGCCAGTTGCATCCAGCCGATTGTCCTTGGCGATGACGAACACGTTCAGCCGCGCCAAAGGTTGGGTGTCGCTCGCGAACGTGCCGTCGGAGGCCGCAATCAGAATCCGCCGCAGCTCATCGTTGATGCCTGCCCGCACCTGCGTGATACGCGAGTCGAACGCTCGTGCCGCCCGGTCTGCGCGATGAATCAGCGCCAGCTTCTCGGCAATCTCGGCGTTGGTTGAAAGCCCGGCGATGGGGTAGAGCGAGGGAGCCTCCGTGTGCCGAAAGCCACTCGCAATCTCTTTTGCCGGTCCGCTGGCAATCAACGCCGCCGTACGTGCGGCCCGCAGCAGGCGCTCGCTCGAAAGATCGTCCGTATAGGCGAAACCGGTCCGCTCGCCGGAGAGCACGCGAATTCCGCACCCGACGCTCATGCCCTGACTCGCCGACTTGATCAGCCCCTCGTCGATCCCAAGCGAAGTAGTCGTCACCGATTCAAAATAGAGATCCGCGTACTCGCCTCCAGCCGAGAGCGCTTCGCCCAGACAGCGTTCCATCAGGCGCTCCGACAATCCAAGTTTTTCGATGAAGTAACGCTTGTGGTCTGTTTTTGGCTCTGCGATAGGATCAAGAGTGGGAAGTAGCATTCCTCTTATGATAGGCTTCAATCCGCCGAGCGGCAAACAACCTTTTCGGGGGATCAGCGCCCACTCGAAGGATCCGCTGAGTGAGCCACGTTCAGGTCCAAAGCCAAATCCTTCGACGCTCCCCCATAGCAGTTGCCGTCCGCGGCATAGGTCGTGGCACAGCTTCGGGTCAGGTCCGGACGCCGCGGCGACTGCGCAAACTGCCAAACCGCCGCATCCGCCGTGCCGCTCTCCTTCAGCGGCGGAATCTGTGCCACGCAGCCCGGCGCCGGAGGACACGCATCCTGGGCCACCCAGAAGACGACCGGATGCAGATGCCGCGCAGCTACCTGCTGGCGTACGTCCTCAGCCGTTGTAATGGTCAACTTGCCCCCATCGAGACCGACGCCGTCCGGGCTGGGCTGCCCACTCAGATACGATCCAGGCTTGTACGCCGACGCTCCTACCTGTTCGGTCCAGCCGAAGAAGTACGCTGCCTGCTCCGGCAACAACCTGCCACCTTCCTCCTGATCCAGGAACACGATCGTCCCCCTTGGAAACCCTTCCCGCCGCGCCGCCTCAATTGCCGCCGCCCCATCCCGCTTCCCCAGGCTCGCCGGCGCGGTTCCGGCCTTCTGCGCGCGAAGAATCTCTGCATCCAGCCGGCCGTTCCAGAGCGTAAGAAACCCGAACCCGGCGTCCCGCAGCGTCTGCCGCTTGCCCGCCCAGGTGTTCGCGCTCGCGCCCGGAGGATTGTTCAACCAGAAGCCCGCAAAGGCAAAGTGTCGATGCAGTTCCGCAAGCCGCCCATCCCCCGGGTACTCGTTGCGATCAAACCCGAGAAACTCGCCCGTCGCCTGAGGCGCGATGGATGCTGTTGCTGGACGTGCAGCGGAGACCTCTCCCGGCGAGGCATGCATTGAACGATCCACCTTCGCACTCGTCTGTATCTCTCTTCGGCAGGCAAGCACAGCGATTCCAGCAGAACCGACCAGCAGCAACAGTGTCCGCATTCGTAAACGCTCTCCCCTGCCGCGTAGGATACACGCCGGATCGAAAACCGGATGTGCTACGTTTTAGGCCATGAGTGCCGCCCAGCATCCCGAGCCCACCCCGTCTGCTTCGCCCGATCCACGTTACCCGATCGGCCGCTTCGATCGACCCGATCCCAGCCAGCCACTGCCTGAAGGACAGCTTCAGGCCGCCGTCTGGACCCTCTCCGAGCTGCCCGAAAACCTGCGCAACGCCTGCTCCGAGCTCAACCAGAGCCAGCTCGACACGCCCTACCGCGAAGGCGGCTGGACGGTCCGTCAACTCGTCCACCACATCGCCGACAGCCACATGAACGCCTTTATCCGCATCCGCCTCGCGTTGACCGAAAACCATCCCACGATTACGCCCTACAACGAAGCCGCCTGGGCCAGGCTTCACGACTCGGTTGCTCCCATTGAGTGGTCGCTTGAGCTGATCGAAGCGCTGCATGCACGCTGGGTCATGCTGCTCCAGTCGCTCGAACCAGAGCAGTGGCGGCGCGCCTTCGTCCATCCGGAAAGCGGACTCCAGACCGTTGAGCGCGCGACTCTGCTCTACGCCTGGCACTCCCGCCACCACGTCGCGCACATCACGCACCTGCGCATGGCCAGAAGCTGGTAACGGGTCATGCCCTCGCCAAGGCTGGCCGATGCACCGGAGCAGACGCCGGAACAGATCGCCGGTATGCTCGAGTCCTTCTTCGCCGAGCATCCCGAGGCTGTCGTGCTCGAAGACGGCAAATTGCTCTTCGACATGCGTGAGGCCAGGTATACGCTCTCTTCCGAGCACGGCCGCTGCACGCTCCATCTGTGGAGCACGGACCGCAATCTCGTTCGGCGCGTCGGCGCGCTCGTCCTCCGCGCTAAGGTTTTGCAGCTGCGCACGCATCGCTTCGGCCAGACCAAGCCGCAGACTCTCGAGCTGGTCGCCGACCGCGATCGCCGGCCTCTCTCTGCGCGGGAGGCCACTCGCACCCGCTTCCTGAAGGTGGTCGAGCGCGCGCTTGAACGGCAGTTCCCGGACTGGACTCCGCGCGACTTCCGCACCGCCATGGACCTTGAGAAGTCCTTTGGACCCGCCTACGCGCGCGGCCTGCTCACCCAGGGCCAGAAAGCCTGGGCCGTCATCGCCGTCAATCAGGAAGAGTCGTCCGCCACCATCGACGGCATTCTGACCTTCGGCATTCTCTGGCTCGTCGCCTGCCGTGAGGCTGCCGGAAATCGCCGCGTCCTGCATGGCCTGAAGCTGATCGTCCCCCAAGGCAGAGCTGCCTTGACGCTCTCCCGCATGGCGTGGCTCGCCGGCGACGCCACGCAGTGGGAGCTCTGGGAGCTTGCCCCCCGGGACGAGCAGTTGACCGCACGCGATGCCGCCGACCAAGGCAATGTCATCACGCGCCTGGTGCAAGCACCCAATGCCGCGTCCGCCGCCTTGCGCTTCGCCGAAGCCTCGGCGCGCGTGCTGGCGATGGTTCCCGACGTCTTCCGCCCCGTGGTGCAGACGCGTCTGCGCAGCGGCGCCGAGCTCGCCTTTCTGCTCCATGGCCTTGAGTTCGCCCGCGTCCGCATCGGCGCTTCGGCCGAGTCGTTCAACCGCGTCGAAGAGATCAGCTTCGGCGCCGGGCCGAGCGAGACGCTGCTCAACGAAGCCAACGAAGACCAGTTGCGCGCCCTGGTTGCCCGCCTCTGCGAACGCCGCCTTGCGCTGGCCGACAAGCGCGATCCACTCTACCGCTTGCAGCCTGAGCGCTGGCTCGAGTCCCAGCTCTACGGCAACCTCCAACTGCTTGACGAGAAGCTCGATCCCGCCTACGTCCACAGCCAGGTCCCCGCCTTCGCCGCGTCCGATCGCGGCATGCTCGATCTACTGTCCGTCACCGTGGATGGCCGTCTTGCCGTCATCGAACTCAAGGCGTCTGAAGACCCGCAGCTCCCTCTGCAAGGGCTCGACTACTGGATCCGCGTACGCTGGCACCACATGCAAAACCCCGATCCGGTCACCGGTCTTGGCGAGTTCCAGCGCCATGGCTACTTCGCGGGAGTCCGGCTCTCGCCTTTGCCGCCGCGCCTGTATCTGGTCAGCCCCGCACTACACGTGCATCCTTCGACCGAAATCATCCTCCGCCATCTTTCGCCGCGCGTAGAGTGGAGCTTGCTCGCGCTCAATGAGGGCTGGCGCAGCGGCGTCAAAGTCATCTGGCGCAAGCGGCACTCGGACTCGCTCCGGTAGCAGGTTTTGCTCAAGGCGCTTGCGGCAGCCCCGACAACGGCGTCTTCACCGGCACCGCCAGCCCGATAAACTTCGTCACCGTATTGCTTCCCTGGTTCGACACCCACACATTGCCGCTCGCATCGAGAGCCAGCCCGTACGCCTCCAGCAGCCCCGCATCCGCGCCCAGCCCCGCCGCCGGCGTCAGCGACGTTCCCGGCGCGCCGGAACTCACCCCCGCCAGCTCCGTCAGGTACGGCGTCCGGTAATTCGCCACCCACACATTGCCGGCACCATCCACCGCAATCCCTTGCGGCCGAAGCAGCGAGCCAAGCCCCGTGTATGCGCCCGCCGAGAGGATTGCGCCTGCACTGGCGGTTCCTGTAGTAGGGGTCCCAGCGGAGATCAAGGAAACGCTATTGCCGTAGTAGTTTGCGATCCAGACGTTATCTCCCTGATCGAGCGCGATTCCCGCAGCGCCGTTGCAGCAGTTGAAGTTTACGAAGCTTGAGCCATCCGGTGCGACCCTCGTCACAAACGTGCTCGCCAAGTTGCCAACCCAGCCGAAGTGGTTGGCATCCACCGCCACCACCACCGGAAACGCGAACAGCGGCGAGGTGTAGCCGGTGCTCCCCGAAACGGGCGTTCCCAGCTGATTCAGTAGCGTCAAGTGCGAGTTGCCGAAGTCCACCACCCAGGCCGTGCCGTTCGGATCAATCGCGATAGAAAGCGGATAGTCCAGGCCGCCATCCCGGTAGCCCGCGGCACCGGACAGCGCCGTGCCCGCCGCGGAAAGCTCGGTCACACTACCGATCCCCGTCGCGGTAAATGGAACCTCATTCGGGATCCAGACATTGTTGTTCGCATCGATCGCCAGACCATAGCTACTCGCAAGACCATAGCCGGTCACCCCCGCGGGAAACTGTACCGCTCCCGTGGAAGAGAATTTGGACGCCGCGCTGAAGTAACTCGCCACCCAAACACTTCCGCTTGCATCTACCCCGATGCCTGAAGGGCTGTTCAGGCCACCGTCGTTCAGCGTCAGGAACATGGTCCAGTCCGCCGGAAGGCTCGTCAGCGCCGGCGCATACGCCTGGCTCAGCAAGGATTGCCCGTAGAGCGCAGCTACGTTCGCCGCCGGATGCTGCGCCAGATGGAAGGCCGCGTCTAGTGTGTTGGCCGGCATCGTCGTGACGGTCGTTGTGCTAGTCGTCGCGCTCGTCGTTGCGCTAAATAGGGCTCCGCATGTGGAAGCATTCACTGCGCAGGCATTCAGCATATTCGCCACCGCGTTTACTCGTGCCGCGGGCGAGTCCGCCTGCGCCGGCAGCGTCGAGCCTGGGGAGGTCCCCGCCGCCGGATCGACCAGGGTCGCCGCCGTCAGAAACGCGTTGCCTAGCCCTACCGTATTGCTGCTGGTCGCCCCCACCTGGCCGCCTGCATAGAATGGCGCCAGCGCATATGCGGACGCGACCGTCGTCGCCTCATCGACGGCATAGGCCGCCCCGGCCGCCACCGCCGAACATGGCCCCAGCGTGGCCATCCACTGTACGTTCGCGTTCGCCGCGCTGCTCGCCCCCACCGTTCCGCCGGAGCTGACCACGTACAGCAGCGAGCCCGCCGCCGGACAGACAAATCCGGCTGGGATCGTCGCATTCCCGGCAGCTCCGGTCACCACCGGATTGGCCAGCAGCGCAGCCGCAGCCGACCCATTGCCGCTCGTTCCGGCCGCGTATAGCTGCACCGCCGCCCCGGTAACCGGCTCCGCCCCAGCGTTTACCGCAACTGAAAAACTATTTCCCGCATACGACGCCGGTGTAATGCCCGTTCCGCTCAACGGCAAGGTCTGCGGATTCGCACCAGCATCACTCGTAACCGTCAGCGTGCCGCTGCGCACCCCAAAGCTGCCCGGGGTAAACACCAACGTCACCTGGCAGCTTGCGCCCGCGGCCAGCACCGCCGTGCAGTTGTTCGCCGTCTCTCTAAAATCTCCCGCCGCCACAATCGACGAAAGCGCCAGCGCCGCCGTACCGCTGCTGGTAAGGGTCGCCGTCTGCGCCGCGCTTGAGCTACCTACGGCTTCAGAGCCGAAGTTCAGGGCTCCCGGCGCAAGCGTCGCCTGCAACGTTCCTCCGGTACCGGTCAGCGCGGCTGTCTGCGGCCCGGCGTTGCTTGCTATCGTCAAGCTGCCGGTGCGCATCCCCAGCGCCGCCGGCGTAAACACAAGCTCGATCTGGCAGTTTGCGCCAATCGCCAGCATGGCTCCGCAGCTGTTTGCCGCAACCGAGAAATCCCCGCTTACCGTCGTTCCCGCGATCGTCGCCGCGGCCATGCCTGTGTTGGTTAAGGTCACGGCCTGCGCGGCGCTTGCCGTGTTCAGACCCACGATCCCGAATCCCAGTGGCGCGGGAGCCAACGTAAGCCGCAGATTCGTCACGGAAACATTTGAGCCGCACCCCGACAGCACTGCAAGCCCCACCAGCAGGAGCCAGGCACGAGCATCCACCAGCAAAGTGCAGCAGTGTTTCAGCAATGCAAACTCCAATTCAACGAAGGCTGTTCCCTCAACGTCAAGGGATATCCCACCCTAGAAGGGCGGTCAATAACACCTTCGGGGCCGCAAAAGAACTTCTGCGCCAGCAATCCCAGCACTCCCGTGCACGGACGTTCAAGGCCGCGCGCAGCGATCCCAAATTCTGCAGGATGGGGTTGACCGCAGCAATGGCTTCGGTGCGGACGCCCTCTTTTTATTATGGGTGCGACGCCAGCCAGGCCTTCAACTTCGGCTCCTGCTCCGCGCGCAGACGGACACAGTCATCGATGGAATCAAGCGCTTTGGCCAACGAGCGATCGGATGCCTCTACTGGATGTTTCGCGAAAAATCCTGCGACTTCCTTCCGTTTCTCAACCGTGCAGAAAGAGCCCGTTGCGGAGACCAGCTCGCCGCCAGAGACCGTCGTCAACTGCGCCTGCACCTTGTCCCAGTGCTGCTCGATCCAGGTCCAGGTTAGTTCGCGCGATTCCCGCTGGTTCAGCTCAAGCGCAATCAGTATCCAGGCGTCCTGGTTCCGCACCGCACCCGAGGTCGCATACTCGAGCGTCCGCACCACCAGCTTCGGATCGTGAAAGCGCGTCAGCAGCTCTTGCGTCTCGCTTTCGAGACCCGGGTCCGAAACCTGCTCCGAGACGTTCAACATCTCCTCATAAAAAGACGTGTCTCCATGCTCCGCGGTCAGCGTTACGGAGGCATCGACGATGTCCGGCTCGGTCACCTTCTTGTGTGAAAAGTAGTCGAGCGTCACCTGCAGAGCGTGCGCCTCAATCTTCGGGTCGTCAGCCTCGCCCAGCGCGTCGAACAGCTCAGTCCGCATCTGCTGCTGGTCGAAGGTCGCCTTGGCGTCATCGTTTCCCAGCGCGGCGTAGACCGGCCCAAACTGTTTGCGAATCATCAGGTTCAGCTTCAAGCGATCGTCATCATCGGCAATCTTGCTGCGAATCTGCCCGATCGAACTCAACGCCGTATCGAGAACCATGGCATTTTTATCCTGCTTCAGTGCGAGCACCAGATCCAAAAAATCTCCCACCGATCCTTGTCCCGCCCGCGTCAGCGCCCAGCGATCACCCACAAAGCCAATTCGCTCCGGCACCGACAATCCTGTTTCCACAGAAGCGGTGATCGCCTTCAGCTGGTCCGGCGTATAGCCGACCCGATAGTAGCCCTTCTGTCCAGCATTCGCGTAGAAGAACGGCATCGCTGTGCCGGCCGGCAAAGTCAGCGCCGCCGAGTCCTTCGAGAGCAGCGTACACACCGGTGCGCTCCCCGTCTTCACGCAAACCGGCACCGTCCATCCCCGGGCTACGCTGTTCGCGTCGCGCTCATCGGCGTTCAGTCCGGAGAGATAGAACCTGCTCTGCGCTGTTGGATACCCTGCTTGCTGCCGGTTGCCAAAGGTCAAGAGCGGCACGCCCGGCCGATCGATGAAGCTCGACATGACCGTGTCGACCGGAAGCTTTGCAGTCGCTGTCTGCGCGTTCCAGAAATCTTCTGCCGTCGCGTTCGCATACAGATGCGCGGCCAGGTAGTTATGCACGCCCTGCTGAAACACCTTGGGTCCCAGCCAGTGCTCCACCATGCCGATCACCGCGCCGGCCTTGCCATAGGCGATCTCGTCGAAGAGCTCAGCGATCTCGGCCGGCGTCTCAGCCGCCTGGCGGATCGGATGCGTCGTCCGCCCCGCATCGTTGTTCAATGTGCTGTCGAGCGAATCGACCACATCCTGCGGGAAGTGCCACTCCGGATGCCACTCATCGGCGGCTTTGTCCTCCATCCACGTCGCAAAGCCCTCGTTGAGCCACAGATTGTCCCACCACTGCATAGTCACCAGGTCGCCAAACCACTGGTGCGCCATCTCATGCGCCACTGTCTCCGCCACTCGCTTTCTCGAGTTGATCGACGCATCCTTGTCATCGAGCAGCAACCCCGTCTCCCGATAGGTGATGGCCCCGAAGTTCTCCATCGCTCCTGCCTCGAAGTCCGGAATGCCGATCAGATCGAGCTTCGGCATCGGATAGTGAATTGCGAAGTAGTCATCGTAATAGTGCAGGAAATGTTCCGCTGCCTTGACCGCAAATGTCGTCAACTGCACCTTGTCCGGCGTGCTGCACACCCGGATCGGCACTCCATCCACGCCACCTTTCGAGCACGCGAAGTCCCCCACCAGGAACGCTACCAGATAGGTCGACATGCGCGGCGTCGGCGCAAACACCACGCGATGCTTGCCTGTTCCGGCCGGCGTGTCGGAGATCATGTTGGTGTTCGAGATCACCATGTCACCCGCATCCACCGTCAGCGACACATCGAAGGTCGCCTTCAGCGCCGGCTCATCAAAGCAAGGAAAGGCACGCCGTGCATCGGTCGATTCAAACTGCGTAACCGCATAGTTGCGGGTCTTGGTCTTCGAAAGATAAAAGCCGTGCAGCTTATCGTTCAGCACTCCGGTAAACGTGAGCGACAAGACTGCATGCCCCGCCGGCAGAGCCTTCGCAAACGTGAGCGTCGCCTGCTGCTGCGGCACATCGAAGCTCACGCTGCCGGCCTGCCCGTCCGCCATCGCGGACTGGATCTGCAGATCGAGCGCGTTCAGCGTGATCGTGTTCGAAGCCGCGGCCAACGTTACATCGATCGTCTCGGTTCCGCTGAAGGTGGCCTTTGCGATCTCAGGCACGATAGCCAGGGTGTAGTGCTGCGGCGTAACGTTCTGCGGGAGTCGCTGACCCCAACTCGCCCCCGAACTCAAGACCACTGCACACACCGTCATCCACGCCTTGATCGACAACTCATTCCTCCTGCCTCGCTTACACCTTTGCGTCCCCCGATTGCTTTTGCCGCGCAACGCACAGCCGCGCCGGCACATAGGTCTGCACGGCATAGTCTGCAGCCGGAATCGCCGCGGCCTGGCACAACACGCGCCATTCATTCGCCCGGAAGCTGCGCAGAATCGACACGGCGCCGTCATGCTTCACAAATCGGTGCCAATGCGTAAGACGGCTCAGAACGCGAAACAAGTGGTAGGGCACAGGTTGACGATGCAAATCGTTGATAAACCAGCCCAGACGTGCGCTGGCTTCCATCCACTCCAGAAACTGCACGATCTCCACATCTTCAAGGTGATGCGTGAGCAGCGAACTGATCACCAGGTCGATGCCCTCCGGATCCTTGAAGTCATATGCATTGCCGGCCACATAGGTGATCCCTCCAGAAGGGGTCGCCTCCCGTGCGGCGCGCACTGCATCCGGATTGAGATCGATGCCCGTCAACCGCACCGGAAGTTGCCGAGTGTGCGCCCGCCGCTGCACTCGCCGCAACATATCGCCAAAACCACAGCCTACATCCACAATATGGATTGGCCGAGCTTGCCGCGGCGCTTCGCTGCATCTCTGATCCAGCCAGCGAAGCGTCGGCCGGGATGCGCCGGTCAGCCGGTTCACCTGAGCGATCGAACGCAGGCAGCCGCGTAAATCCTCGTAGCTGCATGGCTGATCCATCCGCTCGGGATACTGCGCAAGATTCGCGCGCTTGGAGAAGTCGAACGCCGCGGCGCTCACTGAAACGAGGCAGCCCGCTCCGAGCGGCCGGAGACCTCCGACGATCGTGCCTCGGCAAACGCCGCCGCTCCCAGCAGCGCGCAGGTATCGTCCAGAATGACGCGTACCGGCATCGTCTGCAGCAGCGGAGCCATACGCCCTTTATCCAGAAAAGCCTCCATAAACGGCCCCTGGGAGAGCGTCTTCAGGATCTTCGGCGCAATGCCTCCGCCGAGATACAAGCCACCTAATGCCAGAATCTTCAAAGCCAAATTGCCCGCCTCTGCGCCAAAGGCGGAAGCGAAGATCTCCATTGTCTGAACGCACAATTCGCTCGATCCCTCCTCCGCGCAGCTTCCGATCACGGCGTTTGGATCTTCAGTCTTCATCCGCTCCTCAAGCCACGCCGGCTCTTCCATCTTCTGTTCGTCCTTGAGGAACGCATACACATTTTTGATGCCGATGCCGGAGACGACCCGCTCAAACGACACACGGCCCTTCAGCGTGCGCCGCAGGTACTCAAGCAGCGCAATCTCTCGATCGTTGCGCGCCGCGAAGTCGCAGTGCCCACCCTCAGACGGCAGCGGAATATGCTGTTTCTGCCGCGCATCCCACACCAGCAACGCCTCACCCAGGCCTGTGCCGGCGGAGATCAAGCCGCGATGTCCCACCATGCCAGGATCGCCGGGATGAAGCACATGCACGGCTTCGTTCGAGAGCTCGGGAATGCCATAGCCATTCGCTTCCAGATCGTTGATCAGGAAGATATGCTCAATCCCCAACGAGCTCCGCAAGGCCCGCGCATCGAGCGTCCAGGGCAGGTTGGTCAGCTTCAAATGTCCGTCGCGCACCGGCCCGGGACAACCGAAACACGCACCCACAATGTCGTTCACGTTGGCTTTCGGGTGGCCGTCCTTCTCCTCCAGAAAACGATGCACTACATCGTCCAGACAAGCGAATTCAACAGCAGGAAACTTCTGTTCGCGAAGCGACTTGAGCTTGCCGCCCTCAAAGCTGTACAACGCCAGATGGACCTTCGTACCCCCTACATCGCCCGCTAAGATCATGACAGCTCCAGTACGCTTTTGCCGCTCCGGTTGCTCTCCGGCAACTGGGACGCTGCGGCTTGATCCAGCAATAACGTAAGCCGTCCACTTGCTGGCCGAATGAGCTGCGCAGGATACTGGTCCGGATCGTAAGGTCCCGTAAGTACTGTGTTCAGTATGCCCGCCTTCTCCTCACCCTCGATCAAGAACGCCACCTCACGGCCCTGCGTGATCACCGGCCAGGTAAGCGTCAGCCTCCAGGTGTCCTTCTGCGGCACGTGGTTCGCCAGGCAGATCCTTGCCATCTCATGCAAGCCTTCTGTATCCGGAAACAGCGAAGCGGTATGCCCATCCGGACCAAGCCCCAGCAGGATCAGGTCGAACGTCGGCGTCTCCGCACCTTCCAGACGAAGCGTGTTGCGGATCTCCGCCTCATAGCGCGCCGCAGCCTCCTGCGGCTCCAACTCACCTTCCATGCGATGTACGTTGGCCGCCGGCAGCGGAACCTGGTCAAGCATCGCCTCCTTGGTCATGCCGAAGTTGGATTCCTTGTCCGTAGGCGGCACACAGCGCTCATCCACCCAGAAGAGCTGCAGGTTCTCCCACGCAATGCTCTCCTTGTACTCGCGCGCCAGCAACGCAAAGACAGCCTGCGGCGTCGACCCGCCGGAGATCGCTACCCGCGCCTGACCCCGCGCCTGCACCGCTGCCGCCACACTGGCCGCAAACAGATGGGCCGCTGCATGCGTTACCTCATCCACCGTTGAACAAACTCCAACCGAAACCTCAACGCGACGCGGCATATTTTTTCTCCAAACCCTCTTGCAAGAATTGACCCTCAGCAAAGCTGAATGCCGCCATAATCTGACGGCATCCGGTTTTGCACGAGCAACGAATTACAGCTTACGCCACTTGCGTCCATCCGCCTTCAGCATCGCATCCGAGGTCGGAGGTCCCCACGTGCCCGCCGCATAGTTCGGAAGGTCCCGGATTGGGTTCTTCGCCCAATATTCAAGCAGCGGCGTCATCAGTGCCCACGTCGCCTCAACGCCGTCGCGGTGCGCAAAGAGTGTCGCATCACCCAGCATCGCATCGAGCAGAAGACGCTCGTAGCCGTTTGCTGAAGACGCACCGAAGGTCTCCGCATACGAGAAGTTCATGTTGACCGGACTGATGCTCATGCTGGGCCCCGGCAGCTTTGCCCCAAAGCGCAACGTGATGCCCTCATCGGGCTGGATACGCATGGAGATAATGTTGTTGCGAATCTCCTCGGCGTCCTTGCCTTGTTCATCTTTGAAGATCGAAAGCGGTGGCTGCTTGAACATGATCGTGATCTCGGTCACACGCTTGGCCAGGCGCTTACCCGCGCGCAGATAAAACGGCACTCCTGCCCAACGCCAGTTCTTAATCTCCAGCCGAAGCGCGGCATAGGTCTCGGTCTGCGATTGCGGATGCACCCGATCTTCCTGCCGATATCCCACCACCTGCTTGCCATCGACGATGCCAGGCCCATACTGCCCACGAACCGTGTCGGCTGGATGGATCGGCTGGATCGACCGCCACACCTTGACCTTCTCCGCGCGCACTGCAGAGGCCTCAAAGGAAACTGGAGGCTCCATCGCCACAAAACTCAGCAGCTCCATCACATGGTTCTGCATTACATCGCGCAGTGCGCCCGCCGTCTCGTAAAATGGCCCGCGGCCTTCGATGCCGATCGCCTCGGCTGCCGTAATCTCGACATGATCGATGTAGTTCCGGTTCCAAACATTCTCGAAGATGCCGTTGGCGAACCGAAAGACAAGAATATTCTGGACGGTTTCCTTGCCCAGATAATGATCGATCCGGAAGATCTGGTCCTCTGCGAAAACTTTGTTTACATCGTCGTTCAGCACTCGAGCACTCTCGAGATCATGCCCAAACGGCTTCTCGATGATCGTACGCACCCATGATGCGGAGTTTGCCTCCGGCTTGTTCATCCCGTGCTTGCCCAGCGCGTTGATGATGTCCGCAAAGTACTCCGGAGCCGTCGCCAGATAGAACAGGCGATTGCCTTTGGTTCCAGCCTTGGCATCAATGTCTGCCAGCATCGCCTTCAGACTCGTATAGCCGCCATCATCGTCAAAGTTCATCGCGTGATAGGAGACCTTGTCCATAAAGGGCTGCAGCGCCGGATCGGCCTGATCCACACCACCCCCCGCGAGAATGCCCTCCTTCATGTCCGGGGCAAAGGTCGTTTCCAGCGGCCGACGAGCGACCCCGACCACGGAGATCTCTTTGGGCAGAAGACCGGCCTGCTCCAGGTGATAGAGCGCCGGCAGCAGCTTGCGCTTGGTCAGGTCACCGGAAGCGCCAAAGATAATCACCACACAGGGGTCCGGCTTGCGCTCTGCCGGCTTGGTCGCCGGAGCCGTGGCAGCGGATGCTTTCACTTCAGGAATCGCCATAACATCCTTTCGTCTTTCAACTTCTCAAATTCAGCTTCGTCGTCTCACACAACACTAAGTATGCTGCAAACAAATCCCAACTCCGGCCAGTGCCGTCGCAAGCTGCGCAGGAGATTCAAAGCGAATCGCCTGCATGCCCATCGCGCGTGCCGCTGCGCAATTTTCTTCCTTGTCGTCGATCAGCAACGCGGTCGCGGGGCCAAAACCGGAGATATCGATCGCCGACCGATAAATGCCGGGTGCCGGCTTTCTCTCGTGAACATACGCAGAGCAGATGAAGTAGTCGAAGAGCGAACGCAACTTGAAGGCGTCCAGCCGATACTCATTCAGCTCGGCCGATTCATTGTTCAAGGTCGCCAATCGCCAGCGGCCCGACTGCTTCAACTCCGCCAGCATATCCAGGCACTCCGGATGGAGTACCCTCGACTCCGCGCAAACCTGAGGCCACAACAGATCAAAGGTAAGGTTTAACTTCGCATTGGGCCGTAGCACAGTCTGCAGAAAAAACTCTCGGGCATTGATCAGCCCACGCTCCCACTCATGGTCGATGCGCGCGTGTACTGCCTCATACGCCTGGAGATCGACCTGTAGACGGCCTAGCACCCTGGTTCTCTGCTGTAGATCCCAGCCATTTGTTAAAATCACCCCGCCCATGTCCCAGAACAGGGTGCGAATCGAACTGCTCACCGGGCCTCCCCTTGCGAGTCATAGTCAGCGCCTAGGGTGGTGTCCTTCCATGTCGCCAGGTCCTTGCTCCACAACTCCAGCCGCGCCTGCATCCGTTCGTACGCCTGCTTGCCGAGCACCAAATGCCGGGGAGGCTCGGGCGCTTCTACGGCCGCGAGGATAGCCTCGACTGCTTTTACCGGATCGCCTGCCTGCTTGCCCGCTTGCGTCTCGAAGTACTCACGCGACTTGCCGGCGCTCTGTTTGTATTCTTCAATCTGGTGCGCAGCGATGGTCGCCGAGCGGCCCAGAAAATCCGTGCGAAACGGTCCTGGCTCGACCACCGTTACATGCACACCGAGCGGAGCCATCTCACCTGCCAACGCCTCGCTCAGCCCATTTACCGCAAACTTGCTGGCGTTGTAGTAGCCTACGCCCGGCGTCCCGATCAGCCCGCCAATCGAAGAAATATTCACAATATTGCCGCGCTTGCGCTCGCGAAACTGCGGCAGCAAGGCACGCGTTACCCGCAGCAGCCCGAAGACATTGGTCTCGAACATCGGCATGAACTCAGCCTCCGAAACCTCCTCGATGGCTCCGCTCACCCCATATCCAGCGTTGTTCACCAGCACATCCACACCGCCAAATCGATCGAGTGCAGCCTTTACCGCAGAATCGACGGCGGCCTGATCCATCACATCGAGCGGCAAAATCAAGGCTGTGTCCGGGTACTGGCTGCCAAACTCCGCAAGTTGTTCCGGCTTCCGAGCCGTCGCGACCACTTTTGCGCCTCTGGCCAGCAACTGCTCCGCCATCTCACGTCCAAAGCCCGTTGAGGCTCCTGTAATCAACCACACACGTTCGGGTATCTGTTTACTCATAGATTGTCATTCGATGCGATTGTCTGGATCAGGATGCGTGTACGGAAGCAAGAGCTATCGTTCGGCCAGTCTTCCTGCCAATCCTAAAAGCGCAGCTCTACCCATACATCGAATCGTTTAGGCAGTTTCTCGCGCCTCGGGCATATACGTCTTTTCAATTGCTTTTACTTTGTCCAACCGCCGCTTCAGTCGTTCTTCCGTCGCGCCAAAGACCGCCTTCAGATAGACCTCCACGAGGTCGAACGCCAGCGCCGGTCCGATAATTCGTGCACCCATCACCAACGTGTTCATGTCGTCGTGCTCCACGCCCTGATGCGCCGAGTACGTGTCGTGGCACATGCACGCACGCACCCCCGGCATCTTGTTGGCGGCGATGCACACGCCTACTCCCGAGCCGCAGATCAGGATTCCGCGATCCGCCCGGCCAGCCATCAACTCCTTGCCCACCAGCACGGCAAAATCTGGATAGTCATCGGTCGACTCCATTTCGAACGCGCCCAAATCGTGCACTTCGTGCCCGAGCTTCGCCACGTAGGCACGAACCTCTTCTTTCAGCGGAAATCCTGCGTGATCCGCCGCGATCGCAATCCTCATCCTGTCCTCAATCTTCCCAGTCCACGTCCGGGTCGGGCGGAATACTATCCTCATACGTCGGCTGCAGCGAGGTCGAGCGTTCCTGCTGCTCGCCCTCGCCGTCTTCAAGCCTGCGCACCATCTCGCGTTTGGACGTGACCATCGCCTACTTCTTCACCAGCTTCTTGGCATGATCCACCACGACCGGCACCGAGATTCCCAGCTTCTCCATCGCGACTTTTCCCGGAGCCGAGGCGCCGAAGCGATCCAGACCCACGGCAATGCCGTCCCGGCCGATGTACCGCCACCAGCCCATCGTCGCACCAGCCTCCACCGAAATCTTCGGTACGCTGTGCGGGAAGATGGACATCTTGTACGCTTCGTCCTGCTCCTCAAAGACCGCAAAGCTGGGCATCGAAACCACGGTGGCCAGAATGCCGGAAGCCTTGAGTTCTTCAGCCGCCTTCATAATCAGCTCGACCTCTGAGCCTGTCGCAACGAGGATGATGTCCTTGCCGAACTCCTCAAGCACATAGGCCCCCTTACGCGCGCGCTCGTGCACCTTGTACTTGTCGTTATCGAGCACCGGCAAATCCTGCCGCGATAACGCCATGAAGCAAGCTGTATGCCGTTCGAGCGCCAACTGCCAGCACACTGCCGTTTCGTTCGCATCGGCCGGACGGAAGTCGGTCATCTGGGGAATCGCCCGTAGAGACATCAACTGCTCGATCGGCTGGTGCGTCGGCCCATCCTCGCCCAGGCCGATCGAATCGTGCGTAAAGATATAGAGTGAGTGCGAACTCTGCAGTGCGCCCATCCGCAGCGCGGAGCGGCAATAATCCGAAAACGTGAAGAAGGTTGAACCAAACGGAATCAACCCGCCGTGCGCCGCAATCCCATTCACCGCGGCCATCATCGCAAACTCGCGCACCCCGAAGAAGACGTTGCGCCCCTTCGGATCCACATGAAAGCTCAGCGAATCTTTGAAGATCGTCTTGGTCGAGCTCGTCAGATCGGCCGCTCCGCCAAACAGCTCCGGAACCACCTTCGCAATCGCGTTCATCACCGTCTGTCCTGCGTTGCGCGTGGCGATCGGCTTCTCTGTCGGGAACACCGGGATCTCTTTCTCCCAGCCCTCAGCCAACTTCATCGAGGTGGTGCGGTCATACTCAGAGCCCAACTTTGGATAGGCCTTCTTATAGGCGGCGAACTTCGTCTCCCACGCCTCGCGCTCCTGCTTGCCCTTCTCGATACACTTGGCCCAGTGCGCCGCGGCCTCTTCCGGCACGTAGAAGCTCTTATCCTCGGGAAAGCCCAGATTTTTCTTGGTCGCCTTTACGTTTTCCGCGCCCAGCGCCTCGCCGTGCACCTTGCTTGTGCCTGCCTTGGGGCTGCCGTACCCAATCACCGTCCGCACCCGGATCAACGAGGGTTTGGTCGTCTCCGCCTTGGCCGCCTGGATCGCCTTCTCGAGCCCTACCAGATCGTTCCCGTCATCCACCATCTGCACGTGCCAGTGGTAGGCCTCGAAACGCTTCGTAACATCTTCGGTAAAGCTCAACTCTGTCGGTCCATCGAGCGAGATCAGGTTGTCGTCGTACAACACAATCAACTTGCCGAGGCTCAGCGTTCCAGCCAGCGAGCAAGACTCGTGCGAGACGCCTTCCATCAGGTCGCCGTCGCCACACAGCACATAGGTAAAGTGGTTGACCGGCGTGTGGCTGTTGTAGCCGCTGCTGGTGTCGCCGGCCTGGTTGAAGATGGCCGAGAGATGCTTTTCGGCAATCGCGAGGCCCACCGCCTCGGCCAGACCTTGCCCCAGCGGCCCCGTCGTTACCTCCACTCCGGCCGTCTCGCCATACTCCGGATGGCCCGGCGTATGCGAGCCCCACTGCCGAAACTGCTCCAGCTGGTCCATCGGCAAGTCATACCCGGCCAGGTGCAGCGCTCCATACAGCAGCGCGGAAGCATGTCCATTGGACAGCACAAAACGATCCCGATCCGACCACTTCGGTTCCCGTGGATCGTACTTCATAAACTTTGTGAACAGCAGATACGCGATCGGCGCACAGCCGAGCGGCGCCCCTGGATGCCCGGAGTTCGCCTTCTCCACCGCATCCACGGCGAGGAAGCGCAACGTGTTGATCGATAGCTGGTCAAGATCCTTCTGGGTCATTTCCGTTGTCATTTCTAAAGTAGACTCGCTCATTCCGCTCCCGCATTCTTAATGCCAGATTTATCGACGTTCGATGTCGTGCTGTCGTCTTTCTGCTGCCTCAGTGTACTCGCCTGCCATCTCGTTGCGCCCGTAACCTGAGTCCTAAGCTGCCGTGGCACTCGTGGACGTCAGGCTAACCTCCACGTTGTGCCCCAGCCAGCGCTCCTCCTTGCCCGTCTCCGGAGGCCAGCGCAATGTAAAGAGCAGCTGGTGCGGGTTTCCCGGAGCAGCCGCCGGCGTCTCGAGGTCCACGTACGATCCTGCATATCCCGCAGCGCGCGACGGCACTCGCTTCGTCGTCGCCCAATGATCGAGCGTGTACACCACCTCAAATCGATCGCGGTCCATCACGCGCAGTGTGTGCCCAGCCGGCAACGCGCGAATCGGCCTCGCCACCTGGAAGATCTCCGTCGTACTCCGGAAGCTGCGCTTGCCAGGCTCAACCGCATACCGCTCCGCCACCACCGAGATCGTGTCGAAGACCTTGCCATCCGCCACCGATCGCAGCAGCTTGATGTACTCCGCGTGCGCCCACACCAGCGGCTGCGCCGAGCCCGCCGACCGACCTTTGTACATGCCCTTCGCCGGCAGATCCTCGTGATCCCACACCTGCTCCGGAAGCATGCCGCCGACCGAAGAAAAGCGCTCATACGCCGTAATCAGCGGCTTGACATCTGCCCCTGCCGCCAGCTCGTAGTGCGCCCGCTCGCCGCCCAGCAGAGGCCACGCCCGCCCTTGGCCCGAGCCGTCGTACGGGCCGCCATCCTTCTTTTGTCCGTAGCCATCGTGGTTGTACCGCCGCCAGCACGGCCCGTAAGGCGTCTCGTACTTCAGGCAGTGGTCGACCACCTTCAGCGACTCCGTAATCAGCGGATCGTCTGCCCGCCGGATTCCATAGCGCACCAACTCCAGGAACCCTCCATCGATGATCTCGCGAGCGTCGAAGTCGCTTTGCTCGCCTACCTCGCGGTTGGCCAGGTGAAGGAAGCCAGGCGGCAGCTGCGGGTTGTAAAACGGATCGCCCGGCTGCGGAGGACGGATGCGCATGTAGTGCCGCTTCACCTCCGGCAGCAACACACCGTCCTTGGTCGTCGTCCATTCATCCAGGTGCTCTTCAATCCAGTCCGCATAGGTCAACAGAAACTCGGCCAGCTCCGCCGCCTTGTACGCCTGGGCAATATCCGCCGCGCACACCAGCGCTGAGACCACCGAGGCGAGCGTCGAAGGCGAATACCCCGCATTCTCCTCCCACCGCTCCTGCTGCGTCACCGGCGCATATCGCACCAGGAAGGCTGCGGCCTTCTCCACAAACGGAAAGACATCGAAGATTCCGAGCCCATCTACCTTCCACAAACGCCACGCCAGAATAATCGGAAACGCGACTTCATCGAGCTGGATACCTGTCCAGTACGCCGTGCCGTCGATCCAGAAGTTCTGCGCGAATCCTCCGTCCGGCCGCTGCGTGCAGGCTAGGTAAACCAGCGCCCGCCGCGCCGTCTCGGTCCGGCCGCACGCCAGCAGCGCGGTTGCCGACTGCACCATATCCCGCGTCCAGACCAGGTGATATCCGCCCAGGTCCGAATCGCCCTTCGACGCGCCCCACGGAATCGATGCCGACGCAATGAACGCGCCCGAATAGGTCTTATCCTCGTGCGTCAGAATGATATTTTGGCTCACCTGTGCCAGCCGTCCGTCGTCGGTCGAAGCTTTCCGCAGCGCCTCCCCATTTGGACTCTGCACGCGATGCCACTGCTCAATGAACCGCTTACTGTGCACCTCGTACGGCGTCGAAAGCGTCTGCATTAGCCCTGCGAGGGCAGCGTGATGCCCCACACCTAAAGCAATTCCCACCGTAAACTCACGGTTTTTCGCTACATCGATCTCGCCCATGACAGCGATATTTCCGTTGCTCGCTTGCCCAAACTGCCACGTCATCTTGCCGTGAGCGAAGAGGTCTTGGTATCCGTCGCTTTTGCCCACAAATCCGCATGAACTCCGCGTAAAGCCGCAGCTCGCCCCCAGCGCCAAAGACATCCCATGTTTCCAAGCCAGCAGCGTACGCTTGCCGGCCAGCATCATCGAGCGTGCCGAATTGCCCGCGCCGCCTCCATCCAGATGTGGCGCCAACAGCACATAGCACTTCAGCCGCGACAGCACCGCCTCCTCCCCGGTGATCTTCACCTGCATCAGCACCACCGGATGGTGCGGATCGGCAATAAACTCCTTGGTCACCGTATAGCGGCCATCGAGATCCGGAGCGCTGACTCGCACCGCCGGCGTGTCCGGATCAATGTAGTGGAAATCGTACTCAAGGGAGCGTTTTTCCTCATGGAAAAAGGTCTCCTCATCGGTAAACAACAGCTCCATATCCCGCATCTGGGGGCGGTCGATGGTCGGAAAGTAGACCTCGTTCAACGTTCCGTGCGAGACCGTAAACCAAACCTGGCTCGACGCAGAGTAGGCCGTCGAGACGGCGTCCTTCCTGCTCGAGGTCCAGCGCGGCTCCACCCCGGGCGCGCCGAACGCAGGGCCGCCGTCGTCCAGCCAGGCATAGTCGTCTACGAAATTCTCGTTATCCACCATATCTTGTGATTAGAAACCAAAATGTCGCGCGAGGGGAAACCGTCCTTGATGAATCCCCGGTAAATCTGCGCGGGCAGGTCGCCTGAGCCTGCGTCTGCGGTCCACCTTTAGCATCGCTCCACTCGAGCGCCGCATCCAACGACTGTTTTAGCAAAAGCCAAGTCGCCCTTCTCGGTCCGTTAGCTATCCCTGTGCGGATCATGGCGGCTACATCCACCTACCCCAAGGAGATCCACCGTGGCCTTTGAACTTCCCCCACTTCCCTATGACTACGCCGCGCTCGAGCCGTACATCGACGAAGCGACCATGAAGTTGCACCATGACAAGCACCATCAGACGTACGTCACCAACCTCAACGGCGCCATTGAAAAACATCCGGAGTTAGGCTCCAAAAGTCCCGAAGAACTGATCAAAGACCTGCCCTCCATCCCCGAGGATGTCCGCAAGGTCGTACAAAACAATGGTGGTGGACACGTCAATCACACCATGTTCTGGGAGATCATGGCCCCGCATGCAGGAGGCGAGCCGAACGGCGATATCCAGATCCAGATCAAAACTGACTTTGGCAGCTTTGAAGATTTCAAAAAACTCTTCAACGAGACCACCGCAAAGCAGTTCGGCTCCGGCTGGGGTTGGCTCGTCTGGTCCAAGGAAGGACAGGAAGACGGCAAACTCAAGATCGTCACCACTGCCAACCAGGACAACCCACTTTCGCAGGGCCTCTACCCGATCCTCGGCAACGACGTCTGGGAGCACGCCTACTATTTGAAGTACCAGAACAAGCGTCCCGACTACCTGGCCGCCTGGTGGAACACCGTCAACTGGACGGCCATCAACGCGCGTTTTGAGAAGGCAAAGAAGCAGTAGCTTCGGCTGCATGCCTGCCTTGGCGATCCCTTCCCCAAGGCAGGCACAACTCTAAGTCCAGCCCTGGTTCTACCTAAGCCGCTTTCATGCAATCACATGCAAGTCGTTTCTGCGCGGTCTTCTTCCACGAAAAAGCGTCTTCCTAGGCCTTCTCTGCGTCTACCAAGCACGATGGGCCCCTCAAGTCTGAGATAGCTCCTTGGCCCTCTTGATCAAGCTCGCCGGTTCTGCAGGAAAAACCTCATGTGGATTGTTAGACTCGCGCTTCGCCGGCCCTATACCTTTGTCGTTCTCTCGCTGCTGCTCTTCGCGCTCGGTCTAGGGTCTGCCATTGAAGCGCCCAAGGACATCTTCCCCTACATCAATATTCCAGTAGTCACCATCGTCTGGACCTACGCCGGCCTGACGCCTACCGAGATGGAAGGCCGCATTGTCACCGTCACCGAGCGCGCGCTTACTACTACCGTCAACAATATCGAGCACTCCGAGTCCGAGTCCTACCAGGGCGTCTCCGTCATTCGGGTGTACTTCCAGCCCAACGTCAAGGTCGAGCTTGCGATCTCACAAGTTACCGCCGTCGTGCAGACGGTGCTGCGCATCCTGCCTCCAGGCACGTATCCGCCCAACATCCTCAAGTTCGACGCCTCCTCGGTGCCCGTCGTCCAGCTCGCTCTCTCTGGCCAAGGGTTAAGCGAAGCCGATCTGTACGATCTCGGCATCAGCTTTATTCGGCCGCGTCTCTCAAACGTCCAGGGTGCCTCGATACCCCTGCCCTACGGCGGGAAGGTACGCCAGGTCATGATCGATACCGATCCCAACCTGCTCTACGCCAAACACCTTTCCGCCAGTGACGTCTCGATCGCCGTCAATCAGCAGAACCTCATCCTTCCCGCCGGAACCGCCCGTCTCGGCAACCGCGAATATGTCGTCAAGCTGAACTCCTCACCGGGTGAAGTCGCCGCGTTGAACGATCTGCCGATTCGCGCCGCCAATGGCACCGTCGTCTTTCTCAAAGATGTGGCCACGGCGCACGAAGGCTACGCCGAACAGACCAACATTGTGCGCGAGAACGGCCGCAAGAGCGCTTTACTCACCGTGCTCAAAAATGGCGAGACCAGCACCATCGACATCGTCGACGGCGTCATCAAATCCATTCCCAGAGTCGTCGCGGGTCTGCCTCCCAACCTGAAGGTCGTTCCTTTGTTCGACCAGTCCATCTTCGTGCGCGATTCCATCAACGAAGTCGCTCGCGAGGCCACCATCGCCGCCGCCCTCACCGGCCTGATGATCCTGCTTTTTCTCGGCTCTTGGCGCTCGACCCTCATCGTCTGCACCTCGATCCCGCTCTCGATCGCTACCTCGCTCGCCATTCTCACCGCGCTGGGCGAGACCATCAACGTGATGACCCTTGGCGGCCTCGCTCTCGCCGTCGGCATCCTCGTCGACGACGCTACCGTCGAGATCGAAAATACGCACCGCAATATGGCTGAAAAGAAGCCTCTGGTCCGTGCCATCCTCGACTCCGCCCAGCAGGTTGCCGCGCCCGCCTTCGTCTCCACTCTTTCCATCTGCATCGTCTTCATCCCGGTCGTGCTGCTCACCGGAGCAGCGAAATACCTCTTCACCCCCCTGGCTGAGGCCGTCGCCTTCGCCATGCTGGCCTCCTACTTCCTCTCCCGTACGCTCGTGCCCACGATGATGCACTTTCTGCTCGCGGCCGAGATCGGTCTCTACCAGGACGAAGGCGAGTCGAAGCGTGAGGAAAAACGCAATTGGATTTGGCGCTGGCACCAACGCTTCGATCGCCAATTCGAGCGCATGCGCGAAGGCTATAAAGGCGCGCTCGAGTGGTGCCTCGCCAATCCCGCCATCACGCTGATCCTCTTCGGCGTCTTCATCCTTCTCTCTTTGCCCCTTACCTTCGTCATCGGCGAAGACTTCTTCCCCTACGTCGACTCCGGCCAGATGCGCCTGCACGTCAATCCTCCGCAGGGGATGCGCATCGAGGACTCCGAGCAGTACTTTGCCTCCATCGAGCGCGAGATTCGAACCATCATTCCCGCCTCCGAGACCCAGCTCATTCTGGACAACATCGGCTTGCCGAATGGCGGCATCAATCTAGGTTTTGTCGCCAGCGCCACCATCTCCAATACCGATGGAGACATCCTCATCGCGCTCAATCCCGGCAAGCGTGACACCACCAAATACATGCGCCTGCTGCGCGACGATCTCCCCGCCAAATTCCCCGGAGGCACCTTCTTCTTTACCCCGGCCAACATCACCAATCAGATCCTCGACTTCGGTCTGCCTGCGCCGATCGATGTTCAGATTGCCGGCCGCGCCAAGCAGAACTATGCCATCGCCCAGCGCATCCTCGCACGCATCTCCGCCATTCCGGGAGCGGTCGACGTCCATATTCACCAGCAGGTCTCCTACCCCACGGTTCAGGTCAACGTCGATCGTACCAAGGCCCGCCAGGTAGGCCTTACGCAGTCCGATGTCGCGCAATCCACGCTGATCTCGCTTACCGGCACCGGCCAGACTGCGCCCAACGAGTGGCTCAATCCGCTCAACGGCGTCAACTACCAGATCGTCACCCAGACGCCCATCTATCGCATCGACTCTCTCCCCGCGCTCGCCCGCACGTCCGTCACCTCAGCAAACGGCGATACCTCACAACTGCTTGGAAACCTCGCCACCTTCCGCCGCGATCAGTCCCCGATCGTCATCGATCACTACAGCATCCAGCCCGTCTTCGACATCTACGCCGACGTCGACCGGCGCGACCTTGGCGGGGTCGCGACGGACATCCGCAAGGTCATCGCCGACGAGACCAAGACTCTCCCAATCGGCTCCTCGCTCGCTCTGCGCGGCGAGGTTAAGACCATGTCCGACTCCTTCCTGCGTCTTGGCATCGGCATCATCTTCGCCATCCTGCTGGTCTATCTGCTGATGGCGGTCAACTTCCAGTCCTGGCTCGATCCGCTCATCATCCTTATGGCGTTGCCGGGAGCCTTCTCCGGAATCCTATGGATGCTCTTCGTTACGCAGACCACGTTCAGCGTTCCCTCGCTAATGGGGGCCATCATGACGATTGGCGTCGCCACCGCCAACTCCATCCTGATGGTCGTCTTCGCCAACGACGAGCGGACCGCCGGCAAGGATCGCCTAGAGGCCGCACTCAACGCCGGACACACCCGCCTGCGTCCGGTGCTGATGACCGCGTTGGCCATGATCATCGGCATGCTGCCCATGGCGCTTGCCCTCGGCGAAGGCGGCGAGCAGAACGCGCCGCTCGGCCGCGCTGTCATCGGAGGCCTGCTGCTGGCTACGGTCGGCACCCTCTTCATCGTTCCCGTCATCTACTCGCTGCTCAAAAAGAACGCCCCGACCGACTTCGACCAGCAGATCGATGAACAATACGGTCCCATCCCCCCGGGAGAAAACTCTCTCGGGAAACCCGCCAGCTCCGGCCAGGCCCAGCAGCAACCCGCGTAACAGGAGCGACCCGCGCAATGCCGAACGACCCTTACAATTCCGACCCGAGACGCGACGCAGATTCACCCTCGCCGCGACTGAGCGACGGCCGCGAGCACCTCGGCGAAACCTTTGAGCGCCCACAGGAAGCCGACTCTCGCACACTTGGTCAAGACTTCGGCGAACGCAACGCAATCGACGGCCCGCGCCTCGGACGCGACTTTGCCGATCCCGCCTACGCCGACGAACATACTCTCGGCAGCTCCTTTGCCGACCCCAACTCCGCCGACGACACCAAACTCGGCAACAGCTTCGCCCAGACGAACTCCAGCGCCAAAAAGCATCATCGTCCTGTTGCGGAAACCGTCGAAGCTCCATTCAAGCGCGTACGAGGCAATAAAACCCTCTTCTGGCTAATCGCATGCGTTCTTGTCGTCATGTTGGTCGGCCTCGTGATCGGCGTGCTTCCGCGTCTCTCGCGCAATCGGGAAGCTAAACAGCAGACCCGTGAGCAGACCGCAGAGCCTGAGATCGATGTCGTCAAGGTGGCGCGCGCTACCGGAGGCGGAGGCCTGGTCGTGCCCGGAACCACGATTCCCATCACGGTCTCCTCCGTCTACGCCCGTGCCAACGGCTATCTCAGAAAGCGCTTCGTCGACATCGGCGATCACGTCCACAAAGGCCAACTGCTCGCCATCATCGATGCCCCGGATCTCGACCAGCAGGTTGCGCAGGCCCGGCAACAGGTGGATCAGGCCGCGGCGCAGCTCGCCCAACAGCAGACCCAGCTCGCCCTCACCAAGGTCACGGTCGAACGCTACCGCGCCCTCGTCGCCCGCGGCGTCTTCTCCCGCCAGGATGGAGACCAGCGCGAAGCTGACTATCAGTCCCAAATCGCAAACGTCGCCGCCGCGGAACGCAACGTCGAAGCGTACAAAGCCAACCTAGGCCACGCCGTCGCGTTGCAGCAGTTCGAGCGGGTCACCGCTCCCTTCGATGGCGTCGTTATTCAGCGCAACGTCGACAATGGCGATCTCATCCAGGCCTCCGGTGCCGGCGGCAGCAGCGCTCCTGCCCCTGTCGCCACCGGCTCCAGCGCCTCCGGCTCCGCGCAAAACGCCTCCTCCAACACCGGAGGCTCGTCCGGCACTGGAACCAATCTGGCCACGCCCTCTACCGGCCAGGGCGGCCAGGGCGGCGCTCTGTTTACCATCGCCCAGTCCGGCCGGCTGCGCATCCTCGTCTCGGTTCCTGAAGGCTACGCCAGCCAGATCCACAATGGCCAGGCCGCCGCCCTGAACTTCCAGGAGCTTCCGAACCAGACCTTCCACGCCGCCGTCACCCGCACTGCCGAATCCCTCGATCAAAACACCCGCACTGAACTGGTCGAGGTGCAAGTCGACAACCACGCCGGCCTTCTTATCCCCGGCATGTACGCCGTCGTCACCTTCGCCGATAAGACCGGAGACGCGGCCGACGTCGGTGGCCCCATCGTCGTCACCGGCGATGCGATCGCCATCCGCGACGACCGGCCCACCGTGGCCGTCATCGACAACGGCAAAATCAAGCTCACTCCCATCCAGATCGGCCGCGACTACGGCTCCGCGGTCGAGATCGTCGCCGGTCTTCGTCCCGGACAGATCGTCGCCAGCAGCTTTACCGACGATGTCGTGGAAGGTGCCAGCGTCCGCACCCACATGAGCTCCCAGCAACAGAAGACGAGTTCGCCCAACCAGGCGATCCAGCCCAAGCCGCCCGGTGGCTCCACCCAGTACGCAGACGACGGCATCATCGATCAGGATATGCAAGGCATGAACGCAAAACCGCAGCAGAAAAAACCTTCCGGAGGACAGCAAACCAAGGCCAGCGGCAAGCAGGGGACGCAACAATGATCGAATCCCGCGGTCCCGCCGCGCTTGTCTTTGTCCTCTTGACACACGCTTTCACCAGCCCGTCCGCACAGGCGCAGGCGCTGCGGCCTCTTCCTCCGGTCCCACCGCCGCCGCCGGCGCCAGCCCTCGCTACGCCGATCGTTCCGGATGCTCCACCCATCAGCGGCTTCACCCCCGGCGTCCCAAACACCGACATCGGTAGCCCACCCGTCATGCCCTTGCGGCTTGCTCCGAGCGGCTTCAACCCGCGTTTCTTTGTGGGCCCTTATCGTGCCCCTCAGGTTCCTCCGCTCTTTGCCGGCAATGGCGATCGCCTCCGTTCGCTCGTCCGCGACGGCAAGCTCTATCTCACCGCCCGTGATGCCATAGCGCTCGCCATCGAGAACAATCTCGACGTTGAAATCGAGCGCTACAACCTCGTCCTCGCCGACACCGACCGCCGCCGCGCCGCCGGCGGAGGTAATCTTCGCGGCATCGACTACACCATCCAGGAGCCCCCCAACGGCGTAGGCGGCCCCGGCTCCCCGCTGCTCAAC